>NZ_CP134876.1:6653258-6955679 GCF_032108445.1 Micromonospora halotolerans | reverse complement strand
TCTTCCAGTCGAGGGCCGCCCCAGCAGGGTCGGCCCTCGACTGCGTTAGCGTCCTTGGCGGACGCAATGAGGAAGGATGTACCCGTGAGTACAGGACCGCAGGGCGAGGATCGCCCCCGTCGTAACGAGGACCGCGCCGAGCGTGGGCAGGGGCGCGGCGACGCCCGCCGCGACGACCGTCCCCGGGGCGACCGCGACGACCGCTCGGGCGGTCCGCGGGGCGGCTTCCGCGGCGGCGACCGCCGTGAGGGTGGCTTCCGCCGCGACGACCGTGACGGCGGCTCCCGCGGCGGCGAGCGGCGCGAGGGTGGCTTCCGCCGCGACGACCGCGACGCCGGCCCTCGGGGCGGCAACGCCGGCGGTGACCGTCGTGAGGGTGGTTTCCGTGGCGGCTCTGCCGGCGGTGACCGTCGTGAGGGTGGTTTCCGTGGCGGCTCTGCCGGCGGTGACCGTCGTGAGGGTGGTTTCCGTGGCGGCTCTGCCGGCGGTGACCGTCGTGAGGGTGGTTTCCGTGGCGGCTCTGCCGGCGGTGACCGTCGTGAGGGCGGTTTCCGTGGCGGCTCTGCCGGCGGTGACCGTCGTGAGGGCGGTTTCCGTGGCGGCTCTGCCGGCGGTGACCGTCGTGAGGGCGGTTTCCGTGGCGGCTCTGCCGGTGGCGACCGTCGTGAGGGTGGTTTCCGTGGTGGCGACCGCGAGGGCGGCTTCCGCGGCGGAGAGCGCCGCGAAGGCGGCTTCCGTGGTGGCGACCGCGAGGGCGGCTTCCGCGGCGGAGAGCGCCGCGAAGGCGGCTTCCGTGGTGGCGACCGTGAGGGCGGCTTCCGTGGGGGCGACCGCCGCGAAGGTGGTTTCCGTGGTGGCGACCGTGAGGGTGGCTTCCGTGGCGGTGAGCGCCGAGAGGGCGGTTTCCGTGGCGGCGAGCGCCGCGAGGGCGGCTTCGGTGGCGAGCGCCGCGAGGGCTTCCGCGGCGGCGACCGTCGTGAAGGTGGTTTCCGTGGCGGCGACCGCGAGGGCGGCTTCCGCGGCGGGGACCGTCGTGAAGGTGGCTTCCGTGGCGGTGAGCGCCCTGGCGGCTCCGCCGCCGGCGACCGTCGTGAGGGCGGCTTCCGTGGTGGCGACCGCGAGGGCGGCTTCCGTGGGGGCGACCGTCGTGAGGGTGGTTTCCGTGGTGGCGACCGTGAGGGTGGCTTCCGTGGTGGTGACCGCCGTGAAGGTGGCTTCCGTGGTGGCGATCGCGAGGGCGGCTTCCGCAGTGGCGAGCGTCGTGAGGGTGGTTTCCGTGGTGGCGACCGTGAGGGCGGCTTCCGTGGCGGTGAGCGCCGTGAGGGCGGCTTCCGTGGCGGCGAGCGCCGCGAGGGTGGCTTCCGTGGTGGCGATCGCGAGGGCGGCTTCCGTGGCGGTGAGCGCCGTGAGGGCGGCTTCCGTGGCGGCGAGCGCGAGGGCGGCTTCCGCGGTGGCGAGCGCCGCGAGGGCGGCTTCCGTGGCGGTGAGCGCCGCGAGGGTGGCTTCGGTGGCGAGCGCCGCGAAGGTTTCCGCCGCGACGACCACGTAGGCGGGTCCCGTGGCGGTGAGCGCCGCGAGGGTGGCTTCGGCGGCGACCGCCGCGAGGGCTTCCGCCGCGACGAGCGGCCCGGCGGCTTCCGCCGTGACGACCGCGAGGGCGGCTTCCGCGGTGGGCGCGAGCGTACCGAGCGGGACGGTGAGCGCCGGGGCTACGGCCGGGACGACCGCCGGCCGGACGGCGCCTACCGGGAGCGGCAGGACGAGCGCGTCGAGGGGCGTACGGGTGAGGCGCCGGCGCTGCCGGACGAGGTGGTCGCCAGCGACCTCGACTCGGCGGTCCGCGCGGAGCTGCTCTCCCTCGCCAAGCCGGTGGCGGAGACCGTCGCCCGGCACCTGGTCGCTACCGGCCTGCTGATCGACGAGAACCCAACCGAGGCGCTGGCGCACGCCATGGCCGCGCGCCGGCTCGCCTCGCGGATCGCCGCGGTGCGGGAGGCGGTCGGGCTGGCCGCGTACCACGCGGGGGAGTGGCAGACGGCCGTCGCCGAGCTGCGCACCTACCACCGGATGACCGGGCTGCAGAGCCACCTGGCGGTGCTGGCCGACTGCGAGCGGGCGCTGGGTCGCCCCGAGCGGGCCATCGACCTGTTCCGCGGGGCGGACCGGGAGAAGCTCGACCAGGCCGTCGCCATCGAGCTGCTGATCGTGGCCAGCGGGGCCCGGGGCGACCTCGGGCAGAAGGACGCGGCCGTGGCCATGCTCCAGGTCCCCGAGCTGACCGCCGACTCGACCGAGTCGTGGGCGGCGCGGCTGCGCTACGCGTACGCCGACGCGCTGCTCGCGGTGGGCCGGCGGGAGGAGGCGCGGGAGTGGTTCTCCCGGGCCGCCGACGTGGACGCCGAGGGCGAGACCGACGCCGCCGAGCGGCTGCTGGAGCTGGACGGCGTCGTCATCGAGGGTGACGACGAGGAGGACGAGGAGATCGCGGCCGGTCCGGGCACCCCGGGTGCCGTGCCGGCGCGTCCAGACGCCGACCTCACCGGCAACTCCGACGACGAGGACGACCTCGACGACGACGAGGACGACGACGAAGACGACCTCAGCGACGAAGACGACGACGAGGACGACGAAGACGACGAAGACGACGAAGACGACCTCAGCGACGGGGACGACGACCTCGACGACGAGGACGAGGACGACCTCGACGACGAGGACGACCTCAGCGACGAAGCCGACGAGGACGACGACCTGGACGGCGACGCGGACCAGGACGACGACGAGGACGACGACCTCGACGGTGACGCCCGGCTGCGTGCCGACACGGCGGACTCCGTCGCCGCGGACGCCGCCGACGCGGTGCCGGCCGGCGAGGGCGCCGGGTACCGGGACCGGGACGCGGCGGACCTGGGCGACGACGAGCTGACCGACGCGGAGGCGCGCTCGCTCGCCGCCGACACCCGCGCCGCCGCCGTGGACGCCGCCGGCCCGGACGGGAACACACCGGGCGACGGGGAGCCGGAGCGCCGGTGACCGGGAACACCGGGGACGCGGGTTCCGGTCCGGATCGCGGGGAACGCGACCGGGCCGGAACGGGCGACCGGCTGGTCGACGGGTACACCCTGGTCGTCTTCGACCTGGACGGGGTGATCTACCTGATCGACCGGCCGATCCCCGGCGCGGTCGAGGCGGTCGGCCGGTTGCACGCCGAGGGCCGGGCGGTCGCGTACGCGACGAACAACGCCTCGCGCCGATCCAGCGAGGTGGCCGACCTGCTCACCGGCATGGGTGTGCCGGCCGGGCCGGAGGAGGTGCTGACCTCCGCGGCCGCCACCGCCGAACTGCTGCGCGACCGGCTGCCCGCCGGCGCGCCGGTGCTGGTGGTCGGTGCGGAGGCGCTGCGTGCGGAGCTGCGCGCCGTGGGCCTGCGCCCGGTCTCGACGGTGGACGAGGAGCCCGCCGCCGTGGCCCAGGGGTACGGCCCGCAGGTCGGCTGGTCCGACCTGGCCGAGGCGTCGCTGGCGGTCCGGGCGGGCGCGCCCTGGTACGCCACCAACACCGACCGGACCCTGCCCAGCCCGCGTGGCCCGCTGCCGGGCAACGGCTCGCTGGTGGCGGTGCTGCGCACCGCGCTGGAGCGGGATCCCGACGTGGTGGTGGGCAAGCCGGAGCCGGCGCTGTTCGCCACGGCGGCCCGCCGGGCCCGTTCGGGCCGGACGCTGGTGGTCGGCGACCGGCTGGACACCGACATCGAGGGCGCCCGCCGGGCCGGCCTGGACAGCCTGCTGGTGCTCACCGGGGTCAGCGACGTGGCCGAGCTGTTGGCCGCGCCCGAGTCGCGCCGGCCCGCGTACGTCTCCTTCGACCTGGCGGGGCTCTTCGACCCGGCGGCCGTGGTGCGGGTGCCGGGCACGGCGGACGCCGGCGGCTGGTCCGCGACGGTCGCCGACGGGGGGCTCACCCTCGACGGCGCGGGACGCCCGCTCGACGCCCTCGCGGCGCTGTGCGCGGCGGCCTGGTCGACGGGGGCCGGCCCGCGGGTGCGGCCGGCGTCCCCGGCGGCGGAGAAGGCCCTGGCGGCGCTCGGCCTGGCGGGCTGACCAGCCCGGTCAGAGCAGCTTGCGGAGCTTCATCAGGTCGAACGGGTTCGCCTTGATCGACACCCGCCGGGAGCCCACGGCCTTCATGACGTCGAGCTGACCGTGCACCAGGGCGACCAGGTCGTCGCTCGTGGTGCTCAGCGCGATCTTCGCCTTCGGGTCGTCGCCGTCGGTGAGGTCGACCAGCCGGCCGCCTTCAATGCGCCCGTGGAACGCGGTGTCGAGGTCGGTGATGCGGCAGGCGAGCGTGCGGTCGAGGTCGATCCGCTCCTGCGCCTCGGCGTGCCGGTCCAGCCGGGCGGCCAGGTCCTGCAACGCCTGCCGGCACTCGTCCACGCTGGCCACATCATCTCCTCACACGCGCCACGCCGTTCCCGGCACCGTACCGCAATCGGACGTCCGGGGCGCCCGGTAGCGTGACACCTGCACACCCCGCCCCGCGGAAGGGACTCTGGCATGCAGGACGCGTGGCGCGCCTACCTCGAGCTGGCCATGGGCCTGACGGAGGCGCCCCGGAAGAAGGCTCAGGACGCGGTGAAGCGCGTGGTCGGCCAGGGCGGCGCGACCGCCGCCCAGCTCCAGTCGCTCGCCGAGGAGCTCGTCTCCACCGGAGCGGCGAACCGGGAGGCGCTGACCAAGCTGGTCCGCTTCGAGGTGGACCGCGCGCTGGGCGCGGTCGGCCTCGCCACCGCCGACGAGGTCGCCGAGCTGACCCGCCGGGTGCACGACCTGGAGCGGCAGTTGCGGGAGGCGAAGACCACCGGAGCGCCGGAGACCGGGGCGCGGAGCGCCGGCGCTGCGGAGACCCGCGCGCGGCGCGCGCCGGCCGGTCCCGGCCCGGCCGCCGAGACGGCGGGCGCCGGTGAGGTGACGCCCTCCGGGGACCTGGCCGCCGAGGAGCCCGCCCCGGCCGCCGAGGCGCCCGTCTCGGCCCCCCCTGTGCCGGCGCGGACCAAGGCGGTCGCGAAGAAGGCCGTGGCCAAGAAGGCCATCGTCAAGAAGCCCTCGGCCACCGTCGCGAAGACCCCGGCCGAGGAGTCGCCGGCCGCCCCGGTGCGCCCGGCGAAGAAGGCCGCCGGCCGCAGGCCGACCGGCGGTGCCGAGTCGTGACCGCGCCCTTCCGTCCCGGCCCGCGCCCCGGGCCGCCGCCGGCCGGTCCCCGGCCCGGCCCGCCCCCCGGCGCACGGCCGGCGCCGGTCGAGGAGGTCGGCGAGGCACGGCACCCGGCCGTGGACGCGGCCGTGCACGCCATGATCAACGCCGAGGCGCTCTCCCCGGCGGACCAGATCGCCCAGTACGAGGCGGCGTACGAGACGCTGCGCGAGACCCTGGCCAGCATCGACCAGGCCTGAGGAGAGGCGGAGAACAACCACCGATGGCACGTCGTACCCGGCTGGATGCCGAACTCGTCCGCCGCGGCCTGGCCCGCTCCCGTGAGCAGGCCGCCGCGCTGGTGGAGGCCGGTCGCGTCCAGCTGCGCGGGGTGCCGGCCCGCAAGGCCGCCGCGATGGTCGACCCCGCCGACCCGCTGCTGGTCACCGGCGAGGACCCCGCCGACGAGTACGTCTCCCGGGGCGGTCACAAGCTGGCCGGCGCGCTCGCCGCGTTCACCCCCGGCGGGCTGACCGTGGCCGGCCGGCGCTGCCTCGACGCGGGTGCCTCCACGGGCGGTTTCACCGACGTGCTGCTGCGCGCCGGCGCCGCCGAGGTGGTGGCGGTCGACGTCGGATATGGGCAGCTCGCCTGGCCGCTGCGGAACGACGAGCGGGTGCGCGTCTTCGAGCGCACGAATGTGCGTACCCTCACGCCGGAGGCCATCGGCGGCCCGGTCGACCTGACGGTGGCCGACCTGTCGTTCATCTCGCTGCGGCTGGTGCTGCCCGCGCTGGCCGGTTGCTCCCGGCCCGACGGCGACCTGGCGCTGATGGTCAAGCCGCAGTTCGAGGTGGGCAAGGACCGGGTGGGCGCGGGTGGGGTGGTCCGCGACCCGGAGCTGCGCGCCGAGGCCGTGCTCGACGTGGCCGCCGCGGCGGCGCAGCTCGGGCTGGGCCTGGCCGGCGTGGCCGCCAGCCCGCTGCCCGGGCCGAGCGGCAACGTCGAGTTCTTCGTATGGTTACGCCGGGACGCGCCCGCCGCGGACCCCGACCGGGTACGCGCGGTGGTGGCCGCCGGCCCGCAGGGATCTCCGGCCGCCGGGCCGGTGGCCACGACTGAGGAGGTGTCCGGGTGAGCCGGACCGCTCTGCTGGTGACGCACACGGGTCGTCGGCGCAGCACCGAGCACGCGCGCGCGGTGGCGGCCGACCTCATCGCGGCCGGCTTCGAGGTGCGCGTGGTCGCCGAGGAGGTCGACGACCTCGACCTGCCCGGCGTGGTGCCGGTGACCGGCCCGGAGGCCGCCGAGGGCGCGGAGATCGTGTTCGCGCTCGGCGGGGACGGCACGTTCCTGCGCGCCGCCGAGCTGGCCCGCCCGGCCAAGGCCCCGCTGCTCGGCATCAACCTCGGCAAGGTCGGCTTCCTGGCCGAGGCGGAGATCGACGACCTGGACAGCGCGGTGCGCGACGTGGTCGGGCGCAACTACACCGTGGACGAACGGCTCACCCTCGACGTCACCGCCGAGTTCGAGGGCGGCCCGACCATCGAGTCGTGGGCGCTCAACGAGATCAGCGTGGAGAAGGGCGAGCGGGCCCAGATGCTGGAGCTGCTCGTCGACGTGGACGGCCGGCCGCTGTCCCGCTACGGCTGCGACGGCGTGGTCTGCGCGACGCCCACCGGCTCCACGGCGTACGCGTTCTCCGGCGGCGGGCCGGTGGTCTGGCCCGAGGTGGAGGCGCTGCTGCTGGTGCCGATCAGCGCGCACGCGCTGTTCAGCCGCCCCCTCGTCACCGCGCCGACGTCCACCTTCGTGATCACCGTGGATCCGTTCACCACCCTCGCGGTGCTTTCCTGCGACGGCCGGCGGGTCTACGACCTGCCCCCGGGCGCCCGGGTCACCGTGCGCCGGGGCGCGCTGCCGGTGCGCATCGTCCGGCTCCGGGCGCGGCCGTTCACCGACCGGCTGGTGGCCAAGTTCGGCCTTCCCGTACAGGGCTGGCGCGGCAACCGTCGCTGACCGGCGACTCAGCGAAGACCGGCGCCGGCCGGTTCGGCGTACCCGGCTCCGGTCCCGGGAGGGTTACGGTAGGAGCCTCCCCCGACGGGGCACGCCGCGCCGGGTTCCGGCGAACGTGGCCGGCACCGGGCCGGGGCGGATGCGTTCCGCTCCCGCGGCGGGCGCCCGTCGGGGCCGGTGCCGCCGTTCCCCGGGACGGCGATCGGGGCGTCCGGACTGCGTCGAGGTGGAGTCCGGGCGGGGCGGCGAGGCCGTGTCCGCCCGGACCGCGCAGTCCGGCGGTCGTGGCCCTGGCCAGGGGGTGGTCGGGTCCACGACGGTCGGGGTGTCGGAGGAGTCGCGGCCGGCCGCGGCGGGCGGACGGCGAGCCGCGCCCGGCCGGGTTTCGACCCCGGTCGGGTCGGCCGGATCGGCGAGCCGCCGTCGGAGGAAACGGCGGCTCACGAACCGGGCGGCGACGCACTCGTCTCCGGCACCCCGGCCATCGGCCGCCCGCGGTAACCCGCCCGACACCCGGTGGTCCGACCGTGGTCGTGCCGTGTCCACCTGGCGACATGTCGCCGGTGCGGCGGTCCGAACCTAGTGACCAACGGATGATCTCCGTCGCAGACTCCGGTCGGCCGATCTCCACGAGGGCGGCCTCGGAGTAGAGGAGCACACCGCATGCACCGGTCCCCACGCTGGCTCGCCGCCGGCGCGGTCGGCGCGTTGCTGGTCGGACTCGCCGCACCGGCGTCCGCCGACCCGCCCGCCCGGCCCGCCGGCCCGAGCCCGGCCACCCCCGTCCCGGGCGGCGCACCCGCCCGGATCACCCTGATCACCGGCGACCAGGTCGAGCTCGTCCGGGTCGCGCCCGGCCGGGTCGCCGCGACGGTCCGTCCCGGCCCCGGCCGCGACCGGATCACCTTCCAGACCATCGAGGCCGACGGCGGGTTGCGCGTGCTGCCCAGCGACGCCGTCCCGTACGTCTCCGCCGGGGTGCTCGACGCGGACCTGTTCGACGTGCAGGAGTTGGTCGACGACGGGTACGGGGACGCCACGCAGGGCGCGCTGCCGCTGATCGTGCGCTACCAGGAGCCGGCCGCCGGCCGGGTGCGCCCGCTCGCCGGAGCCAGCGCCGCCCGTCCCCTGGCCAGCATCAACGGCGCCGCGCTGCGGGTCGGCAAGGGTGACCTCGGCGGGCTGTGGACGACGCTGCGCGGCAACCCGGGCGCACGGACCGCCGCCGGCGCGGCGCCCCGGCTCGGCGCCGGCGTGGCCCGGGTCTGGCTGGACGGGCGGACGCACGTGACGCTGGAGCACAGCGTGCCGCAGATCGGCGCCCCGGCCGCCTGGGCCGCCGGCCGGGACGGCAACGGCGTCCGGGTCGCGGTGCTCGACACCGGCGTCGACGCCGGCCACCCCGACCTGGCCGGCCGGATCGCCGAGACGCAGGACTTCACCGGCAGCGGCAGCGCCCGGGACGGGCACGGTCACGGCACCCACGTGGCCTCCACGATCGCGGGCAGCGGCGCCGCCTCGGACGGACTGCGCAAGGGCGTCGCGCCCGGTGCGCGGCTGCTGATCGGCAAGGTGCTCGACGACAGCGGCAGCGGCTACGACTCGGGGATCATCGCGGGCATGGAGTGGGCCGCCCACTCCGGCGCGAAGGTGGTCAGCATGAGCCTCGGCGGCCCGGCCACTGACGGCACCGACCCGATGAGCCAGGCGGTCAACGACCTCACCGTCGAGACCGGCACGCTCTTCGTGATCGCCGCCGGTAACGAGGGCGGTCCGGGTACCGTCGGCGCGCCGGGCGCGGCCAGCGCCGCGCTCACCGTCGGGGCGGTGGACCGCGACGACAACCTGGCGGAGTTCTCCAGCCGCGGTCCCCGGCTCGGCGACAACGGCCTGAAGCCGGAGATCACCGCGCCGGGCGTCGGCATCGTCGCGGCCCGCGCCGCCGGCACGACCATGGGTACGCCGGTGGACGACGCGTACACCCGGGCGTCCGGGACGTCGATGGCCACGCCGCACGTGGCCGGCGCGGCCGCGATCCTCGCACAGGACCACCCGGACTGGACCGCCGCGAAGCTCAAGGACGCGCTGGTCAGCACCACGAAGGCGAACCCCGCGCTGACCGTCTTCGAGCAGGGCGGCGGCCGCGTGGACGTGGCCCGCGCGCTGAGCCAGCGGGTGTACGGCTCAGCCACCGCCG
Source organism: Micromonospora halotolerans (assembly GCF_032108445.1). NCBI lineage: Bacteria > Bacillati > Actinomycetota > Actinomycetes > Micromonosporales > Micromonosporaceae > Micromonospora > Micromonospora halotolerans. Next base: position 6,946,274 of record NZ_CP134876.1, on the reverse strand, counting down.
ACTTCGGGCGGGTGTACACCGGGGACGCGGTGGCGGAGCGGACTGTCACGTACACCAACGGCACCTCGTCCCCGCAGACCCTGCGGCTGGCCCTGGAGCTGCGCAACCTGGACAGCGGCGCCGCCGAGTCCGACGGCGTCTCCGTCGGCTCCGAGGTGACCGTGCCCGCCGGTGGCAGCGTGGCCGTGCCGCTGCGCGCCGACCCGGCGAAGCTGGACCGCGGGCTGTACGGCGGGTGGCTGGTGGCGACCGGTGCGGACGGTGTGGCGGTGCGTACCGCCGTCGGCCTCACCCGCAAGGGCCCGCTGCACACCGTCACCCTGCGCGCGCTGGACATGGCCGGGCAGCCCGGCGTGGCCACGGTGTTCACCCTCTTCGGCGAGCACTCCGAGTCCGACCAGATCGGTTGGATCCCCGGCGAGGCGCAGGTGCAGGTCGAGGAGGGCCCGTACCTGCTCGGAGGGCTGTTCCAGCACGGCACTCCGCAGCACGAGCAGCGCACCCTGGTCACCGACCCGGAGCTGATGGTGACCCGGGACATGACCGTGGTGCTCGACCCGCGCAAGGGCACCCCGGTGCGGATCGAGACGCCGAAGCCGACCGAACAGCGGGCGGTCATCAGCTTCTTCGAGCACCGGGTCTTCGGCAACGGCCGGCAGGTCGACCACGGCACGATGGAGTTCAGCACGGTCGAGCAGGTGAACGTCACGCCGACCGCGCCGGTGCGCGAGGGCCAGTTCGAGTTCGCCTCCCGCTGGCAGTTGGTCGCCCCCATGGTGGACGCGAAGGTCAGCAACGTCTCCGGTCCGCTGGACGTCAACCTGCTGCGGCAGTCGCCGGCTGTGGACGGCCGGCGGAAGCTGCCGCTGGTGTGGGCGGGCGACGGCACCCCCGCCGAGCTGTCCCGAGCCGGGGTCCGGGGTGCCGCCGCGCTGGTCGCCGGCAGGCCCGACCGCACCGATGAGAGCCAGATCGTCGCCGACGCCGCCGCGGCCGGCGCCGCGATGCTGCTCATCGTCCGTCCGGCGGAGTGGAGTGCGTGGACGGACTGGGCTCCCGACGGGGACCGCCTGCCGATCCCGTCGATGGTGGTCGCGTACGACGACGGGCAGCGGATGATCGCGGCGGCGAAGGCCGGACGCGTGACGCTGGACCTGACGCTGACCGTGAACAGCCCCTACCTGTACGACGTGTGGCAGGTGTCGAAGGGGCGGATCCCGGATCACATCGTGCACGTGGTGACCGCGGACAACACCGCCGAGGTGACCGCCCGCTACGCCGACACCGGCGGGTTCGACTGGGCCGACGAGCAGCGGTTCGGCTGGCGGCCCTGGCAGGAGTACTCCTGGATGGACGAGAAGCGGCTGGTGCGTACCGGCAGCGTGCGGCAGGAGTTCGTCAGCGCCGGGGACAACTGGTGGCAGCAGCGGGTGCTGCACCGCCTCCAATGGTCCTGGGGCCGGCTGATCGGGGGCGCCGTCGCGCCGCCCCGGCAGTACGCCGCCGACGACCGGGTCGCCGAGACGTGGAACGCGCCGGTGATCCGGCCGGCCGTGCCGGCGGGTTCCGGGGTGCCGGTGCCCACGCGTACCGGGGACACCCTCGACCCGCGGGTGGCCGAGTTCGTCGACGCCGACGGCCACTACAGCGCGGCCGGGTTCGGCGAGGAGCAGGACACCGTCGAGCGCCGGCTGAGCCGCGACGGGCAGCAGATCGCCGACCTGTCCGGCGGCTGGGCGCCGGTGCCGACCACCCCGGGCGCGGCCCGGTACCGGCTGGACGTCACCACTCAGCGCGCCTCGGAAGAGTGGCGGTGGGCCACGCGTACCGAGACGGCCTGGCAGTTCACCTCGGCCCGGCCGGACGGTGAGACCGCCCAGCCGTTGTCGCTGCTGCAGGTGGACTACCGGGTCCCGGCGGACCTGCGGGGCGAGGTGCCCGGCGGCCGGCCGCACCAGGTGGGGCTGACCCTGCGCCAGCCGGCGGGCGTACCGGCGCCGACCGGTGTCGGGGTGCGGGTCGAGGTGTCGTTCGACGGCGGACGCCACTGGCGGGCCGTGCCGGTGCACGGCTCGGGCGCCCGGTTCACCGCGATGGTGCCGGCCGGGCGCGGCACGGTGTCGCTGCGGGTGCACGCCGGTGACCGGGCGGGCAACACCGTCGACCAGACGGTGCTCGACGCGTACGGCCTGCGCTGAGCGGACCTCCACGCGGGACGGACCCCCCCCTCGCCCGCGTGGACGTCACCCCCCGTCCGTCCGTGGTGCCCGCCCCTCCGGGTGGTGGGCGCCACGGACGGCGCCACGGCCGGTCGCTGCCGCCGGCACCGTACTCGGGAGGCGGGGCCGGCGGCGGCGCGGCCGGTGGCGGGGTGTCGGACGGGTCAGAGCCAGCCGCGACGGGCGGCCTGGTAGGCCAGACCCGGCCGGGTGTCGACCCCGGCCACGGTCATCAGATCGGCGAGACGCCGCTGCACCGTGCGGCGGCTCACGCCGAGCTGGGAGGCGATGGACTTGTCCGGCACTCCGGCCACGAAGAGCGACAGCAGTCGGACCTCGTCGGCGTCCGGCCGGTACCCGCCGGCCGCCCGGTCCTCGACCGGCGCGGCCGACGAGCTCACCGGCGTCGCCATCAGCCAGTGGCTCTCGAAGAGGGCGACCAGGGCGTCGAGCAGTTGGCTGCGGCCGATCACCGCGGCGGTCGGTTCCCCGCCGCCCCGTTCCGGGACCAGCGGGCAGACCGCCGTCCGGCCGTCGACGACCGCCAGCCGGACGGGCAGCCGGTCGAGGACCCGGGCCTGCTCGCCGGCGCGGACGCCCTGCTCGACGTCGGCCAGGGCGCCCGGTTCGAGGAGCATCTCGCGCTCGTAGATGGCCCGGTAGCGGACCCCGCGGGCCAGCGCGTCGAACTCCTCGACGTTCTCCTGGCCCGGCATGGCCAGCGGGTTGGCCCGGCAGAACCAGAGCACCTCGTCCCGGGCGCCGTTCTGCAGGTCGCGCAGGCGCTCGCGCAGCGCCCGCGCCCCGGTGATCACCTCGACCAGATGGTCGGCGTTGTGCCGCCGCATCCCGGCCCGGTACTCCTCGGTGAGCTGGGTGACCGCCGCGCGCGCCGCCTCCAGCGCCGCCTGCCGGCGCAGCAGCGCCTCACCGAGCGGAACGTCGGGGGCCAGCGGCCGCAGCGGCGCGTCGGGCTCCGGCCCGGCCGGCGGCACCAGTCCCTTGCCGCGCAGGGCGTCGAGCTGGGCGAGGATCTCCCCGGGCGGGCGGCCCAGCCGCCCGGCCAACTCGTCGACCCGCGCGGTCGTGAGCTGCACGAGGCAGCGGTAGAGCCGCTCCTCGTCGGGGGTCAGGCCGATCACGTCGAGCACGGGGCAGAACTGTACGACCCCGCCAGCGGCACCGCGCCGGCTGGTCAAGTGTCGGAGGACGCGTCTACTGTCGGGTGCTGTGCTGGAAGAGCTGCGCATCACCGGACTGGGCGTCATCGAGGACACCACGCTGCCGCTGACCGGCGGGATGAACGTCATCACCGGCGAGACCGGTGCGGGCAAGACGATGGTGGTGACCGGCCTGGGTCTGCTCTTCGGCGGCCGGGCCGACGCCGGCCGGGTCCGGGCCCAACCGGGCCGCGCCGTGGTGGAGGGCCGGCTGCGCCTGGACGGCCGGGTGGCCGAGACGGTGCACGCCCGGATCATCGACGCGGGCGGCGAACCCGACGAGGACGGCTCGCTGCTGCTGAGCCGCACGGTCACCGTCGAGGGCCGGTCCCGCGCGCACCTGGGCGGCCGCGGCATGCCGGTGTCGATGCTGGGCGAGGTCGGCGAGCAGGTGGTGGCCGTGCACGGCCAGTCCGACCAGCTGCGCCTGCTGCGCCCCGCCGAGCAGCGGGCCGCGCTCGACCGGTTCGCCGGCCCGGAGCACGAGAAGCTGCTCGACGCGCTGCGCGAGACGCACACCCGGTGGCGGGCGGTGGTCGACGACCTGGCCGACCGGCGGCGCAACGCGCGCGAGCGCAACCAGGAGGCCGACCTGCTCCGGCTCGGCCTCGACGAGATCACCCGGGTCGACCCGCAGCCGGGCGAGGACGACGAGCTGAAGGCGGAGGCGCAGCGCCTGGAGCACGCCGAGGGGCTGCGCACCGCGGCCCAGCTGGCCCAGCAGTGCGTGGCCGGCGGCGTGGAGGCGGCCGACGACACCCCCGACGCCACCGCCCTGCTCGGCACCGCCCGGCGCACCCTGGAGGCGCAGGCCGGCACCGACCCTGCCCTGGGCGAGCTTGCCGCCCGGCTGGAGGAGGCGGCCACCCTGGTCACCGACGTCTCCGCCGAGCTGTCGACCTACCTGGCCGCGCTGGACGCCGACCCGGCCCGCCTGCAGACCGTCTACGAGCGCCGGGCCGCGCTGCGCGGCCTCACCCGGAAGTACGCCGACGACGTCGACGGGGTGATCGCCTGGGCCGAGCGGGCCCGCACCCGACTGTCCGACCTGAACACCTCCGACGACCTGCTGGACGAGCTGGACCGGGAGGCGGCCCGGCTCGCCGGTGAGGTGGCCGACCTGGCCGGCCGGGTCTCCACCTCCCGACAGGAGGCCGCGGTCCGCTTCGCCGAGCAGGTCACCGTCGAGCTGGCCGGGCTGGCCATGCCGCACGCCCGGATCGACGTGGCCGTGCTGCCCCGGCCGGCCGGGCGGGCCGAGCCGAGCCTGCCGGTCAACGGGGTCGAGGCCGGCGTCGGCCCGGACGGCGCCGACGAGGTGGAGCTGCGGCTGCTCGCCCACCCGGGCGCTCCGGCGCTGCCGTTGCAGCGGGGCGCCTCCGGTGGCGAGCTGTCCCGGGTGATGCTCGCCATCGAGGTGGTCTTCGCCGGCTCCGGCGGCCCGCCCACCCTGGTCTTCGACGAGGTCGACGCGGGCGTCGGCGGGCAGGCCGCGGTGGAGATCGGCCGCCGGCTGGCCCGGCTGGCCCGCAGCCACCAGGTGCTCGTGGTCACCCACCTGCCGCAGGTCGCGGCGTTCGCCGACCGGCACCTGGTGGTGGCGAAGGACACCGGGGGAGCGGTCACCACGAGCGGCGTGCGGGTGGTGGAGGACACCGAGCGGGCCCGCGAGCTGGCCCGGATGCTCGCCGGTTTGCCGGACTCGGATCTGGGTATCGCGCATGCCGAGGAGCTCCTGGCGGTGGCGGCCAAGGAAAGGCGCCCCTGATCCCGAGATTGTGAGCGCAAGCACACCGGCGTGCGCTCCGGTGTGCTTCCCTGGGTAGGCGGCCCTGCTCAGGCATGTCGCGACAGCAAAACCTGCCTCACATGCCAGGATGGTCACGATGCGTCTACCCACGTTGCGCCGGACCCGGAACGCGGAACCGGGCTCGATCCTCGGTACCGCGCGCCTCGACCGCCGGACGAAACGGCTGGTCGGCCGGCTCCGCCCGGGCGACATCGCGGTCATCGACCACGTCGACCTGGACCGGGTGGCGGCCGACTCGCTGGTGGCCGTCGGTGTCGCCGCCGTGCTGAACGCCAAGCCGTCGGTGTCCGGGCGCTACCCGAACCTCGGCCCCGAGGTGCTGATCGCGGCCGGCATCCCGCTCCTGGACGACCTCGGCGAGAGCGTCTTCGAGCAGATCCGCGAGGGCGACGTGGTGCGCATCGAGGGCAACACGGTCTTCGTCGGCGAGGAGCCGGTCGCGCACGGCGCCCTGCAGGACGCCGAGACGGTGGCCAAGTCGATGGCCGACGCCCGCGAGGGGCTGTCGGTGCAGTTGGAGGCGTTCGCCGCCAACACCATGGACTACCTCCGGCAGGAGCGCGACCTGCTCCTCGACGGCGTCGGCGTGCCGGAGATCCAGACCCAGATCCAGGGCCGGCACTGCCTCATCGTGGTCCGGGGCTACGACTACAAGGCCGACCTCGACGTGCTGCGCCCCTACATCCGGGAGTTCAAGCCGGTGCTCATCGGCGTGGACGGCGGCGCCGACGCGCTGGTCGAGGCCGGCTACACCCCTGACATGATCATCGGCGACATGGACTCGGTCACCGACGACGTGCTGCGCTGCGGCGCCGAGGTGATCGTGCACGCCTACCCGGACGGCCGGGCGCCGGGCCTGGCCCGGGTCGAGGGCCTCGGTGTGCCGGCGATCACCTTCCCGGCCGCGGCCACCAGCGAGGACCTGGCCATGCTGCTGGCCGACGAGAAGGGCGCCTCGCTGCTGGTGGCCGTCGGCACCCACGCCACCCTGGTGGAGTTCCTCGACAAGGGCCGCGGTGGCATGGCCTCGACCTTCCTGACCCGCCTCAAGGTGGGCGGCAAGCTGGTCGACGCCAAGGGCGTGAGCCGGCTCTACCGGCAGAGCATCTCCGGGTCCTCGCTGCTGCTGCTCATCCTCTCGGCGGTGGCCGCGATGGCCTCGGCGGTGGCGGTCTCCACAGTCGGGAAGGCGTATTTGGGTGTGGTGTCGGAGTGGTGGGACAATTTCGTGTTCCGGCTCGGCCAGATCTTCTAGCTCCCCGACGATCAAGAGGCTGCAAGCGTGATCAACTTCCGCTACCACGTGGTGTCCCTCACCGCGGTCTTCCTGGCGCTGGCCATCGGCCTGGTGGTCGGCACGGCCGCCCTGAACGGTCCGGTGGCCGACTCGCTCAAGGAGCGGGTCAACGGGCTCAGCAAGGACAACTCGCTGATGCGCCAGTCGGTCAACAGCCTCCAGAAGGAACTGGACATGGAGGAGGACTTCGCCGCCGAGATGGCGCAGGTCATCCTCCCCGGCAAGCTGAACGGCCGGCGTGTCCTGGTGCTCAGCCTGCCCAGCGGCCGGGACCACACCGAGGGCGTCATGAAGATGCTCCAGCTGGCCGGGGCCAACGTCACCGCCCGGATCGACGTCCAGGACAAGTTCATCAACCCGGACAGCAACAACAACCTGCTGGAGCTGGCCGTCACGGCGGCCCGCCCGAACAGCGTGCCCACCTCCGGCCTGCCGGGCAACGGGCACGGTGTGGAGACCTCCAGCGCGCTGCTCGCCAGCGTGCTGCTGGACCGGCCGCAGGGCAGCCCGGCGGTGAGTGACGCGGACCGCCGGGCGGTGGTCCAGCAGTACACCAACTCCGGCTACCTCACGCCGCAGGACAAGATCGGCGGCGCCGCCGAGGCGGTCGTGCTGGTCAGCGGCCAGCCGTACGTCGACAAGTACTCGGCGGAGAAGGACGAGTCGGTGGTGAAGATCGCCGAGCAGTTCGACCGGACCGGCGCGATCGTGGTCGGCGGCATGGGCTCGGCCGGCGGCAACGTGGTCTCCGTGGTCCGGGGCGACCCGGTGCTGTCCCAGACCATCTCGACCGTCGACAACGCCAACACCGTGCAGGGGCAGCTGGTCACCAGCCTGGCCCTGGTGCAGCAGCTGACCGAGAAGAAGGCCGGCCAGTACGGCGTCGGCGACAACGCCAGCGCGCTGCTGCCTAGACTGCCCCAGTGACCGGTCCGTACCGCGTCGCGCTCAACATCCGGATCGGAGGGGTCGCGTGAGACTGGGTCGGCTGCTGGCCGTCGGCGCCGGGGCGCTGGCCGCCCGCTACGTGCTGCGGGAGGTGCGGACCTCGCCGGGTGCGCCGGCGCTGGAGCGCACCAACTTCCGGGGCCGCACGGTCACCCTGGCCGCCGGTCCCGCCCTCGCGGTCGGCGCGGCCACCGCCGGCGCGCTCGGCGCCGGCAGCGCCCCGGCGGGCGCGGCCGCGCTGCTCGCCGGCGTGGGCGCGGGCTCCGTCGGGCTCTACGACGACGTGGTCGGCGCGCGCCCCGACCAGAAGGCCGCCAAGGGGTTCGCGGGGCACCTGGCCGCGCTGCGCGAGGGGCGGGTCACCGCCGGGCTGGTCAAGATCGCCGGAGTGGGCGTGGCCGGGCTCGGCGCGGCGGCGCTGCTCGCCGCCGACCCGCGGGTCGCCGCGCACCCCCGCCGGCAGGCGGCCGGCGCCCTCCGCCGCGGGGTCGACGTGCTGCTCGGCGCCGGCGTGGTGGCCGGCACCGCCAACCTGGTCAACCTGCTCGACCTGCGCCCCGGCCGGGCGCTCAAGGCCGGCATGCTGCTCGGCACGCCCCTCGCCCGCGGCCCGTTCGGGGGCATCGCGGCGGGCGCGGTCGGGGCGGCCGCCGGGCTGGTCCGGGAGGACCTCGACGAGCGGGTCATGGTCGGCGACAGCGGCGCCAACGCGCTCGGCGCGCTGCTCGGGGTGAGCCTGGCCGCGCGCACCGGGCCACTGGGCCGGGCCGGCGTGCTGGCCGTTCTCGCCGCCCTCACCGCTGCCAGCGAGAAGGTGAGCTTCACCCAGGTGATCCAGCGGACCCCGGGGCTGCGGCACCTCGACGAGCTGGGTCGGCTCGCCGACTGACGTGACGAAACCGGCACCCCTCGCCGGCGCCGGCCGCGTGGCCGGAGCGGCCGCCCTCATCGCCGTCCTCACCGTGGTCAGCCGGCTGGCCGGCTTCGGCCGCACCGCCGTCTTCACCTGGACGCTCGCCCCCACCGACCTCGGTGGCGCCTACCTGGTGGCGAACTACGTCCCGAACTTCATCTTCGAAATCGTCGCCGGTGGGGCGCTGGCCAGCCTCGTCGTACCGCTGCTGGCCGGCGCGGTCGAGGCGGGGGACCGGCGGGCGGTGGCCGCCACCACCGGCGCCCTGCTCACCTGGACGCTCAGCCTGCTGGTGCCCCTCGCGGTGCTGGTGGCGCTGCTCGCCGACCCGCTGCTGGGGGTGCTCGGCCACGGCCTGGACGGCGCCCAGCAGGAGGTCGGGGCCCGCATGCTGCGGGTCTTCGCCCCCCAGTTGCCCCTCTACGGCGTCGGCATCGTGCTCACCGGGGTCCTCCAGGCGCACCGGCGGTTCGCCTGGCCGGTGATCGCCCCGCTGCTGTCCAGCGTCACCGTCATCGTGGTCTACCTCGGCTTCACCGCCGCGGAGGGACGCCTGGCCGGCGTCGGCGAGGTCGGCTCCGGCGGTGAGCTGCTGCTCTCCGGTGGCACCACGCTCGGCGTGGTGGTGCTGTCGCTGTCCCTGCTCGTCCCGCTGCGCCGGCTCGGGCTGCGGCCCCGGCCCGGCTTCCGGTTCCCCGCCGACGCCCGGGCCCGGGTCGGTGGGCTGGCCGTCGCCGGCGTGGTCACCGTCGCCGCCCAGCAGATCGCCCTGGTCGTCGCGCTCAACCAGGTCACCTACGGCCGGACCGCCGACGTCGGCGTCTACAACCTCGCCCAGACGGTCTACTTCCTGCCCTGGTCGGTGCTGGCCGTGCCGCTCGCGGTGGCCGCGTACCCGACGCTCGTGGCGGCCCGGGCAACCGGGGACGAGCGCACCTACCGGGACACCCTCGCCCCGGCCGTGCGCGGGGTGGTGCTGTTCAGCCTGCTCGGGGCCGCCGCGCTGGTCGGCACGGCCGGCCCGGTCGGGCACTTCTTCTTCGACCCGGCCGACGCCGCCACGGCCGCGGCCGGCATCGCCGGCTTCGCGCCCGGCCTGCTCGGCTACGGCCTGTTCGCGGTGCTCACCCGCGCCCTCTACGCGCGGGGGGAGACCCGGGCGGCCACCGTCGCCACCGCCCTCGGCTGGCTCAGCGTGCCGGTGCTGGCCGTGCTGCTCGGGCACCTGCTGCCCCTCGCCGACCGCGTGCTCGCCGTGACCCTGGCCACCTCCGCCGGCATGCTGCTGCTCGGCGGGCTGCTGATCGCCGCCGTGCTCCGCTCCGCCGGCCCGGCCGCCCTGGCCGGCGTCGGGCGGGCCGGCGCCGCCGGCCTGCTGGCCGCGGCCGTCGCGGGGCTCGGCGGCGCGGCCACCGCCCGGGGACTCGCCGGGCTCGCCGGCGGCACCCCGACGACAGGGGAGGCCCTCGTTCAGGGCATGCTGTCCGGGGTCGTGGTCGGCGTGCTGTTCCTCGCCGTCGCCTGGGCGACCGACGCCCGCGACGTCCGGCCACTGCTCGCGGCCGTGACCCGCCGGCTCGGCCGGCGCCGCCCGTCCGGCGCGGGCGACGGCCCGCCGGAGGACCACCGTCCCGGCGAGCGGGGCGACGGAAAGGAGACCGTTTCCTCATGACGGACGCCTCGTCGGCGCCTCGGTGGCCCGGCTCCGTGGCCCTGGTTCTCGCCTCCAGCACCGGTGGCGTCGGGCAGCACGTCCGCTCGATCGCCCGGGGCCTGACCGAGGCCGGCGCGTCCGTGCTGGTCTGCGGCCCGGCCGCCACCCAGGACCAGTTCGACTTCACCGGGGTGGGCGCCCGCTTCACGCCGGTGGAGATCCCGGCGAGCCCCACCCCCGCCGACGCGCGGGCCGTCGCCGCGCTGCGCCGGGCCCTCGCCGACCCGCCGGTCGACGTGGTGCACGCGCACGGGCTGCGCGCCGGCCTGGTCGCCGTGCTGGCCCGGCCGGCCGCCCCGCTCGTGGTCACCTGGCACAACGCCGTGCTCGCCGGCGGGCTGCGCGGCACGCTGTCCCGGCTGGCCGAGCGGATCGTCGCCCGCAACGTCCGGGTCGCCCTGGGCGCCTCCGCCGACCTGGTCGAGCGGGCCGCCGCGCTCGGCGCCGCCGACGCCCGGCTCGCCCCGGTCGCCGCGCCGGCGCTGCCCGCGCCGCGCCGCCGCCGGGCCGCCGTCCGCGCCGAGTTCGGGGTCACCGCCGCCCGGCCGCTGATCGTCTCGGTGGGCCGGCTGCACCCGCAGAAGCGGTACGACATCCTCGTCGACGCGGCCGCCCGATGGCGTACCCGGCAGCCCGCGCCGCTCGTGGTCATCGCCGGCAGCGGGCCCGCGTACCTGCCGCTCGCCGCGCGCATCTCGACCACCCGGGCCCCGGTGACCCTGCTCGGGCACCGCACCGACGTGGCCGACCTGCTCGGCGCCGCCGACCTCGCCGTGGTGACCAGCGACTGGGAGGCCCGCCAGCTCTTCGCCCAGGAGGCGCTGGGCGCCGGCGTACCGCTGGTGGCGACCGCCGTCGGCGGCCTGCCGGAGCTGGTCGGCGACGCCGCGGTGCTGGTCCCCGCCGGCGACGTGGACGCCGTCGACGCGGCGGTGCGCGGCCTGCTGGACGACGAGGCCCGCCGGGCCGACCTGGGCCGCCGGGGCGCCGCCCGGGCTGCGACCTGGCCGACCGAGGCGGACACCACGGGCGCCCTGGTCGACCTGTACGCCGAGCTGACGCCCGAGCACTCGGCGGGGACGCGCTGATGCTGCGCCGACTGACCCCCGTGCTGCTGACCCTGGTCGTGGTGGCGCTCGGCATTACCGCGCTGGCCGCGCGCCCGGACGAGGGCGCGCCGGAGCGCAGCGCGGACTTCGTGGTGCTGGCCGGGGCGGCCGGCCTGCGCTGGGAGGACGTCGACCCGCAGACCACGCCCACGCTGTGGCGGATGGCCGAGGAGGGCTCGATCGGCTCGCTCTCCGTCCGCTCCGCGCACCGGCCCACCTGCCCCGTCGACGGCTGGCTCACCCTGGGCGCCGGCAACTTCGCCGCCTGGAACGGCAGCCGCCCGGGCGGTGGCTGCCCGGCCAGCGGCGTGGCCGTCGAGCAGCCCGACGGGATCGGCGCGAACCTGCCCGACCAGGAGAGCGTGGTCGCCTACAACCAGGACCGGCTCTCCTGGGGGACCACCCCCGGCGCGCTGTCCGAGTCGGTGCGCTGCTCGGTGGCGGTCGGCCCGGGCGCCGCGGTGGCCGCCGCGCGCCCGTTCGGCCGGGTCGACCGGTACGCGCCGGCGCTCCCCGCCGACCCGGCGAAGCTGCTCGGCTCCTGCGTGCTGAGCATCGTCGACCTGGGCACCGTCGACGGTGAGGACCCGACCAGCCGGGCCGCCCAGGCCCGCCAGGTGGACGCCCAGCTCGCCCGGGTGCTCGCCGCCCGGCCACCCCGCTCCTTGGTCCTGGTGGCCGGCGTCTCGGACACCGACAACCCGTCCCGGCTGCACGTCGCGGTGGCCGACGGCCCGGGCTGGGGCCGGGGCTGGCTGACCTCGCCGAGCACCGCCCGCGAGGGCTACCTGCAACTGGTCGACCTGGCCCCCACGGCGCTCGCCGCCCTGGGCCGACCGATGCCCGAGCGGCTCTTCCTCGGCCGCCCCGCCGTCTCCGCCGGCGACCGCCCCGACGACCTGCGCGCCGCGATCGACGCGCCCGCCGACGCCGACCGCGAGGCCGCCGCGCAGCGCCGGGTCGCCGGCTGGTTCTTCACCCTGCTCGCCGCCGCCCAGGTGGCCCTCGCCCTGGCGGTGCTGCCGCTGCTGCGCCGGGCCCGCCGGCATGCCGGCCCGCACGGCCCCGAGCCGGTGTCCCGGCGGGTGGTGGCGGCGGTGGAGCTGCTGCTGATCGCCGCCGCGCTCGCCGTGCCGGCCGCCCTGCTCGCCGACGCCGTGCCCTGGTGGCGCGGGTCGCACGCCGGCTGGTGGTTCGCCTCCGTCACCGCCCTGCTGACCGTGGGCGGCACCGCCGCCGTCCGGTTCACCCCGGGCCACGAGCGCACCCTCGGCCCGCTCGGCGCGGTGGCCGCCCTGGCCACCCTGGTGGTCGGGGTGGACGTGCTCACCGGCTCCCGGTTGCAGCTCAACGGCGTGATCGGCTACTCCGCGCTGGAGGGCGGCCGGTACGCCGGCCTGGGCACCGTCGGGCTGGGCGTGTTCATCGCCGGCTCGCTGCTGTGCGGCGGCTGGCTGGCCCAGCGGGTCCGCCGGGCCTGGCGGCCGATGGTGATGGTCGCGGTGGGCGGGGCGGCCGTCGTCATCGTGGGCAGCCCCTTCCTGGGCGCCGACTCGATCGGCGCGATCGCGCTCACCGCCGGGGTGAGCGTCGCGGCCGCCATCTGCACCGGCGGCTGGCTGACGGTGAGCCGGCTGGCGTGGGCCACGATGGCCGGGCTGGCGGTCACCATCGGCTTCGCCGTGGTCGACGTCGGCCGCCCGGAGGCCGAGCGGGGGAGCCTGGGGCGGTTCCTGGCCGCGCTGGGCGACGGCACCGGCGGGCTGACCGTGCACCGGTCCAGCACCGCCAACTTCCAGACCCTCGTGAACAGCCCGCTCACCGTCCTGGCGCTGGCCGGCGCGGCGCTGGTCTGGTTCGCCCTGCTGCAGCCCTGGGGCGGCCTCATGCGGCTGTTCGGCATCTACCCGGCGATCCGGGCGGCGATGGCCGGCACCGGCGTGGCCGCCGGCCTGGGCGGCGTGCTGGGCGGCTCGGCGCTGGACGTGGCCGGGGCGGCGGCGGCCCTGGTGGTGCCGATGGCGGCCCTGGCGGCCCTGCGGGTGCTCGACCACTCCACCGACCGCACCCTGCCGGGCAGCGGCCGCCCGGGCGACGGGGGCGGGTCGGCCCCGCCCGGCGGCCCCACCGGGGACCGCCCGAGCGGCGGGCGCGCGGCCGCGGTCCCCGCCGCGGGTGGCGCCGCCCGGCCCGACCCCGACCCGGCCGCCGCCGAGGGCACTCCGGCGGGTCCCGAACCGGGTACGCGGGCGCCGGACGCCACCGCCGACCGAGCGCCCCGGATACCGGCCCAGCCCGGCCCGGCATCGACCGAGGTGCCCGCCGGCTGAGGCGAAAGCGGCTTCACGTGCGCCGACGGAGGGTGCGACGCCGCTGCGGGGCCGGGGAGGTGTTACCGTGGAATCCCGTGGATCGCGTGATCACTTGGCTGATCGGCACGGCGGTTCGCACGACCGCTACGGACGACACGGGAGCAGGCCTTGGCCCCTTCAGCACGGACGACCAGGCATATTTTCGTCACCGGGGGCGTCGCCTCCTCGCTGGGTAAGGGCCTCACCGCCTCCAGCCTCGGCAATCTGCTCACGGCGCGCGGTCTGCGCGTGGTGATGCAGAAGCTCGACCCGTACCTCAACGTCGACCCCGGAACGATGAATCCGTTCCAGCACGGCGAGGTCTTCGTCACCGAGGACGGCGCCGAGACCGACCTCGACGTCGGCCACTACGAGCGGTTCCTCGACCGGGACCTGTCCGGCAAGGCGAACGTCACCACCGGGCAGATCTACTCGGCGGTGATCGCCAAGGAGCGGCGCGGCGAGTACCTGGGCGACACCGTCCAGGTCATCCCGCACATCACCAACGAGATCAAGGCGCGGATCGTCGGCATGGCCGACCCGGACGCCGACGGCCAGACCCCCGACGTGGTGATCACCGAGGTCGGCGGCACGGTCGGCGACATCGAGTCGCTGCCGTTCCTGGAGGCGATCCGCCAGGTCCGCCACGACCTGGGCCGGGACAACTGCTTCTACCTGCACGTGTCGCTGGTGCCCTACCTGGCCCCGTCCGGCGAGCTGAAGACGAAGCCGACCCAGCACTCGGTGGCCCAGCTGCGCAGCATCGGCATCCAGCCGGACGCCCTGGTGTTGCGCTGCGACCGGGAGATCCCGGAGAAGGTCAAGGAGAAGCTCGCGCTCTACTGCGACGTCGACCGGGAGGCGGTCACCGCCGCCCCGGACGCGCCGAGCATCTACGACATCCCGAAGGTGCTGCACCGGGAGGGCCTCGACGCGTACGTGGTGCGCCGGCTCGGCCTCTCCTTCCGGGACGTGGACTGGACCCGCTGGGACGACCTGCTCGACCGGGTGCACCAGCCCCGCCACACGGTGACCGTCGCGCTGGTCGGCAAGTACGTCGACCTGCCCGACGCGTACCTGTCGGTGAGCGAGGCGATCCGGGCCGCCGGCTTCGGCCACCGGGCGCGGGTGCAGCTGCGCTGGGTGCCCAGCGACGACTGCGTGACCCCGGCCGGCGCGGCGGCGGCCCTGGCCGGCGTCGACGGCATCGTGATCCCCGGCGGCTTCGGCGTCCGGGGCATCGAGGGCAAGATCGGCACCGCCCGGTACGCCCGGGAGAACGGCATCCCGCTGCTCGGCCTCTGCCTCGGCCTGCAGTGCATGACCATCGAGGTGGCCCGCCACCTGGCCCATCTCGACGGGGCGAACTCGCTGGAGTTCGACGAGGAGGCCACCCACCCGGTGATCGCCACGATGGCCGACCAGGAGGACATCGTCGCCGGCAAGGGCGACCTGGGCGGCACCATGCGCCTCGGCGCGTACCCGGCGAAGCTGGCCGAGGGCTCGCTGGTCGCCGAGGCGTACGGCAGCACCGAGGTCAGCGAGCGGCACCGGCACCGGTACGAGGTGAACAACGCCTACCGCGACCAGCTCACCAAGGCCGGCCTGACCATCTCCGGCACCTCCCCGGACGGCCGGCTGGTCGAGTTCGTCGAGCTGGACCGGGAGCTGCACCCGTTCTTCGTGGCCACCCAGGCGCACCCCGAGCTGAAGAGCCGGCCGACCCGGCCGCACCCGCTCTTCGCGGCGTTCGTGAAGGCCGCCGTGGCGTACTCCGAGGCCGACCAGCTCCCGGTCGACCTGGACGCCCCGGCGGAGGCCGCGGCGGCGCGGAAGGCGGGCCGCAACGGCGGCGCCGCGGCGGCGAAGGCGGCGTCCGCGTCGTGAGCGCCGTGGAGCACCGGTACGAGGTGGCCGGGCACCGGGAGATCTGGTCCGGCCGGATCTTCTCGGTGGTCAGCGACGACGTCACCATGCCCGGCGGGGGCACGGCGACCCGCGACTACGTGACGCACGTCGGCGCGGTGGCCGTGGTGGCCCTCGACGACGCCGGCCAGGTGGTGCTGATCCGGCAGTACCGGCACCCGGTGGGCCGGCACCTGTGGGAGCTGCCCGCCGGGCTGATGGACGTCCGGGGCGAGGACCTGGCCACCGCGGCGGCCCGGGAGCTGGCCGAGGAGGCCGACCTCACCGCCGGCCGCATCGATGTCCTGGTCGACCTGCACAGCTCGCCCGGGTTCAGCAACGAGGTGGTCCGGGTCTTCCTGGCCCGGGACCTGGCCGACGTGCCCGCCGAGCAGCGCCACGACCGGCGCGACGAGGAGGCCGACCTCCAGGTGGTCCGGCTCGACCTCGACGAGGCGGTCCGGATGGTCCTGGCCGGCGAGATCACCAACGCCTCCTGCGTGGCGGGGCTGCTCGCCGCCGCCCGCGCCCGGGAGACCGGCTTCGCCGAGCTGCGCCGCCCGGAGGCGCCGCTGCCCCGCTGACCGGGGTCGGACGACGAAGGGGCCGCGCGGTGTACGCACCGCGCGGCCCCTTCGTGCTGTGGCGACGGTCAGTCGCGCAGCGGGCGGCCCTGCCCGTCGACGCCACCGTTGACCAGGATCAGGATGCCGTCGATGGTGCCCCAGAGGGCGCCGAAGCCGCAGGTCACGACGCTCACGACGAGCTGGAGCACGCCGGTCTTGGTGTCACCCATGTAGAACCGCCCGGCACCGAAGAAGCCGAGGAGGATGCCCAGGATGCCCGCGACGACCTTGCTCTTGTCCGAGACGCCCTGCGGGTACTGCTGGTAAGGAGGAGTGGTCATGAGCGGACACCCTAGTGATCGACAGCGCTCCTGTCCGCACCGCCGCCCCGTCGGTGGAAGGATATTTACCGAACATTGTCCTGACGGCTGAGGTGGTCTCCACCGCACAGCCCGATCGATGCCTGACACACCGTCAGCACGACCGGGCACCGGATGTCACTGTGTTGGCCTCCGTGGGGTTCCCACGCGCCTAGACTGCCGCCGGGCGGGACCGGTGGACCGCGTCGGCAAAGGGGCCGTCGCGGCGCCGCGCAGTCGGGGGTGAGCGTCCCCGAGGAAGGTGTCTGCATCGTGAAGGTCGGAATCCCACGCGAGGTCAAGAACCACGAGTACCGCGTGGCGATCACGCCCGCGGGCGTCAACGAGTTCACCCGCCACGGCCACGAGGTCTTCGTCGAGTCCGGCGCGGGCGTCGGCTCCAGCATCACCGACGACGAGTTCGCCGCCGCCGGCGCCAAGATCCTGGCCACCGCCGACGAGGTCTGGGACACCGCAGAGCTGGTGCTCAAGGTGAAGGAGCCGATCGCCGAGGAGTACCACCGGATGCGCGAGGGGCAGGTGCTCTTCACCTACCTGCACCTGGCCGCCTCGAAGGACTGCACCGACGCGCTGCTGGACCGCAAGGTCACCGGCATCGCCTACGAGACCGTCGAGCTGCCCGACCGCTCGCTGCCGCTGCTCGCCCCGATGTCCGAGGTGGCCGGCCGGCTCGCCCCGCAGGTGGGCGCCTTCTACATGATGCGCACCGGCGGCGGCCGGGGCGTGCTGCCCGGCGGCGTCTCCGGCGTGTACGCGGCCAAGACCGTGGTCATCGGCGCCGGCGTCTCCGGCCTGAACGCCGCCGCCATCGCGCTGGGCCTGCAGTCCGAGGTGCTGCTGCTGGACAAGAACGTCGCCCGGCTGCGCCAGGCCGACGCCATCTACCGGGGCCACCTGCAGACCGTCGCCTCCAACGCGTACGAGATCGAGCGGGCCGTGGTCGACGCCGACCTGGTCATCGGCGCGGTGCTGGTGCCCGGCGCGAAGGCGCCGAAGCTCATCTCCAACGAGCTGGTCTCCCGGATGAAGCCGGGCAGCGTGCTCGTCGACATCGCCATCGACCAGGGCGGCTGCTTCGAGGACTCGCGTCCGACCACGCACGCCGACCCGGTCTACAAGGTGCACGACTCGATCTTCTACTGCGTGGCGAACATGCCGGGCGCGGTGCCGAACACCAGCACCTACGCGCTGACCAACGTCACCCTGCCGTACGCCCTCGAACTGGCCAACCAGGGCTGGCGCGGCGCGCTGCGCAACGACCCGGCGCTCGCCCTCGGCCTGAACACCCACGCCGGCCAGGTCGTCTACGGCCCGGTCGCCGAGGCGCACGGCATGGACGCGCTGCCGCTGGCCGAGGTGCTCGCCTGAGGGACGGCAGCCTGACCGCGACGACGGAAGGGGCCGGTGCGGGCGTCGAGCCCGCGCCGGCCCTGCGCCGTGCCGTCCGGGGCTACCTGGACCACCTCACCGTCGAGCGGGGACTGTCGGCGAACACCCTCGCGTCGTACCGCCGGGACCTGGACCGCTACCTGTCCACCCTGGCCGCCGCCGGGGTGACCGACCTGGCCGCCGTCGGCCCGGCCGACATCGAGGCGCACCTGGCCCGGCTGCGCGGCGGCGACGCCGACCACCCGCCGCTCGCCGTCTCCTCCGCCGCCCGCGCGGCCAGCGCCGTGCGCGGCCTGCACCGCTTCGCGCTGCGCGAGGGGATGGCCGGCGCCGACCCCGGCCGCGACGTCCGCCCGCCCGCCCCGCCGCGCCGGCTGCCCCGGGCGCTGCCGGTCGACGCCGTGGTGCGGCTGCTGGAGACCGCCGGCCCGGTCACCGCCACCGGCGAGGCCGCGCCCCGCGCGCTGCGCGACCGGGCGCTGCTGGAATTCCTGTACGGCACGGGCGCGCGCATCTCCGAGGCGATCGGCGCCGCCGTGGACGACCTCGACCTCGACGCCGGGACCGTGCTGCTGCACGGCAAGGGCGGGAAGACCCGACTCGTGCCGGTCGGCGGGTACGCGGCCGAGGCGCTGCGTGCCTGGCTGGTCCGGGGCCGCCCCGCGCTGCTGGCCGCGGGCCGGGGCACCGCGGCCGTGTTCGTCAACGCCCGCGGCGGGCCACTCACCCGGCAGGGCGCCTGGACCGTGCTGCGCGCCGCGGCCGACCGGGCCGGCCTGCCGGTCGACGGACCCGACGCGGTCTCCCCGCACACCCTGCGCCACTCGTACGCCACCCACCTGCTCGACGGCGGCGCGGACGTGCGGGTGGTGCAGGAACTGCTGGGCCACGCCTCGGTGACCACCACGCAGGTGTACACGTTGGTCACCGTGGAACGGCTGCGCGAGGTGTACGCCACCGCCCACCCCCGCGCCCGCGGGTGAGCGCGAGGCGGAAGCCGGGGTGGCGAGCCCCGCAGTCGCGAACGAACCAGCGTCCCGGCTGACCGCCGCCCGACACGCCGACCCGCTACCGAACGCGCTGCTGGCACGTGGCGTACAGTCGGCTTCGGCGCGGGCCTCCAGGGGTGACGGACCGGGGGTGCGCAGCGGCGCCGCGAGGGACGTCGGACGGCTCCGACGCCGGGTGGTCGTCGGGAGGGGGCAACGAGGACATGGCAGGAAACGGTGACCGTGCCGAGACCTGGACGTCGGAGCTCCGCGAGCAGCAGGCGACGCTCGGCGCCGACCTCGGCCCCGCCGACCCGGCCGCCTACACCATGCGCAAGCCGATCCCCGAGCCGATGCCGACCGACCGGCACGGCCCGGCGCGGATCATCGCGATGGCCAACCAGAAGGGTGGCGTCGGCAAGACGACGACCACCATCAACCTGGGCGCGGCCCTCGCCGAGTACGGCCGCAAGGTGCTGCTCGTCGACTTCGACCCGCAGGGCGCCCTCTCCGTCGGCCTGGGCGTCAACCCGCACAACCTCGACCTGTCGGTCTACAACCTGCTCATGCAGGACGACGTCACGGCCGAGGACGTGCTGATCAAGACCGACGTCGCCGGGCTGCACCTGCTGCCCGCCAACATCGACCTCTCCGCCGCCGAGATCCAGCTGGTCAACGAGGTCGCCCGCGAGATGGCCCTCGCGCGGGTGCTCCGCACGGTCCGCAAGGAGTACGACTTCATCCTGATCGACTGCCAGCCCTCCCTGGGCCTGCTGGCGATCAACGCGCTGACCGTGGCGCACGGCGTGCTCATCCCGCTGGAGTGCGAGTTCTTCAGCCTGCGCGGTGTCGCGCTGCTGCTGGACACCATCGACAAGGTGCGCGAGCGGCTCAACTTCGACCTGGAGCTCGAAGGCATCCTCGCGACCATGTACGACAGCCGCACCACCCACTGCCGGCAGGTGCTCCAGCGGGTGGTGGAGGCGTTCGGCGACAAGGTCTACCAGACGGTGATCACCAAGACCGTCAAGTTCCCCGAGTCGACCGTGGCCGGTGCCCCGATCACCACCCTCGACCCGGCCTCCTCGGGCGCGCGCAACTACCGGCAGCTCGCCCGCGAGGTGATCGCCGCCCAGGCGGAGCGGTAGGCCGCACGCCGGGTGACCCGGTCGTGGACTACGGTTTGCCGGTGACCGCACCGCCCCTCGACCCGCCGCACGGCGCCGCCGACCCGGTGGCCGCCGCCGAGGTCGACGGCGTGGTGCCCGCCGACCCGGCCACCGTCGAGGAGACCACCGGCTTCACCGTCCGGCTGGACAACTTCACCGGCCCGTTCGACCTGCTGCTCCAGCTCATCAGCAAGCACAAGCTGGACGTCACCGAGGTGGCCCTGCACAAGGTCACCGACGAGTTCATCGCGTACCTGCGGGCCATGGGCGACCAGTGGGACCTCGACGAGACCAGCGAATTCCTGCTCGTCGCCGCCACGCTGCTGGACCTGAAGGCCGCCCGGCTGCTGCCCGCCGCCGAGGTGGAGGACGAGGAGGACCTGGCCCTGCTGGAGGCCCGGGACCTGCTCTTCGCCCGGCTGCTGCAGTACAAGGCGTACAAGGAGGCGGCGGCGCACATCGCCGAGTTGGAGTCGGTCGGCGGGCGCCGCTACCCGCGGGCGGTCACCCTCGAACCCCGGTACGCCGAGGCCCTGCCCGACCTGGTGCTCGGCATCGGCCCGGAACGACTGCTCAAGCTGGCACTCCGGGCAATGACCCCGAAGCCGGTGCCCGAGGTGTCCATCGCCCACGTGCACATGGTCCGGGTCAGCGTCCGCGAACACGCCGAGATCATCTCCGAGCGGCTCCGCCGCGCCGGCACCGCCAGCTTCTCGCTGCTCTGCGCCGACTGCGAGATCACCCTGGAGGTGGTGGCGCGCTTCCTGGCGTTGCTGGAGCTCTACCGGCAGGGCCTCGTCGCCTTCGTTCAGGAGCAGGCGCTGGAGGAGCTGACCGTGCGCTGGACCGGCGCCGCCGACGGCGACGCCGAACTGACCATCGACGAGTACGCCGGCTCCCCGGAGCCCCCGCCCGCGGCGGACGAGGCCCCGCAGACCCGGGCCGCGGCGGCGGACGACGCCGCGCCGACACAGGAGTGACCCGATGAGCGACGAGGAACGCCGCGATTCGTTGGCCGACCAGGCAGCGGCCTGGGTCCCCCCGTGGGAGCGGCCGACCGCGCCGAAGCCCACCACCAGCGACACACCGGCCGAGCCCGAGCCGTCAGCGGCGGCGTCCGCGGACCCCGAGCCGTCCGCGGGGGCGCCTGCCGGACCCCCGGCGCCTCGGGCGCCCGCGGCGCCGTCCGCCGGTGCCGAGCTGGAGATCTTGGACACTTACCGTTCGCCTGGAACGGAAACTGTCCACGATCCGGTGGGGGAGGGCGCGGCGGAGCCGGAGGTGGCCCCCGGAGCGGGCGATTCGGCCGCGGTGGCCCCGGGCGCCGACGAGACGATTCGCCCCGACGGGCTCGCCCACTCCGACCCGCTGCCCGGCAGGCTCGCGGAGCCCGACGCCCTACCGGGCAGGCTCGCGGAGCCCGACGCTCTGGCTGGTGGTCTCGCCCAGCCCGACGCCCGATCCGGCGACTCGGAAGAAGGCGGCGGGAGCGGCGTACCCGGAAAGCGGGGACGGCGGCGGCCGGCGCCGGAGCCGGAGCCCGCGCCGGTGCTGGACGACGCGGAGCTGCGCGGCGCGCTGGAGGCCATCCTGCTGGTGGTGGACCAGCCGGTCAGCGAGCTGACCCTGGCCCAGGTTCTCGAACAGTCCCCGGAGCGGATCGGCCCGATGCTCGACGAGATCGCGGCCGGCTACACCGCCGCCGGGCACGGCTTCGAGCTGCGCCGGGCGGCGGGTGGCTGGCGTCTCTACACCCGGCCGGAATACGCGACCTACGTCGAGCGGTTCGTGTTGGAGGGTCAGACGGTCCGGCTGACCCAGGCCGCGCTGGAGACCCTCGCGGTGATCGCCTACAAGCAGCCGGTGACCCGGTCGCGGATCTCCGCCATCCGGGGCGTCAACTGCGACGGCGTGATCCGTACGCTGGTGTCCCGCGGCCTGGTCGAGGAGTGCGGCACCGAGGCGGACAGCGGTGCGTTCCTCTACCGGACCACCACGATGTTCCTGGAGAAGCTGGGGCTGAACTCGGTGGACGACCTGCCGCCCCTGGCCCCCTTCCTCCCCGACGACGTAGAAGAGCTTGCCGATGCGACGCGATGACCGTGCCCCGAAGCCCGATGCCCCCGTCTACGAGGGCGCCGAGCGCCTGCAGAAGGTGCTCGCCGCCGCGGGGGTGGGGTCTCGGCGCGCCTGCGAAGACCTGATCTTCCGGCGGCGGGTCACCGTCAACGGCCGCGTGGCCCAGCTCGGCGACAAGGCGGACCCGGCGCGCGACGTCATCCACGTCGACGGCGAGCGGCTCCAGGCCGACGTCCGCCTGGTCTACGTGGCGATGAACAAGCCGCGCGGGGTGGTCACCACCATGGCCGACGAGAAGGGCCGCACCGAGCTCGCCGACTTCATCGGCGCGCGGCTGGAGCAGCGGGTCTACCACGTCGGGCGGCTCGACGCCGACAGCGAGGGCCTGCTCCTGCTCACCAACGACGGCACCCTCGCCCACAAGCTCATGCACCCGTCGTACGAGGTGCTCAAGACCTACCTCGCCGAGGTGGCCGGGCCGATCCCGCGCAACCTGGGCAAGCGGCTGACGGCCGGCGTCGAGCTGGAGGACGGGCCGGTGAAGGTCGACTCCTTCAAGGTGGTGGGCACCCTGGGCAAAACCGCCCAGGTGGAGCTGACCCTGCACGAGGGGCGCAAGCACATCGTCCGGCGCCTGATGGCCGAGGTGGGACATCCGGTGTCCCGGCTGATCCGCACCTCGATCGGTCCGATCAAGCTCGGCGACCTGCGCACCGGGCGGCTGCGCCGGCTGACCAACGCGGAGGTCGCCGCCCTGTTCAAGACGGTGGGTGACTGACCCCGTCGATCGGGGTACGGGTCCCGGTAGGCTTCGACGCGGCCCGCGGTCGCCTCCGGCGGCACGGCGCGTGGCCGACCCGCGCGGCGCGGGATGATTGATGAGGAAACACAACCGCTCAACGGCGCCGGACAAGCCGGCGACCCGCGAGGTACGGGCTGAGGAGGACAACGGTGGAGGAAAACGTACGGGCCGGGCGCTGCGTGGTCGCTGTGGACGGGCCGTCCGGTTCGGGTAAGTCCACCGTGTCGCGGCGGCTCGCGGTCAGCATCGAGGCCCGCTACCTCGACACCGGCGCCATGTACCGGGCGCTCACCTGGGCGGTGCTGCGTTCCGGCGTCGACCTGGCCGACGTCGAGTCGGTGGCCAAGGTCGCCGGCGAGGCCGACCTGCGGATCGGCACCGACCCCCAGGGGTACGGCGTGACCGTCGACGGCGTCGACGTGGCGAAGGAGATCCGCGGCCCCGAGGTGACCGGCGCGGTCTCCGCCGTGGCCGCCGTGGGCGCGGTACGCGAGCTGCTGGTCGCCCGGCAGCGGCAGATGATCGTCGACGCCGGCCGGATCGTGGTCGAGGGCCGCGACATCGGCACCGTGGTGGCGCCCGATGCCGACCTGAAGGTCTACCTGACCGCCTCCGAGGCGGCCCGCGCCCAGCGGCGCAGCGCCGAGGACGCCGTGGACGTCGCGGCGACCGCCGCCGACCTGGCCCGCCGCGACAAGCTGGACTCGACCCGCAAGGTCAACCCGCTCCAGCAGGCCCCCGACGCGGTCGTGCTGGACACCACCGAGCTGGGCATTGACGAGGTCGTCGCCCGGCTGCGTGCGCTGCTCAGTGACCGGGGTGTGGCATGAGCGCGAGGAGTGAGCCGGTTCTGCGAGCCCCGCAGTCGCGAATGAAGGGCGGCACGGCATGAGCGAGGATTTCGGCGGCTGGGTGGAGCTGCGCGAGCCGGAGCTCGAGCCCGGTGAGCCGACCGGCCCGCAGCCGGTGGTGGCCGTGGTCGGCCGCCCCAACGTGGGCAAGTCGACGCTGGTCAACCGGATCATCGGCCGCCGGCAGGCGGTCGTCGAGGACATCCCCGGCGTGACCCGGGACCGGGTGCCGTACGACGCGCAGTGGAACGGCCGGGCGTTCACCGTGGTGGACACCGGCGGCTGGGAGCCGGACGCCAAGGACCGGGCCGCGGCCATCGCCGCGCAGGCCGAGACGGCCGTCGTCACCGCCGACGTGGTGCTCTTCGTGGTCGACGCCATGGTCGGCTCGACCGACGTGGACGAGGCCGCCGTGAGGATGCTGCGGCGCAGCGCCAAGCCGGTGATCCTGGTCGCGAACAAGGCCGACAACACCGCCATCGAGATGGAGGCGACCGCGCTCTGGTCGCTCGGCCTCGGTGAGCCGTTCCCGGTCTCGGCGCTGCACGGCCGCGGCTCCGGCGACCTGCTCGACGCCATCATGGCGGCGCTGCCCGAGGCGCCGAAGATCGTGGAGAACCGCCCGCGCGGCCCGCGCCGCGTCGCCCTGGTCGGCCGCCCCAACGTCGGCAAGTCCAGCCTGCTCAACCGCTTCTCGGGCGAGGAGCGCGCGGTGGTCGACGCGGTCGCCGGCACCACCGTCGACCCGGTGGACAGCCTCGTGGAGATCGGTGGCGAGACCTGGCAGCTGGTCGACACCGCCGGCCTGCGCAAGCGGGTCGGCAAGGCCAGCGGCACCGAGTACTACGCCAGCCTGCGCACCGCCTCGGCGATCGAGGCGGCCGAGGTGGCCGTGGTGCTGCTCGACTCCAGCGAGGTGATCAGCGAGCAGGACCAGCGCATCCTCACCATGGTGGTGGAGGCCGGTCGGGCCCTGGTCATCGCGTTCAACAAGTGGGACCTGGTCGACGGCGACCGGCGCTACTACCTGGACAAGGAGATCGACCGGGAGCTGCGCCGCATCCCCTGGGCGATCCGGCTGAACCTGTCGGCGAAGACCGGCCGGGCGGTCGACAAGCTCGCCCCGGCGCTACGCAAGGCCCTGGCCAGCTGGGAGACCCGCATCCCGACCGCCCAGCTCAACCAGTGGCTCACCGCGCTGGTCCAGGCCACCCCGCACCCGGTGCGCGGCGGCCGGGCTCCGCGCATCCTCTTCGCCACTCAGGCCGGCGTGGCCCCGCCGCGCTTCGTGCTCTTCACCACCGGCCCGCTGGACGCCGGCTACCAGCGGTTCGTGGAGCGCAAGCTCCGCGAGGAGTTCGGCTTCGAGGGCAGCCCGATCGACATCTCGGTCCGCCCCCGCAAGAAGCTCGGCCCGGGCGGCCGCGGCAAGGCGCACGGCTGAACCACCTGTCGAGAAGCCGCCGGGGACGAGATCCCCGGCGGCTTCTTTGCTAGGACGCTCCAGGGGGAGTGCCGGTCGGCGCGCGGTGGGGCCTGTGCGCGGGTCTGTAGATCTTGCGCTAAGCTGTACCGGCTGCCGCGGGGAACGCCGCGCGGGGGCATCGGGACGTGGCGCAGTTTGGTAGCGCACTTGACTGGGGGTCAAGGGGTCGTCGGTTCGAATCCGGCCGTCCCGACGCAGGTCAGAGGCCATTCGGGATCTTCCGGATGGCCTTTTCTGATCTTGTACAGCAGCGAAGTACAGCAACGGCTTCCCGCAGGGCTCGGCGAGTAGCCTTGGGCGAGACCTGGCTGTAGATCTGCATCGTGATCGAAAAGCCCCTGTCTCA
Organism: Micromonospora halotolerans; assembly: GCF_032108445.1. NCBI lineage: Bacteria > Bacillati > Actinomycetota > Actinomycetes > Micromonosporales > Micromonosporaceae > Micromonospora > Micromonospora halotolerans. Next base: position 6,920,731 of record NZ_CP134876.1, on the reverse strand, counting down.
GGATCGCCATCGCGGTCCCGGGGATGGACGTCCAGGTCGACCACCGGTGACCTGGTTCGGCGGCCTCGCCTCACCTGCGAGGACGACCGCATCACCACACTTCGCGCTGCCGTAAGCGACCAGGCCGACGGCCTGCTCACCAAGGTCCGCGACCTCGGCGTTACCTTCATCTCCCTCACGTCCATCGACGCCGCGCGCGACCCCGATTCCCAGGAACAGCACCACCAATAGACCGCCCGGGTCCACGCGACGGGGATGACCCCCGCCCCGATCACGTACTCCGGCGCGACCGCCACCATGCCGCCTCGACCAGGAGTGAATCCCATGGCTACCATCACTGCCGCCGCACCCGCTATCCATCCGGATCTGTCGCTGACCCGCCTGCACCTGATGCGCGCCGGCTACCTCCTGATGGGTGTCGGACTCGCCCTGGTGAAGTGGCCGCTCCTGCCCGACGTCGCCACCCTGCCGCTCTACGAGGGCGTGACGCTCTGCATGTTGACCGCCATGTCCCTCTTGGCGTTCCTCGGCCTGCGCTACCCGGTCAAGATGCTTCCCGTGCTGCTCTTCGAAGCGTTCTGGAAGCTCTTCTGGCTCGCACTGGTCGCCCTGCCCCAAGCCATCACCGGTGACCTCGACGCGGCCACGACCGAGACCGTGGTCAGTTGCTCCCTGGTTGTCGTCATCCTCGCCGTCACCCCGTGGCGGTACGTGTGGCGGAACTACGTACGCGCCACCGGAACCCGGTGGCGGTGACCGGCCGATGTCCCTGAGCTTTCCGCTCGCAAGCATCGCTTAGCCTCCGGACGCTTGCGAGGCGTCCTGGGCAAACGTGCCGTGAGCATGCCGCTGGGCCACCGGACTACTGAAGATCAAGGGCTCGTCGCCCAGGGCTGCTTCGCTCGCCGTCAGATGGCAAGCTCGTGTCTCATGATCGATGATGTCGCTGAGGACCATCTGCACGGCCAGCTCAGGTCGACACGTCAGGTGCTGATCTGGAAGCTCGGTGGGAACGCCGTGGATAGTGCGGATCTCGTGGAGGTTCGCCCGTGAGGGCGGTCATCGTCTCGGCGGCGGTCGCGTTCATCATCTCCCTGTTCGGCACGCCGGTGGCGATTCGCGTCTTCACCGCGCTCAAGGCCGGCCAGCCGATCCGATCCATCGGGCTCGCCAGCAACCAGGGCAAGAAGGGCACGCCCACGATGGGGGGCGTCGTCTTCATCGTGGCGACCGTCCTCGCCTACGTCGCCGGGCATCTCGCGCTGACCACCCTGCCCGAGCGGCAGATCGCGCAGGAGGGGCCGACCATGACGGCCCTGGTTCTGCTCGGGCTGTTCGTCTTCTGCGGCGCGGTCGGCTTCTTCGACGACTTCCTCAAGGTGCGCCGGCGCAACTCCGACGGACTGTCCGCCAGGGGCAAGCTGCTCGGCCAGGCGATCGTCGGCGGCGGGTTCGCCATCGCCGCGCTCTACGTGCCGAGCACCAACGGCCAGACCGTGGCCAGCGAGCACATCTCGCTCATCCGCGACATCAGCTGGTTGAACGTCGGCAAGGTCGGCGCCGTCATGGTCTTCGTCTTCGTGATCATGGCGATGTCGAACGGCGTGAACCTCACCGACGGCCTCGACGGCCTGGCCACCGGCGCGTCGATCCTGGTGCTCGGCGCGTACGCGCTGATCGGCTTCTGGCAGTACCGGCACTGGTGCGCCGACGACGCGTACGCCCACGTGAACGACTACTGCTACCAGGTCCGGGATCCCCTGGAGATCGCCATGATCGCTGCGGCGGCGGCCGCCGCCTGCGTGGGCTTCCTGTGGTGGAACACGTCCCCGGCGCGGATCTTCATGGGTGACGTGGGCTCGCTCGGGCTCGGCGGCCTGATCGGCGGGCTCGCGGTGGCAACCCGCACCACGCTGCTTGCGATCATGATCGGCGGGCTCTTCGTCATCATCACGACGACCTGGGTGATCCAGATCGTCTCGTTCCGGACCACCGGCAGACGTGTCTTCCGGATGGTGCCGTTGCACCACCACTTCGAGCTGGCCGGATGGAGCGAAGTCAATATCGTGGTCCGGTTCTGGATCGTGGCCGGTGTCTGCGTGGCGGTCGGCCTGGGCCTGTTCTACTCGGACTTCTTGGCGGTCGTTGGATAGAAGAGCCCCTGGCGCTCGGCTAGCGGCTGCGGCGGAGCTGACGGCACCGGCCGATTCTCAGATCATCCTCAAGAAATCCCGCCCCGCCGCCCGCTGGTGGCACGGCTGGCGTGTGCTGTCGCCACCGTGTCATCCCCCCTGTTCGGGAGCTTCTATGAGAGACAGACGGACGACCACCTTCTCCGTCCTGCTCGCCGCGGCCCTCGCGGCGACCGTTGCGCCCGCGCCCCACGCGTCCGCGGCCGGCCCCGGCTCGGAGCGCTTCCAGCCGAGTGTCACCTACGACCTGTCGGTGACCGACGCCGAGCGCGACGCGATCCACGCGGAAGTCGAGGCGTTGGCGGGACGCGTCAGCAGCGCGCGGGCGGGGGACGGCACCTACGACCCGCTCACTCTGGTCGGGGCGATGCTGGACGGGTCGAGCTACGACTCCATCTCCCGAGGCGGCACGGCCGCGACGGCGTACCCCTTCCCGGTCAGCAACACCGAAGCCAACCAGAACGAGTACGACCGCAAGGTCGCCAAGCTCGCCTGGGTGGTCAAGCTGGCCACCGACCTGGGCTTCCCGGTGGTCGTCCAACGCCAGCCCGACAAGTACGTCTACGCAGAGATCGGTGACCCGGACGCCCCGGAGATGGTCATGGCGTTGAGCCACCTCGACTCGCCGACGGCTTCCGTGTCGCCGGCCCAGCTGGCGCGCTGGCGGGACGCCGATGGCAACCTCGGCACTCCTGGTGCGTATCACTCGCCCTATGTCCAGGACGGCTGGGTCTACGGGGCGGGCCTGCAGGACGACAGTGGCCCGACGCTGGCGACGCTGCTCGCGGCCAAGGCACTGCTCGAGGCGGGGTTGCCCCTCGACCGGCGCATCCGCATCGTCATGGGAATCTACGAAGACGGCGGTCCCGGCACGCCCTCGACGACGAACACCGCCACCTTCCAGTCGATCCCGTACAACTCGAACCCGAGCTTCTACGACAACTGGGCCTACAAGAACCTCAACCGGGAAGAGATCCCGATCGCGGCCTACACCTCCGACTCACGGTTCCCGGTCATCGTCGGCAACTCCGGATCGGTCACCCCGTCGGTGTCGATGAGCTTGTCCGCAGACAGCACCAGGGCCTTCCGGCTGACGGCTGCGACCGCCGGCGTCACCCTGCGCGAAGGCGACCCGACGCTCAAGGACATCGCCTACGGCAGCACCACGCAGATCGCCTCGCGGGCAATCTTCACCCTCGACGTGGCGGGGGCCAGCCCGACCGAGCGCGACCGATTCGTAGCGGCGATCACCGCCGCCGCGACCACGAAGGGTTGGCTCCCGGCTGCTCCCCGCACCACGCCCAAGGTGCGGACCACGATCACCGGCGACTCGCTCACGCTGGAGATCAACACCGATGTGGCGATGGAGATGCCGACCCCGCAGTACGGCAAGAATGCCGTCGTGTGGGGAATGTTCCTCCTCTCCAATGGACTCGGCGCATTGGGGATCACCGCCGCCGACATGCAATTGAAGAAGGCCGCCGACGGTATCACCGAGCTGTTCTTCCGTGACGGTGTCGAAGGCGAAGCCTATATCGGCAAGTACATGGGCATCCCGGCGAACCTGCTGCGCAACCCGAGCAACGGCACGCCGAACCTGACCTTCGCGCTCATGGGAGGTATCAACTCCGAGACCCCGACGAGCTTCTACACGGACGCCTCCGGCAGCCTCAGCATGCCGATGTATGTGCGGAGCATGCACGTCACCGCGGCTGACTCGGGCCAGGCAACGGCGGCGGTCACGGCAGCCTTCCAGGCGAAGGGGTTCACCATCGGCAACCTCGGCTCGCCCGTCGGCGCCGGGTTGTACGTCGCTCACGACAACCCGCTGACGGCTCTCCAGTTCGGGAGCTACCAGGCCTCGGTCAACCGCAACCCGGAGGAGTTCGCGGATCCATATTCCCTCCGGGACGTGGTCTATCCGCAGGGCACGACCGGTGGCACCCTGGCCAGCAGCTTCCGCAACAAGATGACCGCCTTCGGCGCCGTCATCCCGGGTAACGAGCGCTGGTGGCACACGGCCAACGAGCGGATGAAGGTCGACTCGGCAGTGCAGATGACCAAGATCATGGCCGATGGCATGCTGGAGATGGCCCGGTACTCCGGGCCCGCCGGTGCCAAGCTCATGTGGGCGAACATCCCGGGGCTGAACGCCGACCGGGCGGACCTCGACCTGCTCGACGTCACGATCGGAACCTACAAGGACGCGTCGGCCGCCGTCGGCACGAGCCAGTTGGGCAATCAGGCCCTGCTCGGCGCCACCTCGTTCAACATCCCGATGTGGAACGGGCGCGGCAACTCGACCCCGACGGCGTCGGCTTTCGCGCTGGGGCACGCCCCGGGAGGGGTCTACCTGCCCCTGACCGACACCGAGTACCTGAACAGCACGTATGTGGCACCGATGCGCCTCGAGTTCAAGGTGGAGCGCCCCGACCACATGTCGGACGCGGCCTGGGCGAAGTTCATCGCCGGCGGCTACGGCGACTTCCAGTTCAACATCCTCGTCGGCGACGCGGTGGTGCCGCTGGCCGTTCCTGCGGGGCAGAGTGCGGACAAGTACTTCTCCTCGCGCATCTCGGCCAACAACCCCGACGCCATCTACCTGTCGGTCAACCTCGCGATCAGCGACGCACCGTACACCGGGGTGCGGGCCGTCCTCGCGGATTCCAAGACGGACCTCTACACGGTCAATCCGACATACCTGGCCTCCAACCCGGATCCGTTCCCGGGCCGCGGGGCGGTCGAACAACGCGGCTTCTTCGTGTTCGGTGACGGGCAGAAGAACGCGGAGTTCTCGTCACCCGACGCGGTCTACGTGACGGTCGCCAACGCGGTCGTCGATGCGAAGCCGTCGGCGGTGGTGAAGAAGCTGACGGGCAACACGAACGAGTTGACCATCACGGTGAAGGAGACCCATGTCGACGGCAGCGAGTCTCCTGTGACGGCCACGTTCACCATCGACAACAACGCTGCTGGCACCTACACCGTCGGCGATTACCAGGTATCCGTCGAAACCAAGGGCAACACCCAGGTGCGGTCGATCTCCATCGTGTGACGGGCGGAGTGGAGCCACTGCCGTCGGTAGTGGCTCCACTCCGTCTGCCGCCGGCATCGGCGGGAACACGACGAGAAGGCCGCTTCACGCGCTAGCCGGGTTTGATGGTGGCGAGTTGGACAAGTAGGTGAACCAGCCGGTAGGCGTCGGAGAAGTCAGCGGCGCGGAAGGCGACCGTCCGGCCGCCGCCCACGCGGGTCACACCCGGCACCAGAACTGCGAGGTCGACCATGTAAGGGCCGTACAGGTCGACCTCGACGTCCAACGGCCCGGCCATCTTCGGCGGGGGGATCGATGCGCGCCGGGTGATGGCATCGGCGGCAGCGCGGCGCAGATGCTCCCGTGCCTCCTGCGGGTGTAGGGCCACTGCGGCCGCCTGGCCCAGCGTCTGCTTGACGGCGACGGTGACCGCCGAGGGCACCAGCTCACTGAATTCCATGCAGGCGGCGTCGTCCCCGCTGAGCAGGACGACCGGCTTGTCCAGGTGTCCCGCCATGGCGGCGTTGAGGCCGATCTCGCCCAGCGACCGTCCGGCCACCCGCACGTCGAGGATGGCGTCACTCATCGTGTGCGCCAGCACGGCGGGCCCAGCACCGGCCCGCGCGTGATACCCGATGAACATGACGGCATCCGTCTGCTCGTCCAGCCCAGCGAGCATGCCCAGCGGGCGGGGTTTGCCCCGCACCAGGTGAGCACGCCGGTCGAGGTCCTCGGGCAGGAGGTTCCGAAACGGTCCGTGTGCGTCGGCGACCCACACGACGGCGTCGGGTTCGGCGTCGAGAACACCAGCGATCACGGCGTTCGCCTCGGCCGTCATCAGGGCGCGGCCGCGCTCATAGTCGTACCGATCCGGATTCGTCTCAGTGGGATGCACGATCCCCGAGATGCCTTCCATGTCTACCGAGATCAGAACCTTCATGGATCGATGACCCTACGCGCTCCGGGCACGACGGTCGATCTCGCGAAGTGCAGGCGCGATGGCCGATTGCCAGGAGAGGAATGTGGACGTGTGGCGAAGTGGACCGGGGGCCAAGGGGTCGTTGGTCCAATCCGGCCGCCGCGACCGAGAAGAGCCCTGGCCAGTTCCCCGCTGATCAGCGCTTTCGCTTGCCCCGAGGAGCCCGACGGGTCAGCCAACGGGCGGCGTAGAGCAGCGCGCTCGCGGCGAAGAGCGCGGCGCTGACCGCCAGCCACCGGCCCAGCATGGCCCGGGGCGCCAGGCCGGTAGCCGCCAGGTAGGTGCCGTCCCCGAGCCCGAGGATGCCGGGCAGGTAGATCAGGAACAGCAGGCCGGCTCCGAGCGCCGGCACCCGGACGTGGTTGAGCGGCGACGGGACGCGGCCCCGCCCGAGGGTGCCGCGCAGCACCCGGTCGAGTGTCGCGTACACCGGGAAGAGGATCAGGTCGTGCGCGACGACCGCGCCGAGGAACCAGAGCAGGATCCGGCCGGCCGACGCCTCACCGGCGAGCCGCAGCGCGATCCAGCCGGTGATCGCGAAGCAGCCGGCCAGGAGCAGCAGGTGCCAGGGCGCGGCGCCGTAGGCGCGCCGGAACTCAGCCATCGAACACGATCTCCGTCACCCACTTGGTGCAGTGCACGCCGGGCAGCGCCGGCACGATGATCCGTGCCGGGTAGCCGTGGTCGAGGCTCAGGTCGACGCCGTTGACCCGCAGGGCGAGCAGCGCGTCCGGGTCGGTCACCTGACCGCGGTGCAGGGCGGCCTCGCGGAACAGGCCGGCGCGTTCCAGCGACCGGACCCGGGCGGTGGCCGGGTCGGCCGATCCGGCCAGGGCGGCCAGGTCGCGCAGCCGGACCCCCGTCCAGGTCTGCGTGGTGGACCAGCCCTCCACGCAGGCGATCGGCAGCACGGCCGTGTGCTGCGCCAGGGCGAGCAGCCGGGCCCGGTCCAGGGCCACCGTGCGGTTTCCCGCGCGCAGCGTGAGCCGCCAGCCCGGCCCGGTCCGCTCCGGGGTCACCCCGGCCGCGGCGGCGCTGCGATTGACCGGGAAGCCGGTCGGTCCGTCGCCGATCCGCCGGCCGCGGGGCAGCAGCAGCGCGGTGCGGCGCAGCGCGTCGACGCTCTGCCCGACGGTCAGCGCCGCCAGCAGCAGGGCGCCGCCGCCGACCACGGCGAGCACAGCCCGCCGGCTCATGGTGGCCGGCCCGGGGCGCCGGGCCACCAGGCCGTCGGGATCCGCCGGTTCCGGCCGCGTCCGCTCCACCGGGGTACGCGCGAAGCCCGGCCCGCGCAGCGCGGTGACCAGCCGGGGCAGCTTGATCGCCACGTGGGCGACCAGCGCGGCCGTGAAGATCCACGCGCCGTACCAGTGTGCGGTGTAGAAGTCGAAGCCGAACAGGTACGCGTACTGGATGTTGAGCAGCCCGGTGGCCGTCTGGAAGAGGATGCCGCCGACCAGCAGCACCAGCGACAGCCGTTCCAGCAGCTGGGCGGTCGAGCGGGCCGGCGGCCAGTCGAAGAGTTTGGGCACCACCGACCAGAGCTTGCCCAGCACCACCGGCACGAGCACGATCCCGAGGGCCACGTGCAGCCCCTGGGTGAGGCGGAACAGCCAGGCGGGCCGGGTCGGCCAGTCGAACACCGGCGGGTGGAGCCAGCCCACGTCCCGGGGGAACGCCTGGTCGAGGCGGGGCCCGTAGGCGATCCAGTCGAGCAGCCCGGTGACGATGACCAGGGGGAGGGTGGCCAGCAGCACGGCGCCGAGCACCGAGGTCAGCCACGGTCCGCGGACCGGGCTGCGCCAGGCGCGGTCGGCGGCGTCGGCCCCGGGCGGCCGGTGCCGGGCGAGCCCGGCCCACAGGGCCGCCGGCGCGGCCGACGGCGCGTCGTCCGGTGGTGGTGGGCTGGCGGGCACGTCTCCTCCTGGTCGGCGGTCCGGGTCCATCCGTTCGCCGGTGGCACCCTCACCAGGACGCTAGACGCCGTGACCGCCCGTCAGTCCGTTTCGCCGCATTACCGAACCCTTACCGCCGTCCCTTACGGATCGCTGACGTCCGCCGGGAACCGCCGGACCGGGGCCGCCCGGTGCCCTAGCCTGGCCGCATGCGGGTACTGGTCACCGGCGCCGCCGGCTTCATCGGATCGCAGATCGCCGACCTGCTGGCCGCCGCGGGCCACGAGCCGGTGTGCCTGGACGCGCTGCTGCCCCAGGCGCACGGCGGCGCGCTGCCGGAGTGGTCCCGGCCGCACGACCCGGTGGTCGGCGACGTCCGCGACGCCGCGCTGCTGGACCGGCTGCTGTCCGGGGTGGACGCGGTCTGCCACCAGGCGGCCATGGTGGGGCACGGGCTCGACCCGTCGGACGCCCCGGACTACGCCGCCCACAACGACCACGGCACGGCCGTGCTGCTCGCGGCCATGCACCGGGCCGGGGTGTCGCGGCTGGTGCTGGCCAGCTCGATGGTCGTCTACGGCGAGGGCCGCTACACCTGCGTCCGGCACGGGGTGGTCCGCCCGGCCCCGCGCCGGACCACCGACCTGGCCGCCGGCCGGTACGACCCGACGTGTCTGACCTGCGGCGGCACCCTCGACCCGGCCCTGGTCCCCGAGGACGCCCCGCTGGAGCCGCGCAGCACGTACGCGGCCAGCAAGCTCGCTCAGGAGCACTACGCGGCGGCCTGGGCGCGGCAGACCGGGGGTGGGGTGTGGGCGCTGCGGTACCACAACGTGTACGGCCCCCGGATGCCCCGCGACACCCCGTACGCCGGGGTCGCCTCGCTGTTCCGCTCGGCGCTGGCCGACGGCCGGCCGCCCCGGGTCTACGAGGACGGCCGGCAGCGCCGGGACTTCGTGCACGTCGCCGACGTGGCCCGGGCCAACCTGCTGGCGCTCACCGCGCCCACGCCGGACGGCCTGGTCCCGGTGAACGTCTGCTCCGGTGAGCCGCACACCGTCGGTGACCTGGCCGCCGCGCTGGCCGGGGCGATGGGCGGCCCCGAGCCGGAGGTGGTCGGCGGCGCCCGGGCGGCCGACGTCCGGCACGTGGTGGCCGACCCCACTCGAGCCCGCGACCTGCTCGGCTACACCGCCGAGGTGGGCTTCACCGACGGCGTGACCGCCTTCGCCACCGATCCGCTCCGCGAACCCGCCGCCGTGGCCGCCTGAACCGGAAGGCCCTGGTCGATCATGAGGTTGGCGGCACGATCCGCCTGGTTTGTCGCGGCCAACTTCATGATCACCGGGATGGGTCCTGGAGATCTTGGAGAGTTGTCCGTTCGGAGGGAACGGGGGGTCGCCAAGGTCTGGAGCGGTGGGGTCAGGAGACCGTGAACAGCAGGTGGTTGACGGCGAGTGCGGTGAGTGCCTGGCCGGCCAGCCACCAGCGCCGGGTCGGCGGTGGCAGGTGCGCGGCGGCCACCAGGAGCCAGACCCCGAACGGCAGCCAGATCCGCTCCACCTCGGCCTTGCTCATCCCGGACAGGTCGGCGGCGGCCACCGCCAGTGCGGCGGAGGCCGGCAGCAGCACGGTCGGCCCGAGCGCGAGCACCTGCGCCCGCCACCGCCGACCGAGCCGGGCGGCACCGCTGCGGCCGACGGCAGCGCCGGCCCTCGCCGCGCCGCGCAGCGCGACGCCCGGCCGGTCGAGCACCCGGGCACCGGCCGGGCCGCCCGGCAAGGAGCCGGCGGACCGCCACGCGGCCGGGGCCGCGAGCACCGCCCGGCGCAGCGCCGGACCGAGCACCGGCCCGGCGGAGAGCAGCAGCGCCGCCAGGTTCGCCCAGACCCAGTACGCGTACGGGCGGTCGGCCGCCCAGCCCTGGTAGTACCGCTCGACCACCCGGTCGTACCCCTCCCACCAGCGGAAGCCGGCCAGGACGAACAGCGCGGTCACCGTGACGACGCCGGCCGTCGCGGCGAGCAGCGCGGCCCGGCGGCGGTCGGGGCGCAGTGCCAGCACGGCCAGCGCCAGGATGCCGACCAGCACGAACCCGTACGACAGGTGCAGCGCGAAGCCGAGCAGCAGCCCGCCGGCCAGCGCGGCGAGCGGCCCGCGTACCGCCAGCAGCGCCAGGCCGGCGGCGACCACCCCGGTGAACACGGCGTCACCGGAGGCGCCCAGCCAGACCGCGCCGGGCAGCAGCACCAGGAACGGCAGCACGGCCCGGGCCGCCTCGGCCGCGCCCAGCGCGCGCAGGGTGACCGGCACCGAGACCGCGGCCGTCGCGCCGACCAGCACACAGCAGAGCGCTGCGGCGGTGCCGCCGCCCAGGCCGATCCGGTCCAGCCAGACGAAGACCAGCAGCGCGCCCGGCGGGTGTCCGGCGGTGTGGGTGGACCAGGAGTCGGGCTGGAAGTCGAGGATCCGGTCGGTGAATCCGGCCAGCATCCCGGGGATGTCGGTGACGCCGGGCACCTCGTGCAGGTACTCCGCCTGCACGGTGAGCCGCCGGGCCAGCCCGGCCGACCAGCCGTCCACCAGGGCCAGCGACAGGGTCCAGGCCACCGCGGCCAGCCAACCGGCCGCGAGCAGCGGGCCCCAGCGGGCGGTCCGCGCCCAGCGCAGGCCCGGCCCGAGCACGACCACCGCGACCAGCACGGCCAGCGGGGTGCCGCCACCGGCGTGCGGCCGCCAGGCGGCGTAGAGCGGCGCGGCGTCCGCGTGCAGCCCGGCGCCGCGCCGGTTGAGCATCAGCCCGACCGCGACCGCCGCGACCAGCAGCACCGCCTCGACGGCCAGCGCGACCAGGTCGCCGCGGCGCCCGGGGGCGGTCCGCCGTGGGCCGGGAACGCGGGGCAGGGTGGCTGCGGCTCTCATGACGACCGGACGGTACGGGCCGGCGGCCCGTCGCGGCAGCCGATCCGCCGGCTCGTCACCGGAACGTAAGAAATCCCTGCTCGGTAAGGGTTCCGTAAGCACGATCGGGGCCTGGCGTGCCGTGGACCGGCCTAGCGTCGGCGGCATGCCGACACAGATCGACGTGGTGCTGCCGTGCCTCGACGAGGCCGCCGCCCTGCCCGGCGTGCTGACCGCGCTGCCGCCCGGCTACCGGGCGATCGTGGTGGACAACGGGTCCCGGGACGGCTCGCCGGAGGTGGCCGCCCGGCACGGCGCGCGGGTGGTGCGGGAGCCCCGGCGGGGCTACGGGGCGGCCGTGCACACCGGCCTGGAACACGCCGAGACCGAGCTGGTCTGCGTGCTCGACGCCGACGGCTCCTTCGACCCGGGGGAGTTGCCCGCCCTGGTCGCCCCCGTGGCGGCGGGCGCCGCCGACCTGGCGGTGGGCCGGCGCCGGCCGGTGTCCGCCGGTGCCTGGCCCTGGCACGCCCGGGCCGGCACGGCGCTGGTCGCGGCGCTGCTGCGGCAGCGGGGGGTGCCGCTGCGCGACCTCAGCCCGATCCGGGTGGCCCGGCGGGACGCCCTGCTCGCCCTCGGGGTCACCGATCGCGCCTTCGGCTACCCGCTGGAGCTGATGATCCGCGCCGCCGCGGCCGGCTGGCGCATCCACGAGCGCGACGTCCGCTACGCCCCGCGCGCCGCCGGCACCCGGTCCAAGGTCTCCGGCTCGGTCCGCGGCACCGTCCGCGCCACCCGCGACTTCCTCACCGTGCTCCGCACCGTGGACGGCCCGCGATGACCGTCCTGCTGGTGATGGCGAAGGCGCCCGTGGCCGGGACGGTCAAGACCCGTCTCTGCCCACCCGCCGAGCCCGCGCAGGCGGCGCGGATCGCCGCGGCCGCGCTGCGCGACACCCTCGACGCCGTCGCCGCCACCCCGGGTGTCGTCCCGGTGCTGGCCCTGGCCGGCCGGCTCGCCGACGCCGAGGACGGGCCGGACCTGACCGCCGCGGTCGCCGGCTGGCCGGTGCTGCCGCAGCGCGGCGACGATCTCGCCGACCGGCTCGCGCACGCACACGCCGACGTGGCCGGCGCGTACCCGGGGCGGCCCGTGCTCCAGATCGGCATGGACACCCCGCAGCTCACCGCGGCGCGGCTGGCCGCCGCCGTACGCCGGCTCGGCGCGACCGGAACCGACGCGGTGCTCGGCCCGGCCGCGGACGGCGGCTGGTGGGCGCTGGGGCTGCGCGACCCCCGGCAGGCGCGGGACCTGCGCGGGGTGCCGATGTCCACCCCGGACACCGGGCGGCGCACCCGGGAGGCGCTGGCCGGACGCGGCCTGCGGATCGGGACGCTGCCGGTGCTGCGCGACGTGGACGACTGGACCGACGCGCTCGCCGTGACCGCCCTGGTCCCCACGGGCCGCTTCGCCCGCGAGGTCGCCGCCGTGGGGCGGGCCCGCCCGGTTCGAGAACCGGGACGGCACGTCGTCGGGGGCCGGCGGTGAGCGTCGACGGGTTCGCCACCGCGCTCCGGCACCGGGACGCCACCGCGCACTGGCTGGTGCAGGCCGACGGGACGCGCCGCCGGCTGCCGGTGGATCGGTGGCACGGGTCGGCCGAACCGGCGACCGCCGCCGTGGTGTCCCGCTGCGCCGGCCCGACGCTGGACCTGGGCTGCGGGCCGGGCCGGCTCACCGTGGCGTTGACGCGGGCCGGGCTGGTCACCGTGGGAGTCGACGTCTCGGCGCGGGCGGTGGCGTTGACCCGGAGCCTGGGCGTGGTCTCGGTCCAGGCCGACCTCTTCGACCCGCTGCCCGCCGAGGGCCGGTGGCGGCACGTCGTGCTGCTGGACGGCAACATCGGCATCGGCGGTGACCCGGGCCGGCTGCTGCGCCGGTGCCGGGAGCTGCTCCACGCCGGCGGCACCGTCCTGGTCGAGCTGGACCCGCCCGGCAGCGGCAGCTGGCAGGGCCGGGTACGGGTGGTGTCGGGACGCTACCGGGGGCCGAGTTTCGGCTGGGCCCGGCTGGACACCCGGGCGGTGCACGAGACGGCCGCGGCGGCCGGCCTGTCCGTCCGCGAGGTGTTCCAGGCCGATGACCGGTGGTTCGCCGAGCTGGTCAGGCCGTAGGCCGGCGCCGTCGGCTGCTCAGCTCACGCGGCCAGCGGCAGCCGGACGACGAAGCGGCAGCCGTCGGCGACGTTGCCCACCTCGACCCGGCCACCGTGCGCCTCGACGAGGCCGCGCACGATCGCCAACCCCAGCCCGCCGGAGCCCTCCACGCCGCCGCTGTCGCGCGGGGGAGTGCGGGCCCGTTCCCCCCGGAACGCCACGTCGAACACCCGGGGCAGGTCGCGCTCCGGGATCCCGCCGCAGGTGTCCGCCACGGCCAACCAGGCGGTGTCGGCGTCCCGGCCGGCGTCCACCCGGACGGTGCCGTCCTCCGGCGTGTAGCGGATCGCGTTGAGCAGCAGGTTCCCCACCACCCGGGCCAGCTCCGGCTCGCTCGCGGTCACCGTCGGCCAGCCGGACTCCGGGGCGAGCAGCCGGATCCGGCGCGCGGCGGCCAGTGGCGCGCTGCCGGCCAGCGCGTCGGACACCACGTCGCCGAGCGGCACCGCGGACAGCGACAGCCGCAGCGCGCCGGCGTTGATCCGGGAGAGCTCGAACAGGTCGTCGACGAGCCGGGTCATCCGGTCGGTCTCCACCCGGATCCGGCGGTGGTACTCGGCGACCGTCGCGTGATCGCCCACCACCCCGTCCTCCAGCGCCTCGGCCATGGCCCGCAGCCCGGCGAGCGGGGTGCGCAGGTCGTGGGAGACCCAGGCGACCAGGTCGCGGCGCCCCTTCTCGATCCGACGTTCCCGCTCCCGCGCCTGGTCGGCCCACACGGCCGCGGCGGCCAGCCGGCGACCGAACAGCCAGCCGACCGCGAGGCTCACCACCGCGGCGGCGGAGAGCGTGGTCAGCACCACCTCGAGGTCGTGCGGGGAGAGGAACATCGCCTCGGCGACCACCGCGACCCCGGCCGCCACGGCGCCGACCGTCATGGCGAGCAGCACGGAGATGTGCACGGTGATCGACCGGCCGCGCAGCAGCCGCAGCGCCACCGCGCCGGCCAGCCCGACGGCGAGCGCCGCGACCAGGGCCGCCCCGAAGATCAGCGCCAGGTCACGCATCGGCCGGCTCGTACCGGTAGCCGACGCCCCAGACGGTGACGATCCGGCGGGGATCGGCCGGGTCGGTCTCGATCTTCTCCCGGAGCCGCCGCACGTGGACGGTCACCGTCGACTGGTCGCCGAAGCTCCACCCCCAGACCCGGTCCAGCAACTCGGCCCGGCGGAACGCCCGCGCCGGATGCCGCATGAGGTGCACGAGCAGGTCGAACTCCCGCAGGGTCAGGGTCAGCTCCCGGCCGTGCAGCCGGGCCACCCGGGGGCCCGTCGCCACCTCCAGGCCGCCGTCGGCGAGCAGTTCCGGGGGTACGCCGGCCGGGTCGCCACCCGCGCGGCGCAGCACCGAGCGGACCCGCAGCACCAGCTCGCGGGGCGAGAACGGCTTGCTCAGGTAGTCGTCCGCGCCCAGTTGCAGGCCGAGGATCCGGTCGGCCTCGTCGCCGCGGGCGGTGAGCATGACGATGGGTACGCCGTCGGGCCGCTCCCGCAGCCGCCGGCAGACCTCCAGCCCGTCGAGCACCGGAAGCATCAGGTCGAGCACCACGAGGTGCGGCGGGCGCCGGGCCACGGCGGCCAGCGCCTCGGCCCCGTCCCCGACGTGCCCGACCTCGTAGCCGGCGTGCTCCAGGTAGCGGCAGACCACATCGGCGACCGTGCGGTCGTCGTCGACCACCAGCACCCGCTGCGCCACGCGCACCTCCCCGTACCCGAGGGGTCAGCGTAGCCACGGGTGGCTGGCCGATCCATTGCCAAGTTCTTACGGCGGTGAGCGGCGGGTCGGGCCGCCGGCGGATCCCTCCTCGACGTGGGTCCGGCTACGGTGACGGTGACGAGCACCGCGCCGGCGGCCCGGCACCCGGGACCCCGGGCCCACGGGCGGGCGGTTTTCGCCACGTCCGAGGTCCGCCACGGGAGGAAGCATGAGCAGCACCGCGGAGTACGGCCCGGTGAAGGCCGCGATCACCGTGTCACTGGACGGCTACGTCACCGGTCCCGACGACCACGCGGGCCAGGGGCTCGGCGTCGGCGGCGAGCGGCTCCACTACTGGGTGATGGGCGGCCCGTGGACCTACGAGACGGAGCGCGAACCCGGCGCCGGCATGAGCGATGAGGACCGGGCCTACTTCGACACGCTGCTCGCGGGAACGGGCGCCGGCCTGTGCGGCCGGGGCATGTACGACAGCGCGGGCGGTTGGGGCGGCCGGAACCCGTTCCAGGGAACTCTGGTCGTGCTGACCCACCGCACCGCGGACCAGCCCGACCCGAGCAGCGGCTTCCTCATGGTGGACGGCTTCGACGAGGCGCTGGCGGCGGCCCGGCGGGCGGCCGGCGACGGCGGCGTCGCCATCGGCGGCGGGGCGGACGTCATCCGGCAGGCGCTCACGGCCGGGGTCGTCGACGAGCTCGGCATCTCCACCGCTCCGGTCGTCCTGGGCCGGGGGAAGCGGCTCTTCGAGGGCTTCGACCGGGATCTCGACCTGAAGATCCTCTCGGTGCACCACTCGCCGTACGCCGTGCACGTGCGGTACGCCGTCCTGCGGTGACCTCCTGGCGGCGCGGCGTTCAGGCGCGTGCCGCGAGGCCGCGCAGGCCGACGAGCCCGGGCACCGGGACGCGGCCGAGTTCCCGGCCGCTGGCGGCGTCGTGCCAGCTCACCGCGTCCCGCTGGCCCAGGTAGAGGCGGCTGCCGTCAGGGCTGGCCACCAGGCCGGAGATCGGCTCGCGCGCCTGCCAGTCCACCCTGCCGGTCAGGCGGGTGAGATCCAGGGCCCGGACGGCCGTGCCGGCGGCGAGGAAGAGGCGGTCGGTGCCGGCGGCTGCGTGCGCGGCGCCTGTGCCCCGGGCCAGCGGCACCGTCCGGCGTACCGCCAGGTCCTCGGTGGAGATGTCGGCGACGGTGCCCGACGAGATGTCGGCGACGAGGAGCCGACCGCCGTCGGGGCTGATCGCCATGGCGTGGCCGGCCGCGGCCGCCTCGCCGAACGGGTGCGGCAGATCGATGCAGTACGCCCACCACTGCGCCAGGTGCAACGTGTGGACGAACGCGTGCGCGTTGCCGGGCCGACCGCTCACGAGGTCCCGGGTGTGCTGGTGGCCGGGCTGGTGGGTGTAGAGCGTGTAGAGGACGGTGCGGTCCGGCGCGAGCACCGCCTGGCGGCCGTCGCCGCGCATCTCCTCCTCGGCGCCGGGCGGCACCGGCTGCTTGTCGCGGGTGGCCAGCGGGCCGGGCCGGCCGGTGGCCAGGTCGACGACCCGCACCCGGTAGCGGTCCGGCGCGGTCGCCGGGAGCCATTCGAGGACGAACAGCCCGGTGCGGTCCGCGGTGAACGCCTCCGGAACGAAGTTGCCCGGCAGGTCCAGGCGGTGGCGTAGCCCGTTGACGTCGGCGACCAGCACCGGCGTCACCTCCCGCCCGGACGGCCGGCCGCCGTTCACCGTCGCCGTGGTCGTGGTGAGCGCCACGCCCGTCCCCTCGGCGGAGACGACCTGGGGCACCCAGCGTCCGGGCAGCGCCGTCCTGGCCGAGGTGCGGCCGGTCGTGGTGTCGATCCGCCAGCAGGCGGTGTCGGGGCCCGCGGGGGCGGTCGCGAAGATCCAGGCGCCGTCCGCGCTGGCGACGGCGCGGGGGATCGTCCGCCGGTCGGCCCCGCGCAGGAGGACCTGCCCCGCGTCGACCTGGACGAGCAGCGGATCGGGGATGGTGACGGTCGGGGCGGAGGTCCGGGCGCGGGTCGGCTCGCAGCCGGCCAGTGCGGCGGCGCCGGCACCGGCGAGCAGGGTCAGGACGCCGCGGCGGGAGATGGTGACGGTCATGCCGAGGTGACACCCTCGAAGCCGCCGAGGTTCCATCCCGCAGAAGGTGGAACCGTCCGGGCGCGGCCGGTGTCATGAGGGTGGTCGAAGGGGAGGTCTCCACTGGACGACGACGAGCTTGTCCGCCGCGCCCGCACCGGTGACCTGGAGGGGTACGAACTCCTGGTCGCCCGGCACACCGCGTCCGCGTACCGGACGGCGGTGCTGCTCGGCGCCGGATCGGACGCGGAGGACGTCATCCAGGAGGCGTTCGTGAAGGGGTTCCGCAATCTGTCCCGCTACCGCGGCGAGTCGTCCTTCCGGTCGTGGCTGCTCGCGATCGTCGCCAACGAGACCCGCAACCTGCACCGGTCCCGCAGCCGGCGGGACGGGCTGGTCCTGCGGGCGGCGGCGCAGGACGGGCCGGCGGTCGGCGAGGACGTCGCGGTCGGCGGGGTCCTCGCCGCGGAACGCCGGGCCGCGCTGGTCGCGGCGCTGCGCCAACTGCCGGTCAAGGACCGCGAGGTGATCGTGTGCCGGTTCCTCCTCGACCTGACCGAGGAGGAGACCGTGACGACGCTCGGCTGGCCCAGGGGCACGGTCAAGTCACGGACGTACCGGGCCCTGGCGAAGCTGCGCAGCCTGCTCGACCGCGAGGAGGTGCGCCGTGGATGACCTCGAACGCGAACTCCGCGACCTCGCCACCTGGCTGGAGACACCCGAGGCCCCCGACGTGACCGCCCGGGTGCGGGCCCGGCTGGCCGCGCCGGCACGCCGCCGACGCCGCTGGCGCTACTGGCTCGCCGCGGCGCTGGCCGCGCTCATCGTCGCCCTGCTGCCGCCGGGGCGGGCCGCCATCGCCGACGCCGTGACGGGACTGCTGCGCTTCTCGGGGATCGTCATCGAGACCACCCCGGCGCCGGCGCCGCACACCGGCACGCCCTCGCCGTTGCCGGCGCAGCGGCCCGCCTCCCTCGTCGAGGCGCAGCGGCACGTCCGCTTCCCGATCCGCGTACCGGTCGAGCTGGGCGAGCCGGAACAGGTGCTGGTCGCCGACCCGGACGGCGCCGGGGCGTACCGGGTGGTGACGCTGCTCTACCGCGGCGGCGCCCTGCGCCTCGACGCCTTCGACGGTCAGCTCGACCCGGTCTTCCACAAGCAGATCAGTGGGCCCGGCGTCGAGTGGGTCCAGGTCGACGGCGACTTCGCCGTCTGGATCGGCGGCCCGCACGAGCTGGCGTACGTCGACCGCACCGGCACGGTGCGGGTGGAGACCGCGCGGCTCGCCGCGGCCACGCTGATCTGGGAGGACGCCGGCGTCAGCTACCGGCTGGAAGGCGATCTCCGCCGGGACGAGGCGACCGGGATCGCCGCCTCCCTGGACTAGGCGCGGGTCGCACCGCGCAACGCTCCTCCGCCAGCGGAGGAACCTGCGCGGCCCGACCGGTGTCCTCAGGACAACGGGGTGCCACCGACCGGCGCCCACCCGGTCCGGAGGTGCGAGATGCGTTCATGGGGCAGGCTCCTGCTGGGGTCGGTGGTGCTGCTGGCCGGTTGCACCACCGCCGGCCGGTCGGCCGCGCCGCCCAGCGCGGCGGCGGTCACGCCCACCGCCTGCGCCACGCGGGTGGAGGAGGGCCGGCTGCCCGACTGGGCCGACGCCGGGTTCAGCGGGGACGCCCGCGCCCCGCACGTGTTCAGCGCGAAGGGCGACATGGTGGCCGTGCTGTTCGGCCATCCGCTGACGGTCGACCGCACGGAGGGACCGAACAACAAGATCCTCTGGGTTGCCCGGCCGGCGGCCACACCGTCGCCCGACCCGAGCGCGCCGGCCACCCTCGTCATCACCGCCTCCCTGGACGGCACCACGACCCGGGTGACCCGCACGGTCGCCGGCGGCCCCGGTCCCTCGATCATCGACCTGCCGCAGGCCGGCTGCTGGCACCTCGACCTCCGCTGGTCCGGGCGCACCGACACCATGGACCTCGTCTACCTCCCCGCCTGACGGCCCGCATGCCCCCTGCCAGGGACCGGTGCATATCCGGGGCGATGGCCGGGTAGTCGGTGGTGATGACCACACCTGAGCAGAGTCGGCAGCAGGAGGACGCGCTGGAGACCGGCGCGGTGTACCAGGACGCCGAGGGGCGCCGCACCAGGGACGCGGGCGCCGGCGCCGCGAACGCGGACAGCGAAGCCGACCGCAACGCCGAGCACCTGAGGCGCGGCGAGGTCGGCCCCGGCGTCCCGGAGGAATAGGCCCGGTCGGCCGCTGGGGCGCGGCCCCGGGGAGTGCGACGATGACCGTCCACGATGCCGGCATCCGGACGGGGGACGGTCATGACGCGGGACAGCGAACCAGCCGCGCGGCGCCGCCTGCTCGGCGACACCCCTCTGCACGTCCTCGCCGTCGTGGTCTTCGGGCTGCTCGCCTGGTCAGGGCTGGCCGGCCTGGACCGGGAGGTGGCCGGGCTGGCCGTTCCCTCGCTGATCGTCGGGCTCGCCGGCGCCGTCCGGGCGGTCCTGGCGGTCGCCGGGTTCCGGCCGCCCGCCACCCGTCCGGCCGCGCGGCGGGCGGTCCGGGTGATCCTGGTGCTGATCGCCGTGGTCGCCCTGGCGACCGGGTTCGCCCTTGCCCCGGGCGGGATGGACCGGGGCTTCGTCATCGCGGTGGACGCCGTCCTCGCCGGCGCGCTGGCCGCCTACGCGTTCCTGGGCGAACCGCGGCCCGCCGTCGTCGGGACCCACTGACACCCGGAACGCGGCGCCGCCTGGGTGGTCATTCCGTCTCCGGCGGGGTGGGTGGGACGGCCAGGGCGATGGTGAGGGCGAGGACCGTGGCCGGTTCGTGGAGCCGGTCGCCGTACAGCTCGCGGAGTTTGCCCATCCGGTAGCGGACGGTCTGCGGGTGCACGAACAGGTCGGCCGCCACGTCGTCGCGGCGGCCCTGGTGCAGCAGCCAGGAGCGCAGCGTCTCGGCGAGCCGGTGCGCGGTGGCCGGGGGCAGGTCGGCCAGCGGCGCGAGGGCCTGGGCGCGCAGGTCGGCCAACCCCTCCGGGTCCATGCTGAGCAGCAGTTCGGCCAGGTGGTGCTCGGTGTCGACCGGCCCGGCGTCCGGCTCGCCGAGGCCGAGGGCGAGCGCCCGGGTGGCCCGCTGGTAGGAGGCGGCGACCCGGTGCCACGGCCGGGCCGGCCCGAGCACCGCCCCGTGCCCGTGCAGCAGGCGGGTGAGCTGGCGCCGCCGGGCGCCGTGGGTGTCCGGCACCAGCAGGACGGCCAGTTCCTCGGCCGGGTCCATGCCGGGCAGGTCCTCGCCGCTCTCCAGGGTGTGCGGGCCGAGCAGGGCGAGCACCGCGCGCAGGTTGCGGCGGGGCAGGAGGACGACGGTGAGGGTCTGCGGCAGCGGCCAGTCGGCCCGTTCGGCGCTGCGCCGCAGGATGTCCTCGGGTTCCCCGGCGAGCAGTTGCTGGGTGAGCCGCTCCATGTTGCGGCGGCGCGCTCGGCCGGCGCTGGCCCGCTCGTCGGCGTGCCCGGCCACGCTGGCCGCGGACAGCTCGTCGATGTACGCGAACATCAGCTCGGCGAACTCGGCCACCGTCTCGGCGGACAGCCCGCTGCGCACCGTGGTGGCGGAGACCTCCCGCCACGCCACCCGCGCCCCCACCCGGTACGCGGCCAGCAGCGCGTCCATGCTGCGCCCCGAGCGGGCCTCACCGCTGCCCAGCGCGTACGCGGCTTCCAGGGCGGGGGCCAGCGGGGTGCTCGGATCGGCCAGCTGCGCCCCGTCGATGAGCTGGAGGAAGGTGCCCAGCGCGATGCGTACCGCGTTCTCGATCTTCTCCCGCATCGTGCCGGTGAGCGCGCCGGAGTAGTCGGGCACCTCGGCGGTGATCGCGCTGACGGTACGCTCGGCGACGACGGGGAGCCGGTCCCGGAGGCGGGCCGACACCCGCGCGTCGAGTTCGAGATGGGCCGCGCGATAGCCCGCGTGGTCGTCCGACATGTTGTTCTCCCCGAACAAAAACCTGCGGCCATTTCACCTTTGCCGGTCAAGATGTTATGCGATCACGCAGTCACCCTGGTGATATGACCACAACTGCCCCCCGCCGCTCCCAGAAGGTGACCTTCCGGGACAGACTGTCGCGGCTGGCCGGCGCGGTCACCACCCCGCTGCTGCCCGGCGACTACCTCGACCTCGTGGCGCCGCTGCGCGCCGGCGCCCCGCTGCGCGGCCGGATCGTCGCCGTCCGCCCGCAGACCCGGGACGCGGCGACCGTGGTCATCCAGCCGGGTCGCAGCTGGCAGGGACACCTGCCCGGACAGTACGTGCGCCTCGGCGTGGACGTCGACGGGGTGCGCCAGTGGCGCGCGTACTCGGTCACCTCGACACCGGGCGCCGCGGACGGCCTGATCTCCGTCACCGTGAAGGCGATCCCGGACGGCAAGGTCAGCAATTACCTGGTCCGCCGGGTCCGGCCGGGCACGATCGTCCAGCTCGACCAGGCGCAGGGTGACTTCGTCGTGCCCGAGGCGACCCCCCAACGGGTCCTCTTCCTCACCGCCGGCAGCGGCATCACCCCGGTCATGGGGATGCTCCGCGCGGGCCTGCACGACCGCGCCGACGTGGTGCTCGTGCACTCGGCGCCGACCCGGGACGACGTCATCTTCGGCCCGGAACTGCGGGCGCTCGCCGAGGCCGGCGCGCTGCGGCTCGTCGAGCGGCACACCGAGACCGACGGCCTGCTCGGCGTCGACGAGCTGGCCGGCCTGGTGCCCGACCACCTCGACCGGCAGACCTGGGCCTGCGGGCCGATCGGCATGCTCGACGCCGTCGAGGGGTACTGGGACTCACACGGGCTCGCCGACCGGCTGCACACCGAGCGGTTCCGGCCCACCGTGATCTCGCCGGGGGAGGGCGGCACCGTGACGTTCACCGCGGCCGGGGTGACCGTCGAGGCCGACGGGGCCACCCCGATCCTCGACGCCGGCGAGCGGGCCGGGGTGCTGATGCCGTCCGGCTGCCGGATGGGCATCTGCTTCGGCTGCGTCGTCCCGCTGCGGGAGGGCGCGGTGCGCGACCTGCGCAACGGCGACGTCACCACCGCCGTGCCCGGGGACGGTGTGCTCGTGCAGACCTGCGTGTCGGCGGCCGCCGGTACCTGCGACATCGAACTCTGACAGGAGGCCATCCGACGTGACAGTGATCCAGAAGAAGGCGGACAACCCGATCGCCCACCTCAGCGCCGAGGACATCGAGATCATCGGCAAGGAGCTGGACGCGATCCGGGACCGGGTGATCGCCGACCGGGGTGAGCGGGACGCCCGCTACATCCGCAAGGTGATCAAGACCCAGCGAACGCTGGAGCTGAGCAGCCGCGCCGTGCTGCTGTTCTCGCTGTTCCCGCCGGCCTGGATCGTCGGCACGGCCGGCCTCGCGGTGGCCAAGATCCTGGACAACATGGAGATCGGGCACAACGTCCTGCACGGGCAGTGGGACTGGATGCGCGACCCGAAGATCCACTCCACCACCTGGGACTGGGACCACGTCTCCCCGCCCGAGCAGTGGAAGCACTCGCACAACGAGCTGCACCACCGCTACACCAACGTGCTCGGCAAGGACAACGACCTCGGCTACGGCATCATGCGGGTCGACGAGGACCAGCCGTGGCACCCGGCGTACCTGGGCCAGCCGTTCTACAACTTCGTGAACGCCTGTTTCTTCGAGTACGGCATCGCCGCGTACGACCTGGAGCTGGGGGAGAACCTCAAGAACGGCCGCCACAAGGACCCGGGGTTCCGGGCCCGCGCCAGGGCGGTCGGCCGCAAGATCCGCCGCCAGGTGCTCAAGGACTACGTGCTGCACCCGCTGCTGTCCGGCCCGTCGTTCCTGTCCACGCTCGCCGCCACGTTCACCGCGAACCTGATCCGCAACCTGTGGAGCCACTCGGTGATCATGTGCGGGCACTTCCCGAACGGCGTGGAGACCTTCGAGAAGACCTCCATCGAGGGCGAGACCCGCGGCGAGTGGTACCTGCGGCAGATGCTCGGCTCGGCCAACATCAGCGGCCCCCGGCTGCTGCACATCATGACCGGCAACCTGTCGTTCCAGATCGAGCACCACCTCTTCCCCGACCTGCCGAGCAACCGCTACCAGGAGATCGCCCCGCAGGTCCGGGCCCTGTTCGACCGGTACGGGCTGAAGTACACCACCGGCCCGCTGCCCAAGCAGGTCGCCTCCGCCTGGTGGAAGGTGATCCGGCTGTCGCTGCCCAACCGGCGCGCCGCCCGCCGCCAGCAGGTGGCCCCGGCCCCGCTGGTCTCCTCCGGCACGGCCTGACCGGCCGCCGCCCACCGGTGACAATTCCGGTGGGCGGCGCCCCCGCCGATCGGCTACCGTCACAGGCATGGACATCAGGCGCAGCACCACCGCCGCGGCCGCGCGAGCTTCCCGCTCGCCGGTTGCCGCCGCCTGACCTGCCCCATTCCCGCCGGCGACCGGAAACGGTCCGCCGGCGTCGTCGTGTCACGCCACCGCCCACGCGGCGGACCGTCCGGTCGTCCCCACCGGAAGGCCCGTGCCATGACACCCGACCAGATCGTCCGCACCTTCGTCGACCACTACCACCGCCGGGGCCACCGGGACGCGCCGGAGAGCTCGCTCGTCCCACCGCCCGGCGACCCGGTGCTCTTCACCACCTCCGGCATGCACCCGCTCACCCCGTACCTGCTGGGCCGCCCGCACCCCGGCGGCCGGCGGCTGGTCAACGTGCAGCGCTGCCTGCGCACCACCGACCTGGACGAGGTGGGTGACCGCACCCACCTGACCGTCTTCGAGATGCTCGGCTCCTGGTCGCTGGGCGAGTACGACATCGCGACCAGCCTCCGCTGGGGCCACGAGCTGCTCACCGCGGGCTTCGGCATCGACCCGGGGCGGCTGCACGCCACCGTCTTCGGCGGCGACGAGCAGGTCGGCCCGGACGAGACGGCGCTCGCCACCTGGACCGGACTCGGCGTGCCCGTCGAGACCAACGGCGCGGAGAACTGGTGGTCCAACGGCCCCACCGGCCCGTGCGGGCCCGACTCGGAGATCTTCGTCTGGACCGGGGACGGGCCGCCGACCGGCACCCCGGGCACCGACGAGCGCTGGATGGAGGTGTGGAACCACGTCCAGATGCGCCACCACCGGCACCCGGACGGCCGGCTGACGCCGCTGGCGATGGCGAGCATCGACACCGGGATGGGCCTGGAACGCCTGGAGATGGTGCTGCGCGGCGGCCGGTCGGTCTTCGAGGGCGCGGGCCTGAGCCCGTGGGTGGGTGCGGTCCGCGACCGGTGGGACCTGCGCGGCGCGGACCTGCGGGTGGTCGCCGACCACCTGCGCTCCGCGGTGGTCGTGCTCGGCGACGGGGTACGCCCCGGCAACACCGGCCGCGGATACGTGCTGCGCCGGCTGATCCGGCGGGCGCTCACCGTGCTGTGGCGCGACGACCCGGCGCGGAGCCTGACCGAGTTGCCGCTCGACGCGTACCGCGACACGCTGCGCCGGTTCCGGCAGGACGCGGACGCCGGCCCGCTGCGCGAGCTGCTGCTGGCGGAGGAGCGGCGCTTCCGCGGCCTGCTGGAGCGGGGCCGGCCGCTGGTCGACCGGGTACGCGCGCGCGGGCCGCTGACCGAGCGCGACTACCACTGGCTGCACGACACCCACGGGCTGCCCCGGGACCTGGTCGACGGCCTGCTGGCCGAGGCGGGCTGACCCGCGCCGGTGGCCGGGGCGGCGCCACGGTGCCAGACTCGGCAGCGGAGACCGCCGCAGCGAGGGATGTGGTCGCATGACCGGGTACGAGGTCCGGCCGGACGTGGAGACGGTGACCCTGCTCGGCGCCCGGGTGACCGTCACCGACGCGGCGGCGCTGCTCGCCGCCGCCCAGGACGGGCCGGTGGAGCTGCTCGCCGGCGGCGACTTCCCGGCGCCCGTGCGGGAGGTGCGCTGCACCGTGCGCGCCGACAGCCGGGACGGGCGGCCGGTGCACCGCTTCGAGGCGTACCTGCGGGCGGACCCCGCGCTGCCCGGCGCCGGGCTGCTCGCCCTCGGCCTGGCCGGGCCGGTCGGGCTGCTCGTCGCCCAGCGGCTCGCCGCGAGTGGCGGCGACGGGCCGGCCGCCGCCGTCGGCCGGGTCGCCGCCGAGGCCGGCCGCCGGCTCGGGCTGCGGCCCGCCGGGGCCGTCGTCGCCGAGCCGTCGCGTGACCCGGCCGGCCGGGCCGTGCTGCGGGCCGCCGAGGAGGCCGGCCTGCGCCCGGAGTTCAGCCACGACGGGCCGACCGTGCGGGTACGCGCCGAGGTGCCCAGCGCCGACGTGACGCCGGCGCACCTGACCGCCATGGTCGGCGTGGTGCTCCAGACCGTCCGGGAGCTGGCCGGCGACACCCCGGAGCCGACGCTGCTGCGCGGCCGGTCGTACCCCGTGGGTCACCGCGCGGCCGCGGCGGTGCCGCGCAGCGCGGCGGTGACCCTCGACCAGGTCGGCGGCCTGGCCGAGGTGGTCGCCCGGTTCCGCGAGGTCGCCGTGTCGTTCCGGCACCCGCAGGCGATGGCCCGCTGGGGGGCGCGCCGGCCGCAGGGCATCCTGCTGTACGGGCCGCCGGGCACCGGCAAGACCATGCTGGCCCGGGCCCTGGCCAACGAGATCGGCGCGGACTTCGTGGAGATCCGCACCCCGGAGATCCTCGACAAGTTCCTCGGCGGCTCCGAGCGCAACATCAAGCGGATCTTCCGGGAGGCGCGCCGCTACCGGCGGCCCACCGTCATGCTCTTCGACGAGTTCGACAGCATCATCAGCTACGCCGGCTCCGGCGGCGACGCGGCCAGCCAGGCGGTCAACGCGGTGGCCGGCATCTTCAAGCAGGAGATGAACACCCTGTTCGAGGAGAACCCGGACGTCATCGTGGTGGCCACCACCAACTTCCCGCAGCGGGTGGACGCCTCGCTGACCCGTTCCGGCCGCTTCGACCTCAAGATCGCCATCCCGGTGCCCGACGAGGCCGGCCGCGCGGAGATCCTCGCCACGATGATCCGCGAGCTGATCGACCGGCACGAGCGGCCCGGCTTCCGGATGTTCGCCGCCGACGTCGACCCGGCCGCGCTGGCCGCGACCACACCCGGGCTCACCGGAGCCGACCTGCGGGAGGTGCTGCGCCGGGTGCAACTCGCCAAGGCGCTCCGGGAGGCGACGGAGGGTGCGCCGCCGGCCCCGATCAGTCAGGATGACCTCCGAGAGGCCGTCGCCGGGCTGCGCCGCGGCTGACGACGGTCGACGGAAGGAGACCCGTGTCGTCGTCGTCCACCCTGCTGTCCCGTCGCGATCTGGCGTTCCTGCTCCACGACTGGCTCGACGTCGGCCGGCTGACCGAACGCCCGCGCTACGCCGAGCACTCGCGGGAGACCTTCGACGCGGTGCTGGACCTCGCCGCGCAGGTCGCCGCCGAGCAGTTCGCCCCGCACAACCGGGCCGCCGACGCCAGCGAACCGACCTTCGACGGGCAGCGGGTCCGCACCATCCCGCAGGTCAAGGCCGCCCTCGACGCGTACGCCCACACCGGCCTGCTGGCCGCCACCATGGACGAGTCGGTCGGCGGCATGCAGCTGCCGCACGCGGTGGCCGCCGCCTGCTCCGCCTGGTTCCAGGCCGCCAACGTGGCCACCGCCGCCTACCCGTTCCTCACCCTCGGCAACGCCAACCTGCTGCTCGCCCACGGCAGCGCCGAGCAGATCGACACCTGGGTCCGGCCGATGGTGCAGGGGCGGTTCTTCGGCACCATGTGCCTGTCCGAACCGCAGGCCGGCAGCTCGCTCGCCGACATCACCACGCGGGCCGAGCCGCAGGACGACGGGACGTACCGGCTGGTCGGCACCAAGATGTGGATCTCCGGCGGGGAGCACGACCTGGCCGAGAACATCGTCCACCTGGTGCTCGCCCGCATCCCCGGCGGGCCGCCCGGGGTGAAGGGCATCTCGCTGTTCATCGTGCCGAAGGTGCTCCTCGACGACGACGGCGCGCTCGGGCCCCGCAACGACGTGGTGCTGGTCGGCCTCAACCACAAGCTCGGCTACCGGGGCACCACCAACACGCTGCTGAACTTCGGCGAGGGCGTGCACCGGCCGTACGGGCGGCCCGGGGCGGTCGGCTACCTGGTGGGGGAGCCGCACCAGGGGTTGGCGCAGATGTTCCACATGATGAACGAGGCGCGCATCGGCGTGGGCGCCGGCGCCACCGCGCTCGGCTACACCGCCCACCTGAAGTCCGTGGCGTACGCCCGGCAGCGGCCCCAGGGCCGGCCGGCCGGCGACAAGGATCCCACCGCCCCGCAGGTGCCGATCGTGGCGCACGCCGACGTCCGCCGGATGCTGCTGGCGCAGAAGAGTTACGTGGAGGGGGCGCTCGCCCTGATCCTCTACTGCGGGCGGCTCCTCGACGAGGAGAAGACCGCCCCGGCCGAGGCCGACCGCAGCCGTGCCCACCTGCTGCTGGACCTGCTCACGCCGATCGCCAAGAGCTGGCCGTCGCAGTGGTGCCTGGCCGCCAACGACCTGGCCATCCAGGTGCACGGCGGCTACGGCTACACCCGCGACTACGACGTCGAGCAGCACTGGCGGGACAACCGGCTCAACCCCATCCACGAGGGCACCCACGGCATCCAGGCGCTGGACCTGCTGGGCCGCAAGGTCACCATGCGCGACGGCGCCGGCCTGGAGCTGCTGCTGGAGACCATCCGGGCCACCGTCACCCGGGCCTGGAAGACCGACGGTGAGGCGGCCGAGCTGGCCGGCCGGCTCGGCGCGGCGGTCGACCGGATCGCCGTGGTCACCCGGCGGCTGCACGGCGCCGGCGATCCCGAGGTGACGCTGGCCAACGCGTCGCTCTACCTGGAGGCCGTCGGGCACGTGGTGATCGCCTGGATGTGGCTGGAGCAGCTGCTCGCCGTGGAGGCGCTGGGCAGCCCGGACGGCCCGGACGCCGACTTCCTGGCCGGCAAGCGGCAGGCCGCCCGGTACTTCTTCCGCTACGAGCTGCCCCGCACCGGGCCACAGTTCGACCTGTTGGAGAGCCTGGACCGCACCACCCTGGACACCCGGGAGAGCTGGTTCTGAGCTGGCCTAGGACTTCCGGCGAGCCAGCAGCGTGGAGTCGTCGACGTCGACCGTCACACCGTCGCGGGTCACCGTCCGGGGGCGCTGCTCGACCACGAGGGCCTCGAAGTCGTCCGGCAGCCCGGGCAGCAGATCCTCGGCGAGGAACATGGCCTGGCGGTGGCTCGCGCTCAGGTGGGTGAACGTCTCGTGCGGCGCGTGGCCGACGACGAGCAGGTGCCCGCCGGGGGCGACGGCGCCGGCCAGCCGGCGGGTCACCTCCACCATCCCGCCGTCCGGCGGGTGCAGGAAGTGGCTGGTGACCAGGTCGTAGGACCGGCCCTCCGCCGCGAAGGTCCGCGCGTCGACCTGCCACCAGTCGGTGCGGGCGGCGACGCCGGCCTGCTCGGCGTGCCGGGCCGCGCGGGCCAGGCCGTTGGCGGAGAAGTCGGCGCCGGTGACCCTCCAGCCCTGCCGGGCCAGCCAGATCACGTCGCCGCCCTCGCCGCAGCCGACGTCGAGCGCGGTGCCGGGCGTCAGGCCGGTCACCTCGGCGACGAGCTGCGCGTTGGGGTTGCCGCTCCAGATCTTCTCCGCGCCGGAGTACCGCTCGTCCCAGGCGGGCGGCTCGAAGATGGCGGTCGCCTCCTCCTCGGCGTGCTGGTGTCCGTGTCCACTCATGCGGCGGCTTCCTTCCCCGTCGAGCTCCGTGCTGTCCACGCCACCAGCATCCGGAACGCCCTCCGCCGGTGACAACCTTTCTTGCTGTTTCGGCAAATCCGGGTCGCCGCGTTGTGGCCGCCCGAGGGTGTCGGTGCCGATCGGTAGCGTCCGCGCCGTGAGTGACACCGCCATCAGCCGGCAGACCGCCCAGGACTACGTCGACCGCCTCGAACGCCGCGACTGGCCCGGGTTGACGGGCCTGCTCACCGACGACGTGGTCTACGAGATGCCGCAGACCCGGGAACGCATCCGCGGCCGGGAGGCGTTCCTGCGGTTCAACATCGACTATCCCGGTGACTGGCACCTGCGGGTGCGCCGGCTGGTCGCCGACGGCCGGTTGGCCGCCCTGTGGCTCGACGTCCGGGTGGGCGACGAGCAGCAGGACGCGTGTGTCTGGCTGGAGCTGTCCGAGCACGGTCTGATCAACCGGATCGTCGACTACTGGCCCGAACCGTACGAGCCGCCGCAGGGCCGCGAACACCTCGTCGAGCGGTGGTGATCACCGCCGCCCCGGCGACCTGCTGGGGCCGGGACCGGATCAGCCTGACCAGGCTGGGGAGCTGACTCCGACCGCCGGTTCCCGCCCGGCGACGGGGAGAACGCCGTCCTCAGCGGCAGGCGGGTGTCGGCCCGCGTGAGAACATGCCTCCATGAGCAGCGATGCCCGTATCGAGGTCAGCGCCCTGGCCATCAACGTCACGATCCCCGAAGGGCTCCGCTGGACCGACACCCGCCGCGGCGAGGAGTTCACGCTGACCACGCTCAACGTCCGGCTCCTGCCGGACGGGCGCCTCGCGGCGAAGGCCTACGGCCGCCCGACCGCCGGTGGCCGCGGCACCTACGTCTCGTTCCCCGTGCCCGAGCGGCCCGAGCTGGTGGCCCTGGTCGACCGGGCTGCCGGCCGCGCCGGGGAGCTGTGGGCCACGCACCGCGGTCTCGGCTGACGCTCCGCCCCGGGGGAGCGGCATGATCGGATCGGGCCACAGCGGTCGGGCGCGGCCGGGGTTCCCCGGGCCAGTCTTGACGTCGAAGGGAGGCCTCGTGATCTCGGCACTCAACCGGCTCGTCGATTTTGTCGAAGAGCACCTGACCGAGGATTTCGACGTCGTCGGACTGGCCAGGACGCTCGGCACGACCGAATACCACCTGCGCCGGATGTTCTCGTCACTGGCCGGCATGCCGCTGTCGGAGTACGTGCGCCGGCGCCGCATGACCGTCGCCGCCGCCGACGTCGTTCGCGGCCGGGACGACCTGCTGAGCATCGCCGTCCGGCACGGATACGGCTCGACGGAGGCGTTCGGACGTGCGTTCCGGGCGGTCCACGGTGCCGGCCCCGGTGATGTCCGCCGCGACGGAGGCCCCCTTCGCACACAACCGCAGCTCAGGTTCCGCCTGAGCGTCGAAGGGAGCAGACCCATGGACACCCGCATCGTCGACCGCCCCGCGTTCCGGCTCGTCGGACACGCGGTCCGGGTGCCGCTGATCCACCACGGCGTCAACCCGCACATCCAGCGGCACATCAGCGCACTGCCGAAGGAGGAGCATCTCCGGCTGAAGCGCCTCGGGGACACCGAGCCGCGGGGCCTCCTGCAGGTCTCCGACGACGTCGACCCCGACGGCGCCGAGGGCAGCGCACTGACCTACCTGCACGGGGTCGCTGTCTCGGCGGACCGGCCGGTCCCGGACGACCTCGACGCCATCGATGTCCCCGGCGGCAGGTGGGCGGTCTTCCGCACCACCGGACCGCACCCGCAGGTCCTGCAGGAGACCTGGGCGGCCACCGCGACCGACTGGTTCCCCTCCAACCCGTGGCGTCTCCGGCCCGGCCCCTCGATCGTCACGATCCTCGACCACGCGGCCGACTTCCGCACGGCGACCTGCGAACTGTGGCTGCCCGTCGAGCCGGCGTGACGATCCCTTCCCGCCGGCACAATCGTCGTCGTCCGACCCGAGCGCGCGAAGGTGGATCGTCATGGCAGTGACCCGGCAGGTCCTGTTCGTCCAGGGCGGCGGCGCGGGCGCGCACGACGAGTGGGACGACCGGCTGGTCGACAGCCTGAGGCGGGAGCTCGGAGACGGGTACGAGGTCCGCTACCCGCGCATGCCCGACGAGGACGACCCGAGCTACGCCAGGTGGAGCGCGGCCATCCGCCGGGAGGTGGCGGCCCTGGACGACGGCGCGGTCGTCGCCGGCCATTCGGTGGGCGCCACGATCCTCGTCGCTGCGCTCGCCGAGCGACCACCGGAACGGGAGCTCGGCGCGATCGTGCTGATCGCCGCGCCGTTCGTCGGTGCGGGCGGCTGGCCCGGCGAGGAGTTCGCGCTGCCGCACGACCTCGGTGCGCGGCTGCCGCACGGCGTGCCCGTGCACGTGTTCCACGGACTCCGGGACGAGACCGCCCCACCGTCGCACGCCGACCGGTACGCCCGCGCCATCCCGCAGGCACGGCTGCACCGGCTGCCCGGGCGCGATCACCAGCTGGACAACGACCTGAGCGAGGTGGCGAGGACGATTCGTTCGGGCGACCTCGGGCCCGTCACGCCGGGATAGTCCGGAGCCTCTGGACGAGCTCTCGTTCCGGTAACACCCGTGCCCCGCCGAACGAAGAAGGGGTGTAACGGCTACGAGAGAGGACGGCTCGTGCATGATCCTGGCTCAGTGGAGGGTGACATCTCCGGCATCGGAGCCGATCCGGTGGCCTTCGAGATCTTCTACCGGCGGCACGTGGAGGCGGTGGGCCGGTTCGTGGCCCGGCGGGTCGACGACCCCCACCTCGCCGCCGACCTGACCGCCGACGTGTTCCTCGCGGTGATCGAGTCGGCGGCCGGCTACCGGCCGGACCGGGGCAGCCAGATCGCCTGGCTCTTCGGGGTGGCCCGCAACGTCATCGCCGACGAGCGGCGCCGGGCGGCCCAACGACTGCGGGTGACCGGCCGGCTGGCCGGACGGCGGGACCTGGCCGCCGACGACATCGCCCGCATCGAGGAACGGATCGACGCCGAGGCGGCGGCGCGCCGCACGTGCCGGGCGCTGAGCGGGCTGCCCGAGCACACCCGGGCGCTGGTCGAGAGCGTCGCCGTGGACGGCCTCACCGTCGCGGAGGCGGCGACCGCGCTCGGGATCTCCCCGGTCGCCGCCCGGGTCCGCCTGCACCGCGCCCGTCGCCTCGTCCGCGCCGTGCTCGCCCGGCCGGCCACCACCCTCGCCTGAAACGGAGACGACGCCATGAACACGATCGAGCAGTCACCGCACGGCTTCGAGGAGCAGCTCCTCACGGATCTGAAGGCACACATCGTCCAGCGGTCCGAGACCGTTCCGGCGGCCCGTGCGGTCGGGCACCGGATCCGGTTCCCGCGGGGTTGGCGCCTCGCCGGAGCGTGCGGGCTGGCGGTCGCGCTGACCGCTGGCGTCCTGGTGGCCCAGACAATGGGGCTCGGCGACCAGCCACCGCCCACGGCCAGCGCATCGGAGATCCTCCGGCTGGCGGCCGACGCCGCCCGGCAGCAGCCCGAGCTCACCGCCCGACCCGACCAGTACGTGTTCACCGAGGCGCTGGCGACGATACGGGAGCGGCCGGACAGCGGCCCGTACCGCACTACCCGGGTCCAGATGTGGCAGTCGGCCGGGGGAGTCGCGCACCCGCAGGCGCGGTACCGGCCGGAGAACGAACCGAACGGGTGGGGCGAACTGCGGGTGCTCCGCCCGATCGATCCGACGGATCCCCGCAAGGACCTCGACGAGCTCCCGTCGCCCGCGTACCACGGCGACCTGCCCACCGACCCGGACCGGCTGCTCCGATACCTCCGGGAACACCCGGTCGACCTGCATCTCCCCGCGGGAGCCGACGAGAAGGCCGTGTACGGGAGCGAGAGCATGCCGTACACCACGGCGCGGTCGGTGCTCGACGGCTACGTGCCGCCCGGGGCGCTGGCGGCGCTGTTCGAACTGCTGGCGCGGGAGCCGGGAGCCGTCGTCATCTCCGGCGACGTGGTGGACGCCGCCGGCCGGCACGGGGTGGCGATCCGCATGCCCGGCGTGATCGGTGGCAACAACGACCTCATCTTCGACCGGAACAGCCACGTCTACCTCGGCACCCGCAGGTCGGTGGTACGCGACGGCAGGGAGTCACCGGAATCGGCCGTCGCGCGCCTCCGGGTCGCGATCGTCGACCGGCCGGGCCAACTGCCCTGACCGGTGCCGGCCCCGCCCTCAGTCCTCGGCGAGCAGGCGGTCGCGGACCTCGCGGCGGAGGACCTTGCCGATCTGCGAGCGGGGCAACTCCTCGACCACCACGACCCGGCGCGGCACCTTGTAGCCGGCGAGGTGCTGCCGGCAGGACGAGCGCACCGACTCCGGGCCGGCGCCCACCCCCGGGTCCAGCACCACGGCGGCCACCACCTCCTCGCCGTCCCCGGTGGGCAGGCCGACCGCGGCGGCCTCGCGGACGCCGGGGACCCGGAGCAGCGCCTCCTCCACCTCGGACGGGTAGACGTTGAACCCGCCGGTGATGATCAGTTCCTTGATCCGGTCGACCACGGTGACGAAGCCGTCGGCGTCCATGGTGACCACGTCCCCGGTGCGCAGCCACCCGCCGGGCAGCAGCACCCGGGCCGTCTCCTCGGGGCGGTTCCAGTAGCCGGCGAACACCTGCGGGCCGCGGACCAGCAGCTCGCCGGCCTCCCCGGGGGCGCGGTCCCGGGTCGGGTCCTCGGGGTCGACGATCCGCACCTCGGTGGACGGGAAGGGCACCCCGACGGTGCCCGGGCGGCGGGTCGGGGCGACCGGGTTGCCCAGGGTGATGGGCGAGGTCTCGGTCATCCCGTAGCCCTCGACGAGCAGGCCGCCGGTCACCGACTCCCAGAGGCCCACGGTGGCCGGTGGGAGGGCCATCGCGCCGGAGATCGCGTACCGGACGGAGGTGAGGTCGACGCCGCGTTCCCGGGCCGCGGCGGCGAGGCGCGCGTAGACCGGCGGGACGGCGGGCAGGAAGGTCGGCGGGCACCGGCGCGCCGCGTCGAGCACCTGGTCGAGGTCGAAGCGGGGAAAGAGCACCAGGGTGGCGCCGATGCTCACCGCGAAGGTGAGGCAGAGGGTCAGCCCGTAGGCGTGGAACAACGGCAGCACCGCGTACACGGTCTCGGTGCCGTCGCGCAGGCCGGGCACCCAGGCCCGGCCCTGCGCGGCGTTGGCCCGCAGGTTGCGGTGGGTCAGCATGGCGCCCTTGGGGACGCCGGTGGTGCCGCCGGTGTACTGGAGCAGCGCGGTGTCGGTGGGTCGCGGCGCGGGGTGGTCGGCGGCCAGCGGGGCGGCGTCCGCGACCAGCGCCGGCCAGGAGAGCGCGTCGGGGGCCGGGGCGGTCATGGCGGCCCGGGCGGCGCGGACCTTGGGCAGTGGCAGGCGCAGCGCCCAGCGCTTGAGGCGCGGCAGCGCCCCGGGCAGGTCGACGGCCACCACCGTCTCGACCGCGCCCCGCCCGGCGACCAGCGCCGCCACCTTGTCCCACACCACGGCGACCCGGGCGCCGTGGTCGGTGAGCTGGTGGGCCAGCTCGTCGGCGGTGTAGAGCGGGTTGTGCTCGACCACCACCGCCCCGAGGCGCAGCACCGCGTAGAAGGCGACCACGTGCTGCGGGCAGTTCGGCAGCACCAGCGCGACCCGGTCGCCGCGGCCGACGCCGAGCCGGCGCAGCGCCTCGGCCGCCCGGGCCACCTGGTCGGCCAACTCGGCGTAGGTGGTGGTGGCGCCGTAGAAGTCGAGGGCGACCCGGGGGCCGAACCGGCGCGCCGCGTCGGTGAGCAGGTCCACCAGCGAGCCGGTCGGCTCGGCAATCTCGGCCGGTACGCCCGGGGCGTAGCTGCGCGTCCAGGGCCGCTGCGCGGTCGCGTCCATCGCCGCCTCTCCTCGCTGCCGGATGACGGCCCTCAGCCTAACTTAACCACCCGGTAACTTACCCCGCGGTAACTTTGCCGGGTTCGTCACACGACGTGGCGTGGCGGAGTGGCGCGCGCCCGGTCAGCGGCGGCCGGCGGGCCGGTTCAGCACCCGCCGGGTCTTCACGGCGGCCAGGACGATGACCACGACCAGCGCGGCCAGGCCGATGATGATCAGCCAGCGGACGGCCTCCAGCAGCAGCCCGAGCAGGATGAGCACGCCGGCCACGACGCCGACGATCCAGAGCAACGCCCGCATGTCATCCTCCCGGGAGTACGGTGGGCCGCCCGCTTTCCCGCTCCGGCTCCCGTCATGCCCGTCCGGGGGCGGTCACTGCCGGGCCACGTACACCGTGTTCGCGGCCTCCCGGCCCTGCAACGGGTTGGGGAAGCGGACGACGTGCGCCACCGAGGTCGGGAACACCTCGGTCAGCGTCCGCTGGAAGACCGGGTCGGGCGGGTCGTTCGACCAGAGCGCGAACACCCCGTCCGGGTGCAGCAGCGCGGCCAGCCGGCGCAGCCCGTCCACCGTGTAGAAGGCGGCGTGGCTGGGGTGCAGCACCTGGCGCGGGGAGTGGTCCACGTCGAGCAGCACCGCGTGGAACCGGCGCCCCGGCGCCTCCGGATCGAACCCGGTGCCGTCGGCGACCGCCGCGAAGAAGTCCGCCCGGACGAACCGGGTCCGCGCGTCGGCGGCCAGCCCGGCGGCGAACGGCAGCAGGTCCCGGCGGTGCCAGTCGATCACGTCCTCGATCGCCTCGACCACCAGCAGCGAGCGCACCCGAGGATCCTCCAGTGCGGTGCGCGCCGTGTAGCCGAGGCCGAGCCCGCCCACCACCACGTCCAGGGCCGTGCCGGTCAGCGGCGCCAGCCCGAGCCGGGCGAGTTCGATCTCCGCGACCGGGAAGAGGCTGGACATCAGGAACTCGTCGTCGAGCTTCACCTCGTACACGTCGACGTCGAGCGACGGGTCGCGGCGCCGGCGCAGACTGATCTCGCCGATCGGCGTCTCCCGCCAGGCCAGTTCCTCGAAGCGTGCGCCCACGCGTGTCCTCTCCGCCGGTCCGTGACCGGATGCTACCGGCCGGTCGTCCGAGGACCCGAGGATATGGGCGGCCGAGCCGTTTTTCCGTGCCTGCCGGCATCGCCGGGCCGGCGACGGGTACGCCCACGGCGACCCCGGCCCGGCGCGGCCGGCGGGTCGAGGACGTGGCGGGTCGAGGACGCCGGAGAAGGGATGCGGACGTGGCGGAGATGCTGGCCGGACGGCTGCACGTGGCTGATCGGGCGCTGCGGATGGAATCGGTGCCGGTGCCCGAGCCGGGACGCGGGCAGGTGCGGATCCGGGTCGCCGCGGCCGGGGTGTGCCTGTCGGACGTGCACCTGATCGACGGCACCCTCACCCCGCTGTACCTCGGCGGGGACGTGGTGACCCTCGGCCACGAGGTCGCGGGCACGGTGGATGCCCTCGGTGACGGGGTGACGGGCTGGCAGCCGGGCCAGCGGGTGCTGCTGCAGGCGGGGGAGCGGGACCGGTTCGGGCTCGTGCTCACCCGCGGCGTCGACTACGACGGCGGCTGGGCCGAATACGCCCTGGCCCGCGAGGACACCCTCGTTCCCGTCCCGGATCTGCTCTCGTTCGAGCAGGCCTGCATCATCCCCGACGCGGTCTCCACGCCCTGGGCGGCGGTGACCGAGACCGCCCGGGTCCGGCCGGCGGAGGCGGTCGCCGTCTGGGGCGTCGGTGGCCTCGGCGCGCACGCGGTGCAGTTGCTGCTGCTGGTCGGCGCGGCCCCGGTGATCGCCGTGGACCCGCTGCGGGCGGCACGGGACCGGGCGATCGCCCTCGGCGCGGACCTGGCCCTCGACCCGGCGGACGACGGCTTCAAGGACGCCGTGCTCGAACTGGTCGGCACCCGGGGGCTCGACGTGGCGTTCGACTTCGCCGGCGTCAACGCGGTTCGCGAGCAGGCCATGACCGTGCTCGGCCGGCACGGACGGCTGGTGCTCGCCGGCATCGCCAACCAGCCGATCAGCATCCCGTCGGACAGCCGGTTCACCTACAACCGGCAGGCGGTGCTCGGCCACTACGGCTCCGAGGCCGAGCACGTCGGGCAGCTGGTCACCCTCACCGGGCTGGGCCGGCTCGACCTGTCCGCGTCGGTCAGCGACGTGCTGCCGCTGGCGGACGCACCGGAGGCGGTGCGCCGGGTGCGGGAGAAGGAGGGCAACCCGATCCGGCTGATCCTGCGGCCCTGACGGTTCGCGGCGCCGGTCAGTCGGGGCGGCTCGCCACGACGACCGTGTCGAGGGCGTCGACCGTGCCGCCGTCGGTGGTGGGCACCGGACGGCGGGCCGTCTCGGCGCGCCGGATGTGCAGCCCGGCCAGCCCGTCGACGACCGCCTCCGGGGTGAGCAGCACGGCCGGGTCCTGCGGGCCACCCGTGCCGCCGGTCAGGTTCGCCAGGTCGTGGCCGACCACCACGAGGCTCCCGCCCGGACGCAGCGCCTGCTTGGCCGCGGCCAGCACCCGGGCGAGATCGCCGGCGAGCAGGTGCAGGTAGCTGATCAGCACGAGGTCGTAGCTGCCCGGCACCGGCCGGTACGCGGTCACGTCGGCGACCCGCCACTCGACCTGGACGCCGCGGCCGGCGGCCAGCTCCCGGCCCCGGCCGACCGCCACCGGCGAGAAGTCCACCGCGGTGACCCGCCAGCCCTGCTCGGCCAGCCAGACCGCGTTGCGCCCCTCACCCGCGGCCAGGTCCAGCGCGGCGCCGGGGGCGAGCCCGGTGACCGACTCGACCACGAAGCGGTTGGGCTCAGCGCTCCACACCAGCCCGGGCGTGCTCGCGTACCGGGCGTCCCAGGCGCTGCTGTCCACTGTGTCCCCTCCTTCGGCGGCCCACACCGCCATGGTGACCGTACCGGTCCCGGCAACCGCTCCCACGGTGAGTCCCGCGATCGCCCACGCTCACCGGGCGACACGGAGGGTCCGCACGGCATCGACGCAGCGCTTATCCTGTGCGCCGACGATCGCTCTCGGGAAGGGGCCCGATGCCGTCCCGGCAGGACCAGCTCCACTCCTATCAGTTCACCGTCCAGCGGGCGGTCGCCGCCCTCGTGATGCGGGAGACCGACCCCGCGCAGTCGCCGTTCCGGCGGCTGGCCGGCGCCGGCCTGGCCAGCGTGCTGGTCGCGGTGATCGCGCTCGGCGGGGTCGCCCTCTACGGCCTGTTCGCCGGCGGCGGCAGCGCCTGGCGCGACACGGGCGCCGTGATCGTGGAGAAGGAGTCCGGCGCGCGGTTCGTCTACCGGGAGGAGAAGCTGCACCCGGTCCTCAACTACGCCTCGGCGCTGCTGGTCCTCGGGGCGGAGCGGCCGAAGACCGTGCTGGTCTCCCGCCGCTCCATCGAGGGCGTGCCGCGCGGCCTGCCGCTCGGCATCGCCGACGCCCCCGACTCGCTGCCCGCGCCGGGGCGGCTCACCGCCGCGGCGTGGACGGTCTGCTCGGTCACCGCCGCCGAGGCGGGCCGCACGGAGGTCCGTTCGGCGCTGTTGGTCGGGCGGGACCCCACCGGCGGCCGGCCCCTCGGCGACCAGGGCCTGCTGCTGCGCCACCCGGACGGCAGCCTGCACCTGCTCTGGCACGAGCGGCGCTACCTGCTCCGGGACACCGACCTGGTGCTCGCCGCGCTGGCCGCCACCCGGGAACGGGCGGTGCCGGTGGCCCCGGCGCTGCTCAACACGGTGCCGGCCGGCGCCGACCTGGCGCCGCCCCCGCTGCGCGACCTGGGCACCCCGTCCGAGCGGGTCGCCGGCGCGACGGTCGGCGACGTCTACCTGGTCCGCAACTCCGGGGGCGGCCGGCAGTACGCGGTGGCCGGGCGGACCGGCCTGGCCGGCATCACCGAGTTGCAGGCGGCCCTGCTGCTCGCCCGCACCGGCCAGGGCGACCCGGAACCGATCACCCTGGGCCGGTTCGCCGCCCTGCCGAAGCTCCCCGACCTGGTGCCCTCCGGGCCGACCGCCCCGCCCGCCGTCCCGCCCGCGCTGGCGACGGTGGAGGGCGGCGCGCTGTGCGCCAGCGCCGGCGACGACACCGGCGTACGCGAGGTCCGGCTCGGCGCCGCCCCGCCGGACCTCTCCGCGGCGGCGCGGACGCCGGCCGGCCGGGGCGGGCTGGCCGACCAGGTGGTGGTCGAGCCGGGGCGGGGTGCGCTCGTCGAGTCGGTGGCCGCTCCCGGCGCCACCGGCGGGGCGATCTGCGTGGTCACCGACCTCGGCCGGCGCTACGTGCTGGCCGGCGCCGACGTGCCCGGCATGCTCGGCTACGCCGGGGTGCGTCCGGTCCGGCTGCCGGCGGGCCTGGTCAGCCTGGTGCCGGCGGGCAGCCCGCTCGACCCGGCCGCCGCCCGCGCGGTCGCCGCCCCGGCGTGAGGCCGGTCGCCGCCCTCGGCGGGAGCAGCGCCGGGACGGCTCAGGCCGGCTTGCGGAACACGGTCACCGCGAACTCCGCGTCGTCGTGCCAGGGGCGCAGGTCCCAGGTGGCGAAGCGGTGTTCCCGGCGGAGCCCGGCGGCCACCGCGTCGGCGTCCAGCCCGGTGAGCGGGTAGCCGCGGTCGGTGCCGAAGCCGACCACCACGAGGCCGTCCGGCCGCACGTGCGCGGCCACGCGGGTCAGCACGGCGCGCTCGGTGCCGGGGGCGACGAACGCCATCACGTTGCCGGCCACCACGGCCGCGTCGAACGGCT
This sequence comes from Micromonospora halotolerans, assembly GCF_032108445.1. Taxonomy (NCBI): domain Bacteria; kingdom Bacillati; phylum Actinomycetota; class Actinomycetes; order Micromonosporales; family Micromonosporaceae; genus Micromonospora; species Micromonospora halotolerans. Next base: position 6,881,189 of record NZ_CP134876.1, on the reverse strand, counting down.
CGGGCTCGTCCTGCGCGGCCAGGTCCAGCTCGGCCAGGTCGGCGACCAGGAAGCGCGGGCCGGGGTGGTCGGTGCGGGCGGCGTCGATCAGCACCGGGTCGGCGTCGACGCCCACCGCGGTGTGGCCCCGGGCGGCCAGCGCGGCGGCCACCCGCCCGGTGCCGCAGCCGGCGTCGAGGATCCGCGCGCCCGGCGCGACGAGCGCGTCCAGCAGCCGGGCCTCGCCGGCCAGGTCCGCCCCTTCGGCGGCGAGCTGGCGGAACCGGTCGACGTACCACTGCGAGTGGCCGGGCTTCGTGTCGGTCACCCAGCGGGTCGGCTTGCCCATGCCACCCACGGTAGCTGATCTTGTGAGGGCCGGTCGGGGGAACCTCAGCCCAGCGCCAGGAAGGCGCCGGCGGCGAGCGGGGCGCCGGTGACCGCGCCGGCGACCACCTGCGGCCAGGTGTGGTCCCGCAACTCCACCCGGGACCAGCCGACCGCGGCCACCAGCACCCAGCCGGCGTGCAGCGCCGGGCCGAGGAGCAGCACCAGGACGGTCGTGGTGGCGGCCGCGACGGCGGCGTGGATGCTCAGCTTCCACCAGCGGTTCACCAGGGTGCAGGCCACACCGACCACGAAGATCACCACGATCACGGCGAACAGTTCGGCCGGGGCGCGCAGCGCGGCCAGCAGGGCCATGCCGAGCGCCACCGAGGCCAGGCCGGTCAGCAGCGGGCGGGCCCGCTGGGTGCGGTCGCCGACGTGCCGGTCGGTGAGCCGGCCGCGGCGTACGCCGTGGACGATCACGCCGACCGGGATCACCGCGCAGAACAGCAGGGCGGTGCCGGCCCAGAGCAGGAACTGCTGCGGGGAGTGGCTGACCCGGGCGGCCGCCACCAGCGGCAGGGCGGTCACCAGGACGCCCGGCGCGAACACCTCGGTGATCAGCCGGGCCAGGCGCCCGCTGACCGTCCATTCCCGGGTCGCCCGCACCGGGCCATCCTGGTGGAGCCGCCCGCCAAGGTCAACTACCCCTTCTCCGCGCCGCTGGTGAGGCCCTCGGTGAGCAGCCGCTCGCTGGCGAAGAAGAGGATCACGATCGGCAGGGTGAGGATCACCGAGCCGGCCATCAGCACCGTCTTCGGCACCTCGACACCGTCGGAGAGCAGCGACAGACCCAGCGAGACGGTCCACCGGTTGGGCCGGTCGACCAGGAAGAGCAGCGCGAAGAGGAACTCGTTCCAGGCGATCATGAAGTCGTAGAGCGCGACCGCCATCACCGACGGCGCGGCGAGCGGCAGGCTGACCCGGCGGATGATGCCGAGCCGGCCGGCCCCGTCGATCGCCGCGGACTCCTCCAGGCTGACCGGGATCGTCTCGAAGTAGTTCTTCAGCATGTAGACCGAGACCGGCAGGGTCTGCGAGATGTAGACCAGCACCAACCCGACCAGCGACCCGCGCAGCCCGGCCCGGGTGAAGACCACGAAGAGCGGGATCGCGATGACGATCGACGGGAACAGGTAGACCGCCAGGAACAGCGCGCTGACCTGCCGCCGGCCGAAGAACCGCAGCCGGGAGACCGCGTACGCGCCGGGGATGGCGATCACCAGGGTGAGCGCGGTGGCGGCCAGCGCCACGATGCCGCTGTTGCGGATGAAGGTGAGGAAGCCCTGCCCGCCGTCCTCCACCGACTTCAGCACCTCGGCGTAGGTGGCGACGGTCAGCTCGCCGAACGGCACGACCAGCGAGCCGGGGTCGAGCAGCAGCCGCTCGATGGGGCGCACCGAGAGCACCAGCATGTACCAGAACGGCAGCAGGGTGACCAGCAGGAACGCGGTGATCACCAGCCGGCGCAGCCAGCGCAGGCTCACCGTCTCGATCCGGTCCCGGTCCATCACGCCCCCTCCCGTCGGCCGCTGAAGAAGCGCAGGTAGATCGCGACGAAGACGATCAGCACCACGGCCAGCACGACCGCCTGCGCCGCGGCCGCGCCGATGTCGGTCCGCGCGGTGAGGAACTGGTAGACCCGGACGCTGACCACCTCGGTGCCGGCCGAGCCCCCGGTGAGCAGGTAGACGTCGTCGAACTTGTTGAAGGTCATGATGAACCGGAGCACACCGATCAGCGCGATCACCGGCATGAGCTGGGGCAGCAGGATGTACCGGAAGCGCTGGGTCGGGGTGGCGCCGTCGACCCGGGCCGCCTCCTCCAGCTCGCCGGGCACGGCCTGGAGCCGGGCCAGCAGGAACAGGAAGGCGAACGGGAAGTAGCGCCACGCCTCGAACGCGATGACCGTCCAGAGCGCGGTGGACTCCTGGGACAGGAACGGGATCGGCTCGTCCCAGCCGAGGAACCGTCGGCCCCAGTCGTTGACGAAGCCGAGCTGCGGGTCGAGCATGACCTGCCAGACGAACGTCATGGCGACCACCGGTGCCACGTACGGCAGCAGCATGGAGGCGCGGACGATCGTGCGGCCCCGGAACGGCCGGCGGACCACGAGCGCCGCCACCAGGCCGACCAGGATCGAGCCGACGGTCCCGCCGGCGCTGTAGAGCACGGTGGTCCAGAGCGTGTCGGCGAATCCCGGGGTGTGCAGCACCCGGTCGACGTTGTCCAGGGTCAGCTCGCCGAAGAGGCCGGTCCGGCGCAGGGTCGCCAGGCGTACCCGCTGGAAGGCCAGCACTACGGTCCACACGATGGGTATGCCGATCACCGCGACCACGACGAGCAGGGTCGGGGCGACCAGCGCGAGCCCGGCGTGGGACTCGCGGCGGCGCAGGGTGAGGGGGCGTCGGCCGGGCCGGCGGGGCCGCTCCCCGGTGGGGGAGCGGCCGGCCTCCGGCGCGGTGGTGGTCAATTCACGCCCTTGGCGATCGCGTCGACGTCCTTCTTCGCCCGGTCGGCGGCGGCCCGGGCGTCGGACTTCCCGCCGATCACGTCGGCGAGCGCCTTGGGTACCGGCAGCTCGCCGAGGATGGCCCCGACGAGCTTGCCCTGGCCCTGGGTCAGCCCCCACCGCTGGAAGGTGTCCGGGCTCTTGCGCAGGGTGGCGAGCACGTCGTCGCCGTAGACCGCCGACAGCGGCTGCTTGCGGTCCACCCCGGCCTGGCTGGTGTTCCAGGCGGTGAGGAACTTCTGCTTGTCCTCCGCCGTGCCGGTGCGGACCGGGAAGCGCCCCTCGGGGGACATGCCGAACCAGCGCGGGTAGCCGTCGGAGAGCATGTACTCCACGAAGGACGACGCGGGGTCGCTCGCGCCGTCGAGCACCGCCCAGGAGCTGATCTCGCCGTACTGGGCCGGCTCGGCGCCGTTCGGGCCCTTGATCGCGGTGACGAAGCCGCTGTTCTTCGCCAGCCAGGCCGGGTCGGACTGGCACTGCGGGCAGGTCGGCTTGGCGTCGTTGCGCAGCCCGGCCAGCTCGTCGAGGATGAACGGCGACCAGATCAGCATGGCCGCCTTGCCGGCGAAGTAGGTGGCCCGGGTGGTGTCCACGTCCTGCGCGCCCTTGACCGAGTTGTTCCGCATCAGGTCGCCGTAGAAGCGGAATGCCTCGACGCACTCGGCGGAGTCCAGCGTGACCTTGCCGGCGTCGTCGGTGAGCTGGCAGTTGTTGGCCAGCGCGAGGTGTTCGAACGTCTGCTGGGTGAAGACGTCACCGGGCGCGGTCGCCGCGGTGATGCCGGCGAGGCCGCCGGTGTTCAGCTTCGCCGCCGCGGCGGCGATCTTCTCGTACGTGTCGGGGGCGGGCAGGCCCGCCGCGGCGAACAGGTCCTTGCGGTAGACCAGCAGCTGGCCCCACCCGTCGCTGGGCACGGCGAGCTGCTTGCCGTCCTCGCTGGTCAGTTCGAGGGCGCGCGGGGAGAACGTGTCCCGGCCGAGCTTGTCGACGACCTTCTTGTTGGCGTCCGGCTCCAGCAGGTCGTTGCCGGACAGCGTGCGCACCCCGGCCAGGGAGACCGAGCCGACCACGTCGGGCAGGTCGCCGGCGGCGGCGCTGGAGGCGATGAGGGAGGGGAACTGGTCCTCGTTGACGGTGACCAGGTTGACCTTGACGCCGGTCTTGGCGGTGTAGTCGGCGATGATGGCCTTGGTGGCGTTCACGCGGTCCGCCACGTCTTCCAGGCTCCACACGGTTATCTGAGAACTGTCGGATTTCGGCTCGTCGTCACCGCAGGCCAGCAGGGTTGTCCCGGCAAGTGCCATGATCAGGGTGGGGGCGAGGATCCGCATCGAGGGTGATGGCATCGGTGGCACTCCTCTCGAAGGGTACATCAGGGATTTAACGCTCTCGATTGATCGTTTACAAGACAATTACCAATATTTCGGTTTAGAATTGGCTCCGGCACTTTTCTCGGAGCGACGCCATGGCCAACTGGGTTGTCTCTCTGGCCGGGCCCCGGCGGGTGAGCCTGGAGCCCTGCCCCCCGGACCCGCTCGGCCCGGGCCAGGTCCGCGTCCGCACCTGCTACTCCGGGATCTCCGCCGGCACCGAGCTGACCCTCTACCGGGGCAGCAATCCCCGGCTCAACAAGGACTGGGACGACGCCACCCGGATGTTCGTGCCCCGGCAGGCCGCGCCCGCGTACCCGGTGGTGGGCTTCGGCTACGAGGAGGTCGGCGAGGTCGTCGAGGTCGCGCCCGACGTCGCCGACCGCCGGCCCGGGCAGGTCGTCTGGGGCATCTGGGGGCACCGCGCCGAGGCCGTGCTCGCCGCCGGCGCGGTCACCCCGCTCGCCCCCGGGCTCGACCCCCTGGCCGCCGTCTTCGCCCGCCCCGGCGCCATCGCGCTCACCGCCGTGCTCGCCGGTGACCTGCACCTCGGCGACTGGGTGGGTGTCTTCGGCCAGGGGGTGATCGGCCTGCTCGGCACCCGGCTCGCCGTCCTCTCCGGAGCCCGGGTGGTGGCCGTCGACCGGGTACCGGACCGGCTCGCCCATGCCACCCGGCTCGGCGCCCGCCGGGTGGTCGACGCCACCGTCGACTCCGCCGCCGCCGCGCTGCACGCGGCCACCGGCGGCCGCGGCGCGGACGTCTGTCTCGAACTGTCCGGGTCGTACCCGGCGCTGCACGAGGCCATCCGCGCCACCACCCACGCCGGCCGCGTCGTGGCCGCCGGCTTCTACCAGGGGTACGCCCACGGGTTGGGGCTCGGCGAGGAGTTCCACCACAACCGGATCCAGCTGGTGGCGGCCCAGATCTCCGGGCCCGCCCCCGCACCCGGCACGGCCGGCCGGTGGACCGGGACCCGGATCGCCCACACCTTCATGGACCTGGTGGCCGAGGGCAGCGTCGACCCGCTGCCGCTGGTGAGCCACGTCGTCGACGCGGGCGCGGTGGCCGACGCGCTCGCGTTGCTCGACCGCGGTGACGGTGACGTCCTCCAAGTGGTGCTGAGGTTCCCATGACCATCCCCCTGGCCTGCCAGGAGCAGTTGCTCCCCGGCGCCGGCCTGTCCGAGAAGTACGCCCTCGCCGTCTCCCTCGGCTACCAGGGCATCGAGCTGCGCGGCCGGGGCGACCTGGCCCTGGCCCGGCGGCTGCCGGAGCTGCGCCGCGCCCGCGCCGAGGGCGTGGTCATGCCGACCGTCTGCGTCGAGATGGACCACTTCATCGGCGACTTCGACCCCGCGCGCTCCCGGGACGCGGTCCGCAACCTGCGCTCCCAGCTCTCCGTCATCGCGGAGCTCGGCGGGATCGGCGCCATGACCCCGGCCGCCTGGGGGATGTTCTCCCGCCGGCTGCCGCCGTTCGAGCCGCCCCGCCCGCCCGAGGGCGACCGGCGGGTGCTCGTCGACGCCCTGGGCGAGCTGGGCGAGCACGCCCGCGCCGAGGGGGTCACCCTCTTCCTGGAACCCCTCAACCGGTACGAGGACCACATGGTCAACCGGCTCGACGACGCGGTCGCCCTGTGCCGTGCCGTCGGGCTGCCCTCGGTCCGGGTGGTCGCCGACACCTACCACATGAACATCGAGGAGGACGACGCCTGCGCGGCGCTGCGCGCGGCCGCGCCGTACCTCGGGCACGTGCAGGTCAGCGACTCCAACCGGCACCAGCCGGGGGCCGGGCACCTGGACTGGTCGGCGCTGCTGGCCACCCTGGACGCGATCGGCTATCCCGGCTGGCTGGCGCTGGAGTGCCGGCTGCGCGGCGAGCCCGTCGCCGCCCTGCGCCAGGCCGCCACCGTCCTCGCCCAGGCCCGGCCGCGGCGGGCGGCGGCGTGAGCGAGCGGAGCGAGCGAGCCATGGGGCTCAGTAGCGCGGCGCCTCGCGCCGGTGCCGAGCGACAGCGAGGCGGCGGCATGAGCGCCCCCGGTGGGGCGGCCCGGGTGCGGCCCGGCGGTCCCGGTCCCGGCGACGCCGAGCGGGCCGCCCGGCTGCGGCGGCTCGCGCTGGCCACGCTGGACGCCAACTGGGAGCACGACCACACCGTGCCCTCCCGCACCCTCTATCCGCACCAGTGGAGCTGGGACTCGGCGTTCATCGCGGTCGGGCTGGCGCACGTCCGCCCGGACCGGGCCTGGCGGGAGTTGCGCACCCTGTTCACCGCGCAGTGGGCCGACGGGCGGGTGCCGCACATCGTGTTCAACCCGGCGCTGCGGGTCGGCGCGTACTTCCCCGGGCCCGAGTTCTGGGACTCGGCCCGGGCCGACGGCGCCCCGGCGGCGGCCACCTCGGGCATCGTCCAGCCGCCGGTGCACGCCCCGGCCGCCTGGCTGGTGCACCGCCGCGCCCCCTCCGAGGCGTCGGTGGCCGCGTTGCGCTGGCTCTATCCGCGGCTGGTCGCCCAGCAGCGCTACCTGACCGGCCGGCGGGACGTCGGCGGGGGCGGGCTGGCCGCCGTCGTGCACCCGTGGGAGTCCGGCCTGGACAACAGCCCCGCCTGGGACGTCCCGCTGGCCGCCGTGCCCGCCGACGAGGCGGTGCTGCGGGCGTACCGCCGGCACGACACCGCGCACGCCGACGCGGCGCACCGCCCCACCGACCTGGACTACGCACGCTACGTGGCGCTCGTGGACGCCTACCGGGCCGGCCGCTACCGGGACGAGGGGCTGCTCGACCGGCACCCGTTCCTGGTGGAGTGCCCGCTGGTCAACGCGGCGCTCGGCGTCTCCGAGCAGGCCCTGGCCCGCATCGCCACCGTGGTGGGCGCCGACCCCGGGCCGCACCGGGACCGCGCGGCGCGGATCACGCAGGCCCTGGTCGACCGGCTCTACGACCCGGTGACCGGCACCTTCCGCCCGCGCGACGTCCGGGCCGACCGGCTCGTCCCGGCCCGCACGGTGCTCGGGCTCATGCCGCTGATCCTGCCCGACCTGCCGGCCCACCAGGTGCGGGCGGTGCTCGCCGAGGCGTGCTCGCCCCGGTTCGGTCTGGCCGCCCGGATGGACCGCCCGCTGCCCACCCACGACCGAACCGCGCCGGACTTCGAACCGCTGCGCTACTGGCGCGGCCCGAGCTGGGTCAACACCGGCTGGCTGCTGTGGCGGGGGCTGCGCGCCCACGACCGCCCCGACCTGGCCGCCGGGCTGCGCGAGTCCCTGCTGGACCTCGTCGACGGGGCCGGCTGCCACGAGTACTTCCACCCGGACACCGGGGCCGGGCTCGGCTCACCGGCGTTCAGCTGGACCGCCGCGCTCGTGCTGGACGCCCTCGCCGAGGGCTGAGCCGCTGGCGTCGCCCGGGGGACGGCGACGCCGGCGGGCCGGCCGCGCGGATCAGGCGATGCCGGCGGGGTGCCGCCTCCGGCCCGCAGCGCGGCCATCGGGGCGTCGTCGATCGCGTAGCCGAGCGCGCCGACCACGGGCCGGAAGTCCCGGCTCAGCCGGCCGGCACCGGCGCCGGGTCGGCGGGTGCGGCGGGCGCCGGCACGGCCGCCGCGTCGGCGGGCGGCTCGGGGATCAGCAGCTCGGCCGGCACCGGCTCGACCTCGACCCGGCAGTCGTGGAACGTCGGCGCCTCGCCCAGGTCGGTGTCGCGCACGGCGGTGACCGCGTTGACGGTGGCCCGGCCCGGGCTCAGCCGCGCCCAGTACGCCTTGTACGTGAACGCCAGCCCCGGCCGGGTCGCCCCGTCGACGGCGGCCGCCGCGAGGAACGCGCCCCGGTCGTTGCGCACCCGCACCGCGTCGCCGTCGGCGAGGCCGCGCGCCGCCGCGTCGTCCGGGTGCAGGTGCACCCGGGGCGGGCCGGTCCGCCGCGCGTGCCAGGGCAGCGACGCGAAGGTGGAGTTCATCAGGAACCGGCCCGCCGGGGCGATCAGCACCAGCGGGAACCGGCGGGCCAGCTCGGGGTCGGCCGCCTCCACGGGCGGGGTGTGTCCGGGTAGCGGGTCCACCCCGAGCCGGGCCAGCCCCGGGTCGTGCAGCCGGGCCCGGCCGTCCGGGGTGGGGAAACCGCCGGCGGCGAACGGGGCGGCGCCCACCGGCACCCCGGTGGCCCGGGCGTACGTCCGCTCGCGCAGCTCCTCGAAGCTGACCGGCGTGCCGGTCAGCAGCTGCCGGGCCAGGTCCTCGTCGCTGTCGGAGAACCGGGGGTGGTCGATGCCGAGCGCGGCGGCGATCCGCCGGAAGATCTCGGTGTTCGGCAGGGCCTCGCCCGGCGCCCGGGTGACCGGCAGGTTCAACGTCGTGTAGTGGTGGCCGTAGGAGGAGTGCAGGTCGAGGTGCTCCGGCTGCATGGTGGCCGGCAGCACCACGTCGGCGTAGTCGCAGGTGTCGGTCCAGCGCTGCTCCAGCACCACGGTGAACAGGTCGGCGCGACGCAGGCCGGCGAGGAGCCGGTTCTGGTCCGGGGCCGTGGCGGCCGGGTTGGCGTTGAACACCACCAGCGAGGTCACCGGCGGGTCGGCCTCCCCGGTGAGCACGGTCGCCAGCCGGCTCATGTTCACCGACCGGGCGGGCGGGGCCGGCATGCCGGGCGGCCGGACCACCGGGCCCTCGTCGATCGGGTGGTGCCCGCTGGTCGACACCAGGGCGCCGCCGCCCGGGTACCGGAAGTCGCCGGTGACCAGCGGCAGCGCGCAGATCGCCCGGATCGCCTGGCCGGCGCCGTGGTGCCGTTGCAGGCCCAGCCCGACCCGGACGGCGGTGGGTCGGGTGGTGGCGATCCGGTCGCCGAGCCGGCGGACCACCTCGACGGGCAGGCCGCACTCGGCGGCGGCCCGCTCCACCGGCCACTCGTCGAGCCGGGCGGCCAGCTCGGGCCAGCCGACGGTGTGCGCGGCCAGCCACTCCTCGTCGGTCGCGCCGGCGTCGCGTACGTGCCGCATGAGCCCGAGCGCGAGCGCCGCGTCGGTGCCGGGCAGCGGGGCGACGTGCTCGTCGCTGCGGGCCGCGGTGTCGGTGCGCAGCGGGTCGATGGTGACCAGGTACGCGCCGCGCTCCCGGGCCTGCTGCACGAACGGCCACAGGTGCAGGTTGGTGGCGAGCGGGTTGGCGCCCCAGAGCACGATGAGCTTCGCCGCCACGATCGACTCCGGCTCGAAGCCGACCGAGCCCCCGTAGATCGAGCGCAGCGCCGCGCGGGCCGCGCCCGTGCAGATGGTGGTGTCCAGCCGCGACGCACCCAGGTACGCGAAGAGCCGCTGGCCCATCGTCCAGCCCTGCACGTGGCCCATGGTGCCGGCGAAGTAGTAGGGCAGCACGGACTCCGGGCCGTCCCGTTCGATGCTCGCGCGCAGCCCGGCGGCCACCCGGTCGACCGCCTCCGCCCAGCTCGCCGGCCGGTACGCGACCCGCCCGGCGCCCTTCGGGCCGGTGCGCACGTAGGGGGTGGTCAGCCGGTCCGGGCCGTTGACCGCGTCGAGGTAGCGGTTGACCTTGCCGCAGAGCGCGCCCCGGGTGAACGGGTGCTCGCGGTCGCCGCGGAGCGCGACGGCCCGGCCGTCGGAGACCGTGAGCTGCCAGACGCAGGTGTCGGGACAGTCCAGCGGGCAGGCGCCGGGATGGGTGGTGCGGGCCATGCGGCGAGCCTACCGACCGGCGGCACCCGTCCGGTTCCCGCTGCCGGGTCAGCGGATCGGCCGCCAGTCCGGCCCGTCGGGCCGTCCGGTCGAGGTGAGCGCCGCGAGCATCACGGCCTCGACCTGCTCGGGCGTCAGGTGCTCCCGGCGGTCGGCGCCCGGCACGTAGGCGCCCCACGCCCGGCCGTCCGGCTCCTGCATGACCACACCCACCGGGTCGCGGTGGTCGCTCACGGCGGCGATGACCCCCCACGGCCGGCGGATGTGCACCTGTTGCTGGAGGTCCGGATCGAGTTCCCGCAGCCACCGCCGGACGGTCTCCCGGTCGTCCAACCCGACCGTCTCGGTCGCCCTCCGGAAGAGGCCGTACGTGGTCAACCGCTCCGCGACGTCCTGCCGGGCCGATTCCGGTCCACCCAGGAGTCTCCTCAGCCACTCCATCCGGATGCTCCGTCCCGAGTCGGTGCCCGGCGTCCCGGGCGTCATGGCGGGAGTGCCCCCTCGGGCGACGCCGGCAAACCTGCCGGCCGCCCGATCACCAGGAGCGGCGGTGCGCGTCGGCCGCCGGGGTGACGAGCGTAGGGTCGCTCCCTGGCGTCATCCCCGCGTACGCGCCCGAGACCCGAGGAGCACGGTGCCCGAGATCGACAAGGTCGCCTGGATCCGGATCGAGGACGGCCGGGTGCTGAGCACCCGGTCCCGGGGCAGGGACGTCTGGTACCTGCCCGGCGGCAAGCGGGAAGCCGGTGAGACCGACCTGGCGACCCTGGTCCGGGAGATCGCCGAGGAGCTGGCCGTGGCCGTCGTGCCGGAGTCCGCCGTGCCGGTCGGTGTCTTCACCGCGCAGGCCCACGGCCACGGCGCCGGCACGCTGGTCCGGATGACCTGCTACGCCGCCGACTACCGAGGCACGCTGCGGCCGGCGAGCGAGATCGCGGAGCTGGCCTGGCTCGGCTACGCCAACCGGTCCCGGGTCTCCCCGGTCGACCAGCTCATCTTCGACCACTTCCGGGCTCTCGGCGCGCTGCGCTGACCCCGCCGGCCCCCCCGCCCGGCGCGGTGGGTGCCGCCCGGGTCGCCGGCCGTTTGCGGCCGCCGGGCGCGGGTAACCGCGGACGCGACGCTCCGGCCGGCTCGGGTGCCGGGGCTGTCGGACATCCGGCGGCGGCCGGCGACGACAGGAGTGCGGCTGTGCGGTTTCCCCGATTCGTCGAGGCGGTGTCCCGGCGCGCCGAGCTGCCCACCGGTCAGGCCGCCACGATCTCGCGGGCGGTGTTGCAGACCCTCGCCGAGCGGATCACCGCCACCGAGTCGGCGGACCTGGCCGCGCAGCTGCCGGACGAGGTCGGCAGCTATCTCGTCGCGCCGGGCGACGGCGGCACGACGGGCGGCGGGGTCGCCTTCCTGTACCGGGTCGCGGAGCGGGCCGGAGTGGACCCGGCGGTGGCCGAGGTGGGCGCCCGTGCGGTGCTCGCCACCCTGCGGGAGACGGTCACGGTCGGCGAGTTCCAGGATCTCGTGGCGCAGCTCCCCAAGGGATTCGACGCGATGGTCGACCCGATCCCGCGGCCACCGTACGATGTGTAGTCGGGCCCCCCGAAACGCGTGTTGAGCTGCGGAGACGAGGCCCTCGCGGTGGAAAATCCACGGTCCGGAAGTATTTTCACCGTAAAATAACTCGCGAGTAGGCGCTTACGCGGTAAATCGTCTACGCGCTAGAGGGATGATCGGTCGATTTCCTCGGTCCGAGCTTCCACGGGTCGTCATCCCTTCGGCTCGACCTGCATCGATGCCCTCCCCATCGAGAAATCGAGCTTTATTCTGGCTCCAATGTGAAGTCCTGGGGGGGATCATGATCACATTCGTTGAACGCTGCGCGCCTGTCGTCAATGGGGAAACATCAGCCCGCTGACATGGCACAGCCGATGATCATCAATCGTTTCGGCGAGGTCGCAGCGCGTCACGGTGAACGTCCGGCCCTGCTCGGTGAGACCCACGAGGTCGCTTACGCCGGGTTGGCCGGGATGGCCGGGGGACACGCCGCCGCGCTCGTCGCCGCCGGCGTCCGACCCGGTGACCGCATCGCCCTGCTCACCCCGCACGGCGCTCCGACCGTCGCGGCGCTGCTCGGCGCTCTCGCCGCGGGATGCGCGTACGTGCCGCTGGACCCGGGCTTCCCGGTCGACCGGCTGCGCCACATGCTCGCCGCCGCCGGGGTCACCGCCCTCGCCTGCGCCGCCGAGCACCGCGAGCTGGCCCGGGACCTCGCCGACGGGCGGACCGTCGTACCGCTGGACCGGGTGTCGCCGGCCCCGCTGCGGCCCGTGCCGGTCGACCCGGACGCGCTGGCGTACGTGCTGTTCACCTCGGGGTCCACCGGGGTGCCGAAGGCCGTCGGGCAGACGCACCGCAACCTGGCGCACGTCGCCGACAACCAGATCGCCGCGCTGGCGATCGGCCCGAGCGACCGGCTCAGCCTGCTCGCCTCGTTCAGCTTCGACGCCGCCATCCCCGACCTCTACCCGGCGCTGCTCACCGGCGCCGCGGTGGTCCCGGTCGACCTGCGCCGGCAGGGGCTCGCCCACGCCGTCGCCCAGCTCGACCGGCACCGGGCCACCGTGCTGCACTGCACGCCCACCGTCTACCGCTACCTGCTGGACGCCCTCGGCGACCGGCGCCTCGACGCGGTCCGGGTGGTGCTGCTCGGCGGCGAGCAGGCCACCTACGCGGACGCCCTCCGCGGCCGGGACCGGTTCGCACCGGACTGCCGGCTGGTCAACGGCTACGGCGCCACCGAGATGACCTTCGTGGCCCGGCACGTGCTGCCGCTGTCCACCGTGGAGTCATCCTCCACCGGCCCGTTGCCGATCGGCACCGCGTTCCCCGGCTACCAGGTCGACCTCGCCCCGGACACCGGCGAGCTGGTGGTCCGCAGCCGGCACCTCGCGCCCGGCTACCTCAACCAGGACAGCGACCGGTTCACCGTGGACGCTGCCGGGGTGCGGTCGTACCGCACCGGCGACCTCGGCCGGCGGCTGCCCGACGGCGAGCTGGTCTGCCTCGGCCGGCTCGACCGGCAGGTCAAGGTGCGCGGCCACCGCGTCGAGCTGACCGAGATCGAGGCGGTGCTGGCCGCCCAGCCCGGCGTGGCCGGCGTGCGCGCCATCGCCCGCGACGGCGAGCTGCTGGCGTACGCCCGCCCGGCCGGCGACCGCACCGACCCGGCCGCGCTGCGCGCCGCGCTCGCCGCCGCGCTGCCCGGCTACGCGCTGCCCCGCGCCGTCGTGCTGCTCGACGAGTTCCCGCTCACCGTCACCGGCAAGGTCGACGAGCGGGCGCTGCCCGACCCGCCGGCCGAGGCGCCGGCCGGCGCCGCGCCCACCACCGACACCGAGCGGGCCGTGCACGACATCTGGTGCGCCGTGCTCGGCCGCCCGGCGGTCGGCCGCACCGACAGCTTCTTCGACGTCGGCGGGCAGTCCCTGCTGCTGGGTCAGGTGCAGCAGCGGCTCGCCGACGCGTTCGGCGTGCGGCTGCCCCTGCTGCGCCTCTTCGACCACCCGACCGTGGCGGCCCAGGCGGCGCTGCTCGACGCCCCGCCCGAGGCGGTCCGCGCCCCGGTGCTGCCCGCGCCCGCCGCCCCGGCCGCCGCGGCCCGCGACTACACCGGCGACGAGATCGCGGTGGTCGGCCTCGCCGGCCGCTTCCCCGGCGCGCCGGACGTGGCCACCTTCTGGTGGAACCTGTGCACCGGCGTCGACTCGATCCACGAGCACACCGACGAGGAGCTGGCCGCGCTCGGCGTCGGGCCGGGCCTGCGCGCCGACCCCCGGCACGTGCGGGCCGTCGGCCGGCTCGACGGGGTCGCCGACTTCGACGCCGAGTTCTTCTCCTTCGCCGCCGACGAGGCGGCCCGGACCGACCCGCAGCACCGGCTCTTCCTGGAGACCGCCTGGGAGGCCATGGAGGACGCCGGGCACGACCCGGAACGCTTTCCCGGCCTGGTCGGGGTCTACGCGGCCACCTCCGCCAACCGGTACTTCCTGTTCCACCTCATGGACAACCCGGCCGTGGTCGGCGACGTCGACCCGGATGACTGGGAGGCCCGGCTGATCGGCCGGCAGTTCACCGACCACCTGCCCGGGCAGGTCGCCTACCGGCTCGGGCTCACCGGGCCCGCCCTGGCCGTGCAGAGCGCCTGCTCCAGCTCACTGGTCGCGGTCTGCCTGGCCGCGCAGAGCCTGGCCGACTACCAGTGCGACCTCGCCCTGGCCGGCGGGGTGACCGTCACCTGGCCCCGGCACCGGCACGTCCCGGGCGGGCTGGCCTCGCCGGACGGCCGGTGCCGCGCCTTCGACGAGGGCGCCAACGGCTCCGGCTTCGGCTCCGGCAGCGGGGTGGTCGCGCTGCGCCGGCTGGCCGACGCGCAGGCCGACGGCGACCGGATCTACGCCGTCCTGCCCGGCTGGGCGGTCACCAACGACGGCGCCGACCGGGCCGGCTTCGCCGTGCCCGGCCCGGCCGGGCAGGCCGCCGCGGTGGCCAACGCGCTGGCCACCGCCGAGGTCGCCCCCGGCGAGGTCGGCCTCGTGGAGGGGCACGGCAGCGGCACGCCGCTCGGTGACGCCATCGAGGTCGCCGCGCTGCACGAGGTGTACGCGGGGGCCGCACCCGCCGAGAGCTGCGCGCTCGGGTCGGTGAAGACCAACATCGGCCACCTCGACGCGGCCGCCGGGATCGCCGGGCTGATCAAGGCGGTGCTCGCCGTGCGGCACGGGGTGATCCCGCCGAACCTCCACTTCACCCGCCCGCACCCGGAGATCGACCTGTCCGCCGGCCCGTTCTACGTGCCCACCAAGGCCCGCGACTGGCCCGAGGGGCCGCGCCGGGTGGCCGGGGTCAGCGCCTTCGGCCTCGGCGGCACCAACGCGCACGTCGTCGTGGAGCAGCCGCCGCCGGCCGACCCGGCCGACCCGCCCGGCGACGGGCCGTGGCTGCTGCCGGTGTCGGCGCGTACCCCGGCGGCGTTGCGGGCCGCGCTGGCCCGGCTGCGGGCCCACCTGGGCGGCGACGCCCCGGCGTTGCCCGAGGTGGCCGCCACCCTGGCGCTCGGCCGGCGGGCCTTCGCCCACCGGGCCGCGGTCGTCGCCGCCGACCTGGCCGGCGCGCTGGCCGGGCTGGACACGCTGCTGGACACCGGCGCCCGGATCGCGGGCGAGGGTGGCCCGCTGCGCGACCTGGCCGCCGACTGGGTCGCCGGGCGGGACGTCGACTGGGACGCCCTGCACCCCGAGGGCACGGTCCGGCGCACCGGCCTGCCCACCTATCCGTTCCAGCGCCGGCGGTACTGGATCGACCCCGTCCAGAAAGGTCCGCGGTGAACTGGTTCGTCTCCGCCGGAAGCCGACCCCAGGCGCCGGTGCGGTTGTTCTGCCTGCCCTACGCCGGTGCCGGCGCGAGCGCGTTCCGGCGCTGGCAGGAGGGGATCGGCCCGGACGTCGAGGTGCTGCCGGTGCAACTGCCCGGCCGGGAGAACCGGATCAACGAGGATCCGCGCTTCGACGTCGCCGAGGTGGCCGACGCCGTCGCGGCCCGGGCCGACCGCCCGTACGCCCTCTACGGCCACTCGATGGGCGGCCGGCTCGGCTTCGACGTGGTCCGGGAGCTGCGCCGGACCGGCCGGCCCCTGCCGCTGCGGCTCTACGTCGGCGGCGCCCGCGCCCCGCACGTGACCGCGCCCGGTCCCTTCGACGGCCTGTCCCGCGCGGACGACGACGAGCTGCTGCGCCGCCTCGGCGACGGCGGCGGCCTGCCCGCCGAGCTGTTCGAGCACCCGGAGCTGGTGGAGCTGCTGCTGCCGCTGCTGCGGGCCGACTTCGGCCGGGTGGACGACTACCGGTACGTGCCCGGCGAGCCGCTGCCGCTGCCGATCGTCGCGTTCAGCGGCCGGGACGACCGGGCCGTCACCCGCGAGCAGCACGCCGCCTGGGCCGCGCACACCGCCGCCGGGTTCACCCTGCACGAGCTGGCCGGCGGCCACTTCTTCCTGCACGACCGGCTCCCCGAGCTGCTCGCGCTGATCCGCGCCGACCTGGCCGCGGCGCTCGCCGCCGGGACCACCCGCGCCGGCGGGCCGGCCGCGGGTACGGACCGGGTGCACACCGCCGGCCGCGGGACCGCCGGCGGTGTGCACCGGGTGCCGCTCGGCGGCACCGCCTGGTCGGTGTGGCGCGACGCCATCCTGCGCACCACCGGCTTCCCGGCCGACGGCCTGGACCTGTTCGCCGCGCCCCGGGCCGCCGCGGCGGCCGACGAGCTGCTCGCCACCGGCACCGGCGAGGACCGCTACGACAAGGAGTTCGACGAGGCGGTCCGCGCCGGCGCCCAGCGGATCAGCGAGCTGGCCGCCGACCCGCTGCTGCGCGAGGCGGTCACCTGGCAGAACCGGGGCGCGCTGGTCGCGCTCGACGGGCTGGCCCGCGGCGGCGCCGACGCGGCACGCAACGTGCGGCGGCGGGACCGGGAGCGGGCGCTGCTCAAGTACTGGCAGCGCTACGGCGGCAAGAACGAGACGGTCGGCTTCTTCGGCCCGAGCTGCTGGGTGACCGTCGACCCCGACCAGCCGGAGACCGCCCGGATCCGCCCCGGCGCCGGGCTGACCCGCCGGCGCTGGGTCTGGTTCGAGTCCTGGGCGCTCGCCGCGTACGCCGAGCGGATCGGCGCCGACCTGGCCGTCCGCCGGTGGTGGCCGCCGGTGCTGCGCCCGCACCTCGCCGTCCGGGACCGGACCGTGCTGCGCCCCGGCCGGCCCCCGCTGGCGCTGACCCCGGTGGAGGCGGCCCTGCTCGCCGCCGCCGACGGCCACCGCCACGCCGCCGACCTGGTGGCCGACCCGGCCATCGGCCTGCGCCGCCCCGAGGACGGCTACGCCCTGCTCGACCGGCTGGTGGAGCGGGAGCTGATCAGCTGGGACGCGGCCCTGCCGGTCAGCCCGGACGCCGAGCGGGTGCTGGGCGACCGGATCGCGGCGATCGGCGACGAGGCCGCCCGGAGCGCCGCGCGGGCCGGGTTCGACCGGCTCCGCGCCGCCCGCGACGCGGTGGCCGAGGCGGCCGGCGACCCGGTGCGGCTGCGCGCCGCGCTGGACACCCTCGACGCCACGTTCACCGAGCTGACCGGCCGCCCGGCCGTCCGCCGGGCCGGCCAGATGTACGCCGGCCGCACCATCTGCTACGAGGACACCGCCCGCGACCTGGACGTGGTCTTCGGCGCGCCGCTGCTCGCCGAGCTGGCCGCCCCGCTGGACGTGCTGCTGCGCGCCGCCCGGTGGATGGCGAACGCCCTCGCCGACGCGTACGACGAGGTGTTCCGCGGGCTCCACGACGAGTTGCGCGCCGAGGCCGGCGGCGGGCCGGTCGCCCTGGCGGACCTGTGGTTCCTGGCCCAGGGCCTGTTCTGGGGCGGGGGCGAGCGGCCGGTCGACGGGGTCGCCGCCGACTTCGCCGCCCGCTGGGCCGGGCTGTTCGGGCTGGACGCGCTGCCACCCGGCACCACCGACGTGCGGCTGCGGGTGGCCGATCTGGCCGACCGGATCGACGCGGTCTTCCCGGGCGCCCGGCCGACCTGGTCCAACGCCGTGATGCACAGCCCCGACCTGCAGATCTGCGCCACCGACGCGGCGGCGCTGGCCCGGGGCGAGTACACGGTGGTGCTCGGCGAGTTGCACGCCGCCTGGTCGTCGTTCGACTGCGCGGTCTTCACCCCGTCGCACCCCGAGGTGGAGCGGCTGCGCGCCGCGCTGGCCGAGGACCTGGGCGAGCGGCGGATCCGGCTGCTCTTCCCCACCGAGTGGCCCCGCCGGACCAGCCGCACCTCCGAGTCGCTGACCGGGCCGACCGACCGGCACCTGGCCTTCCAGGACGCGCCGGGCGGGGAGCCGGCCCGGGTGCTGCCCACAGTGGACCTCACCGTCGGCGAGGTCGACGGCCGGCTCGTGGCCACCGCCTCGGACGGGCAGCGGTGGCCGCTCACCGAGATCTTCGCCGAGCTGTTCAGCGCGCACGCGGTGGACGGCTTCAAGCTGGTCGCCGCGGCGCCGTACACGCCCCGGATCACGCTGGACCGGCTGGTGGTGGCCCGGCAGACCTGGCGGACCACGGTGGGGGAGAGCGGGCTGGCGGCGGCGACCGGCGAGCGGCAGCGCTTCCTGGCCGTGCGGGACTGGCGGCGCCGGCTCGGCCTGCCCGAGCAGGTCTACGTCAAGCTCGGCACCGAGACCAAGCCGTGCTTCGTGGACCTGTCCAGCCCGGGCTTCGCCAACATGTTCTGCGCCATGGTCCGGGCCGCCCGGGTCGACGGCGGCGACGACGTCTCGCTCACGGTCAGCGAGATGCTCCCGACCACGGACCAGGCCTGGGTGCCCGACGGCGCCGGCCGCCGCTACTTCAGCGAGCTGCGCCTGCACATCGTGGACACCCAGGGGACGGAGACCCGATGAGCCACCTGCTGCCGCTGGGAGACACCGGCTGGTCGGTCTGGCGGGACACCGTGGTGCGGACGGCCGGCTTCCCGGCCGCCGGGCTGGACCGGTTCGCGGCCCCGGAGGCCGCCGCCGCGGCCGACGCCCTGCTCGCCGCGGAGGGCACGCGGGAGGTCTTCGACAAGGCGCTGGACGAGGCGACCGCCGAGGGCTCCGCGGCGGCCCTCGACCTCGCCGCCGACCCGTTGCTCCGCGAGGCGGTTACCTGGCAGAACCGGGACATGCTCGTCGCCCTGGACGGGCTGCTGCGCACCGACCCGGCGACCCGCAACAGCCGGCGCCGCAAGCGCGAGATGACGCTGCTGCGCTACTGGCAGCGCTACTGCGGCAAGGCCGAGACCATCGGGTTCTTCGGGCCGGTCGCCTGGGGCACCCTCGAACCGGAGTCGGCCACCTCGCGGGTGACCCCCGGCGCGGGCCTGGTCCGCCGCCGCCGGGTCCACTTCGAGGCGTGGGCGCTGTCCGCGTACGCCGACCGGCTCGGCACCGACCTGGCGGTGCGCCGCTGGTGGCCACCGGCCCGGCCGCCGCACCTGACCGTGGTCGGCAACCGGCTGCACCGGCCGCTGCACCCGCCGGTCGAGCTGCCCCCGGTGGAGGCGCGGCTGGTCGCCGCCGCCGACGGCCGGACGACGGCGGCCGAGCTGGTCGAGCGGTTCCGGGCCGCCGGCGACCTGCGCACTGCCGACGACGGCTACCTGCTGCTCGCCCGGCTGGTCGAGCGCGGGCTGCTCGCCTGGGACGCCGCCCTGCCCACCAGCCCGGCCGCGGAACGGGTGCTCGCCGAGCGAATCGCCGCCGTCGGCGACCCGGCGGCCCGGGCGGTGGCCGAGGCCGGCCTCGACCGGCTCCGCGCGGCCCGGGACGCGGTGGCCGCCGCGGCCGGCGACCCGGACCGGCTGGGCGCCGCGCTGGCCGCGCTGAACGACGAGTTCACCGCGGTCACCGGGGCCGCCGCGACCCGGCACGCCGGCCAGATGTACGCCGGCCGCACCCTGGTCTACGAGGAGACCGAACGGGACCTGGACGTGCGGGTGGGCGCGCCGGTGCGGGAGGCGCTGGCCGAGCCGCTCGCCGTGGTGCTGACGGCGGCCCGCTGGCTGACCGCCGAGGTGGGCGCGGCCTGCACGGCGGTCGTCGCCGACCTCCACGCCGAACTGGCCGAGGACGGCCCGGTCCGGCTCGCCGACGTGTGGGCGCCCGCCCAGGGGCTGCTGCTCGCCCCCGGCGGCCCGCTCCAGCGCGCCGCCGCCGGGCTGACCGCCCGCTGGCGAGAGCTGTGCGGGCTGGCCGACCTGCCGCCCGGACAGGCGGAGCTGACCCTGCGCAGCGCCGACCTGGCCGCCCGGGCCGCCGAGCTGTTCGCCGCCGACGGCCCCGGCTGGCCGTCCGCCCGGATCCACAGCCCCGACGTGCAGATCGCCGCCGCCGACCTCGGCGCGCTCAACCGGGGCGAGTTCCTGCTGGTCCTCGGCGAGCTGCACCCGAGCCTGGCCACCTTCGACAGTGCCGTGCTCACCCCGTTCCACCCGGACCCCGCGGTGCTGCGCGCCGGCTTCGACGCCGACCTCGGGCCGGTCCGGCTGCGCGTGGTCTACCCGGCCAACTACCCGCGGCTGACCACCCGGACCACCTACGAGCTGACCGGTCCGCAGGACCGGCAGATCGGCATCGACACGGCCCGGGGCGCCGACCTGGACCGCCTCGTCCCGGCCACCGACGTGCGGATCGAGCGCGCCGGCGGCGAGTTCGACGCGGTCTTCCCCGACGGGCGGCGGTGGCCGCTCACCGAGGTGTTCGGCAACCTGCTCGCCGCGCTGCTGCTGGACAGCTTCAAGCTGCTCGACCCGGCCCCGCACATGCCTCGCATCACCATCGACCGGCTGGTGGTGGCCCGGCGCACCTGGCGCACCACGGTCGGGGAGTCCGGGCTGGCCGGGGTGAGCGGCGAGGCCGAGCGCTACCTCGCGGTGCGGCGCCTGCGGCAGCGGCTCGGCCTGCCCGAGCGGGTCTTCGTGAAGGTCGGCACCGAGGTCAAGCCCTGCTACGTCGACCTGACCGGCCCGCTGCACGCCCATTCGCTGTGCGCCATGGTCGACGCCGCCGCCCGCACCGGCCCCGACGTGGCCGTGGTGGTCACCGAGCTGCTGCCCGACCCGGCCGAGTCGTGGATCACCGACGCGCGGGGGCGGGGCTACGTCAACGAACTCCGCCTCCAGATCACCGACCCAGCCGAGCACCGGGGAGACCACGGGTGACCGACATCCTGACCGTCAGCGCCGCGTACGGGGCGGACCTGCCCTGGCCGGACGCCACCCTGGCCGAACTGATCGCCGCGCAGGCCGCCCGCACCCCCGACGCCGTGGCGGTACGCCAGTGGGACACCCGGCTGACCTACCGGCAGCTCGTCGAGCGGGCCGCCGGGGTGGCCGCCGCCCTGCGCGAGCGCGGCGTGGGCCGCGGCGACCGGGTCGGGGTGTGCGGCGCGCGTACCCCCGACCTGGTGGTCACGGTGGTCGGCGTGCTGCTGGCCGGCGCCGTGTACGTGCCGCTGGAGCCGGGCGGCCCCCGCGAGCGGCTGCGCGAGATCGCCCGGGACGCCGGGGTCCGGGTGGTCGTCGGCGACACCGCGGCGGCCGAGTTCGGCGGCGAGCCCGGTGTGGAGGCGGTCGGGCTGCCCGGCCCGGCTCCCCTCGCACCCTGCCCGGCGTGCCCCGGCGACCCGGCGTACGTGCTGTTCACCTCCGGCTCCACCGGCCGGCCCAAGGGGGTGCTCACCACCCACCGCAACGCCGTCGAGTTCGTCACCGGGGTCGCCGCGCTGACCGGTGCCGACGCCTCGGTACGCAGCCTCGGCATCGCCTCGCTCGGCTTCGACGCGGCCACCATGGACCTGTTCGTGCCGCTGCTGCTCGGCGGCGCGGTGCAGCTGCTCGGCACCGACGACCGGGCCGACCCCGTCCGGCTGGCCCGGTTCGTCGCCGCGCACGAGGTGACCTGGGGTTTCATCACCCCGACCGTGCTCGCCCTGCTCGACCCGGCGGAGCTGCCGTCGTGGCGGGTGCTGCTCTGCGGCGGCGAGGCGGTCCCGGCCGAGCTGGTCGCTCGCTGGGCCCCCGGCCGGCGGTTCCTCAACGGCTACGGCCCCACCGAGACCACCGTGCTGGCGGTCAGCGGTGACCTCACCGCCGCCGACACCGACCCGGTGCCGATCGGCCTGCCCCTGCCCAACCACCGGGCGTACGTGGTGGACGCCGATCTGTGCCCGGTGCCAGCGGGCGAGACCGGCGAGCTGCTGATCGGCGGTCCCGGCCTGGCCGACGGCTACCTCGACCGGCCCGGGCTGACCGCCGAGCGGTTCGTGCCCGACCCGTTCGGCGACCGGCCGGGGGAGCGGCTCTACCGCACGGGCGACCTGGTCCGGCAGGCGCCGGACGGCCGGATCGTCTACCTCGGCCGGGCCGACCGGCAGGTCAAGGTGCGCGGCCAGCGGATCGAGCTGGGCGAGGTCGAGGCCGTGCTGGCCGGCCACCCCGGCGTCGACCGGGTGGCCGTGGAGGCCGTGCCCGGCCCGGCCGGCACCGAGCTGGTCGCCTTCCTCACCCCCGCCGGCGCGCCCGGCGACGAGGCGCTGCGGGCGTACGCCGGGCCCCGGCTGACCACCGCCATGCTGCCGGCCCGGACGGTGCGGCTGGCCGCGCTGCCGGTCAGCCCGACCAGCGGCAAGCTGGACCGGCCCGCGCTGCGCGCGCTGGCGGTCGCCGCGCTGCCGGAGGCGGCGGAGATCCCCGGCGGCGACCCGGTGGAGGCGGCCGTCCGGCGGCTCTGGATCCGGCTGCTCGGCGCGAACCCCGGCCCGGACAGCGACTTCCTGTCCGCCGGCGGTAACTCCATCGCCGCCATGCGACTGGTCGCCGCACTCCGCGCCGAGCTGGGCCGGCGGGTGGACACCCGGGTGCTGTTCACCGACCGCACCTTCGGCGCGCTGGTCGATCGGGTGCGGGCCGCCGCGCCCGCCGACGGCGACGAGCTGACCACCGGCAACCCGCCCACCCTCTCCCCGCCGCAGCGGCGGCTCTGGTTCATGGACCAGCTCGCCCCGTCCAGCGCGCCCTACAACATCGCCGTCGCGCACCGGCTGAGCGGGCCGCTGGACACCGCCGCGCTCGGCGCCGCGCTGCGCGCCGTGGCCGAGCGGCACGACGTGCTGCGCTGGCGGATCCCGCAGACCGGCGGCGTGCCGTACGCGGTCCGCGAGGAGCCGACCGACGTGGCCGTGCCGGTGGTCGACCTGACCGGCGCCGCCGACGCCGAGGCGGAGCTGGCCACCATGCTCGCGGCCGGCGCCGGGCACTCGTTCGACCTGGCCACCGGGCCGCCCTGGCAGGTGACCGTCTACCGGCTGGCCGCCGACACCCACGTGCTCGCCGTCACCGTGCACCACGCGGTCTTCGACGGCTGGTCCGAGGCGCTGCTCTACGACGAGCTGGCCGGCGCGTACGCCCGGGCGGTCGCCGGTGAGCCGCCGGCCCGGCCGCCGCTGCCCGCCACGTACGCCGACTACGCGGTCTGGCGGGCGGAGCGCGACCGCCGCCGGGGCGCGGCCGACCTGGCCTGGTGGACCGGGCACCTGGCCGGCGCCCCGACCGTGCTGGACCTGCCCCGCGACCGGCCCCGCCCGGCGGTGCAGACCTACGCCGGCGTCGAGGCCGCGGTGCGGCTCACCGGTGCGGCCGACCGGGCGGTGCGCGACCTGGCCGCCCGGCGCGGCACCACCGTGGCGGCCGTGCTGCTGGCCGGCTTCGGCGAGCTGCTGCGCCGGCTCACCGGCGGCGACGACCACGTGCTCGGCGCGATCGTCGCCGACCGGCGGCTGGCCGCCTTCGACGACGTCATCGGCTTCTTCATCGACACCGTGCCCGTGCGGGTCCGCACCGGTGGGGCGACCTTCGCGGGGCTGGTCGACCGGTGCGCCGCCGAGCTGCACGCGGTCACCGAGCATCCCGGCGCCCCGCTGGAACGGATCGTCGAGGCGCTCGGCGTCGGCCGGGACACCTCCCGCGCCCCGCTCGTGCAGGTGCTGTTCAACGTGCTCAACTTCGTGCCGCCCCGGCTCGCGCTGACCGGCCTGTCGGTCGAGCCGGTGCCGGTGCCGAAGCCCGGCTCACCGTTCGACATCACCGTCTACGTGGTGGAACGCGACGGCCGGGCCGGTGTCGAGGTGGTGCACAACCCGGACCTGTTCGACGCCGAGCGGATCGAGGCGCTCCTGGCCGACCTGGCCGACCTGGTCGGCGCCCTCGCGGCCGACCCGGACGCGCCCGCCGACGAGGTCGCCACCGAGCTGCCCCGCCCGGCCGTACGGGTGGCGGCGCTCGGCGCGATGACCGTGGCGGCCGCCGAGCCGGCCCGGGCCCCGCTGCCCACCGGGCCGGACGCGCTCACCGCCACCGAGGAGCTGATCGCCGGCATCTGGCGGGACGTGCTCGGCCGGGACCGGGTGGGCGTCGCCGACAACTTCTTCGACATCGGCGGCCACTCGATGGCCCTCGCCGCGGTGCACGCCCGGCTCACCGAGGCCACCGGCCGCTCCCTCACCATGCTCGACCTGTTCCGCCACCCGACCGTACGGGCCCTCGCCGCCAGCCTCGACGGCGCCGCCGACCGGCCGGAACTCGCCCGGGCCGCGCTGCGCGCCGCCGCCCGGCGTGGCCGCGCCCGCCGTACCCCACCCCGACGACCGAACCAGCCCTGACGCCGTACCCCGCCCCGACGCACCGCGTGAGCTAAGGACACCCCGGATGCAGAACGACATTCCCACCACCGACGACGGCATCGAACCGATCGCGATCGTCGGTCTCGCCGCCCGCCTACCCGGCGCGGGCGACATCGACGAGTTCTGGCGCAACCTGGTCGACGGCGTCGAGTCGGTGACCGAGCTGACCCGCGAGGAGCAGATCGCCCGCGGCGCCACCCCCGAGGAGGTCGACGACCCCGGCTGGGTGAACCGCGCCCCGCTGGTCGACGGCTACGACGAGTTCGACGCCGGCCTGTTCGGGATGACCGCCCGCGAGGCCGAGATCACCGACCCGCAGCACCGCCTCTTCCTGGAGACCTGCTACACCGCGCTCCAGGACGGCGGCTACGACCCGTCCCGCTACGACGGCGCGGTCGGCGTCTACGCCGGCACCGGCGGCAACACCTACCTGCACCGCAACGTGCTGCGCAACAAGCGGGTCGGCGGCAGCCCGCACGGCGCGGTCTCCCTGGCCACCGGCAACTCGCCGAACTACGTGGCCACCAACGTCTCCTACCGGCTCGACCTGCGCGGGCCCAGCCTCACCGTGCACACCGCCTGCTCCACCTCGCTGGTGGCCTTCCACCTGGCCTGCGAGGCGCTGCGCAACGGCGAGTGCGACATGGCCCTGGCCGGCGGGGTCAACATCGAGCTGCCGCACGTCGGCTACCTCGGCATGGACGGCTTCACCTCCCCGGACGGCCGCTGCCGCCCGTTCGACGCCGGAGCCAACGGCACGGTCTGGGGCAGCGGCGTCGGGGTCACCCTGCTCAAGCGCCTCTCCGACGCGATCGCCGACGGCGACACCATCCGCGCCGTGGTGCTCGGCAACGCGATCAACAACGACGGCGCCGGCAAGGTCGGCTTCACCGCCCCCAGCATCGACGGCCAGATGGAGGCGGTGGCCCAGGCGGTCGGCCTGGCCGGGATCGACCCACGCAGCATCAGCTACGTCGAGGCGCACGGCACCGGCACGGCGCTCGGCGACCCGATCGAGATCGCCGCCCTCTCCGCGGTGTACACCAAGGACACCGACGACCGGGGCTGGTGCGGCATCGGCTCGGTGAAGTCCAACATCGGCCACCTCAGCCAGCCCTCCGGCATCGTCAGCGTGATCAAGACGGTGCTGGCCATGGAGCACGGCCTCATCCCGCCGACCATCAACTACGAGACCCCGAACCCGGCCATCGACTTCGCCGACACCCCGTTCTACGTGGCGAACACCCTGACCAAGTGGGACACCGACGGCGGGCCCCGGCGCGCCGGGGTCAGCTCGTTCGGCATCGGCGGCACCAACGCGCACGTGGTGCTGGAGGAGGCGCCGGCCGCGTACCGGACCGAGCGGCGGGTCCGCCCGGCGCACCTGCTCCAGGTCTCGGCGAAGACCCCGACAGCGCTGGACACCGCGGTCGAGCGACTCGCCGACCACCTGGAGAACGGCACGGCGGGCGGTCCCGAACTGCTGGCCGACGTGGCGCACACCCTGCGGGTCGGCCGTCAGCAGTACGCGCACCGCGCCGCCGTGGTCGCCACCGACCTGCCGTCCGCGGCGGCCGCCCTGCGGGACAAGCGCAAGGCGCACCGGGGCGCCCTCGACGGCCCCGCCCCGCGGGTGGCCTTCCTGTTCAGCGGCCAGGGCTCCCAGTACGCCGGCATGGGCGCCGAGCTCTACGCCGAGGACCCGGCGTTCGCGGCCACCGTGGACGAGTGCGCCGAGCTGCTCCGCCCCGAGCTGGGCCTGGACATCCGGGACCTGATCCTCGGCCGGGACCCGGAGGCGGGGGACAAGCTCACCCAGACCCGCTACACCCAGCCCGCCCTGTTCACCGTCGAGTACGCCCTCGCCACCGCCTGGCGGCGGGCCGGGGTCGCGCCGGCCGCGATGCTCGGCCACTCCATCGGCGAGTACGTCGCCGCCACCGTGGCTGGCGTGCTCACCCTCCCCGACGCGCTGCGGGTCGTCGCGGCCCGGGGCCGGCTCATGCACTCGCTGCCGGCCGGCTCGATGCTCGCCGTGACGCTGGACGAGTCGGCGGTCGCGGACCGGCTGCCCGAGGGCCTGTCGGTGGCCACCGTCAACGGCCCGGGCACCTGCGTGGTGGCCGGCGAGACCACGCTGGTCGAGGAGTTCGCCGCGAGCCTGGGCGGCAGGAACAAGTCCAAGCTGCTGCGCACCTCGCACGCCTTCCACTCGCCGATGATGGAGCCCATCCTCGACGAGTTCACCGCGCTCATGGCGAGCGTGCCGCTGCGCCCGCCGACGGTGCCGTTCCTGTCCAACGTGACCGGCACCTGGATCACCGAGGCGCAGGCCACCGACCCCGCGTACTGGGCCGCGCACCTGCGCCGGCCGGTCCGCTTCGGCGCCTGCGTGGCCACGCTGCTGGCCGAGGGCACCTGGGCGCTGGTCGAGTGCGGCCCGGGCCGGCAGCTCGCCAACCTGGCCCGGATGCAGGTCGCCAAGGCGTCCGAGGCGCAGCGGAAGCTGACCCCGCTGGGCAGCCTGCCGGGGCCGGGCGAGTCGACCGGCGACCTGGCCACCCTGCTCGGCACCGCCGGGGCCCTGTGGTGCGCCGGGGTGCCGGTGGCCCTGGACGTCGACCCGGACGCCCGGCGGGTGCCGCTGCCCACGTACCCCTTCGAACGTCGCCGCTACTGGGTCGCGCCGGACCCGGTGGAGCAGGCGGCGGCCCCGGTCGAGACCGGGCCCCGGCCGCTGCCGGAGTGGTTCGCGGTGCCGGTGTGGCGGCAGGCCGCCCCGGCACGGACCGTCGTCCCGCTGGGCCGGTGCCTCGTGCTGGCCGACGGCCCGCGCGGGGAGGCACTCGTGGCCGCGCTGCGCGCCGCCGGCGACGACCCGGTCGAGGTACGCGCCGGCGACGCCTTCGCCGCCACGGCCGGCGGCTTCCGGCTGCGCCCCGGCGTCCGCGAGGACCACGAGGCCCTGGTCGCCGCGCTCGGCGCCGACCTGCCGCGCCGGATCGTGCACGCGTACGCCCTCGACGGCGAGCCGGCCGGGACGGACATCGTCGCCGCCTGGGCCGCCCAGGACCGGGGCTTCTTCAGCGCCCTGCACCTGGTGCAGGCCCTCGCCCGGGCCGGGCTGACCGCCGACGAGGAGGGGATCCGCCTCGACCTGGTCACCGCCGGCACCGGCGACGTGCGCGGCGACGACCTGGTCCGGCCGGAGCACGCCACCCTGGCCGGCCTGGCCCGGGTGCTCCCGGTCGAGCTGCCCGGGCTCACCGTCCGGCTGGTCGACGCGGACACCGCCGCGCGCGGGATCGCCGCGCTCGCGGCCGAGCTGCGCGGCCCGGTCGACCCGGAGCACCCGGAGGTGGCGCTGCGCCGCGACCGGCGCTGGGTGGCCGGCTACGAGCAGGTCACCGTGGACGCCGAGGACGCACCGGGCGTGCTGCGCGAGGCCGGCCGCTACCTGATCACCGGGGGTCTCGGCGGCATCGGCGTCACCCTGGCCGAGGACTTCGCCCGCCGGGCCCACGCCAAGCTGGTGCTGCTGGCCCGCTCCGGCCTGCCCGAGCGGGACGGCTGGGACGAGCACCTGGCCGTGCACGGTGGCGCCGACCGGGCCGGCCGGGCCATCGCGGCGATCCGCCGGATGGAGGCGGCCGGTGCCGAGGTGCTGGTGCTCGCGGCCGACGTCACCGACCCGGACGACCTGCGCCGCGTCCGCGAGGCCGCCGAGACGCGGTTCGGCGGGCTGGACGGCATCGTGCACGCCGCGGGCCTGCCCGGCGGCGGCATGGCCGAGATCAAGGACCGGGCGGAGGCGGAGCGGGTGCTCGCCCCGAAGCTCGCCGGCACCCTCGCCCTGGCCCAGGTCTTCGGTGACCTGCCGCTGGACTTCGTGGCGCTCTGCTCCTCGATCACCGCGGTGATCGGCGGCTTCGGCCAGGTCGACTACTGCGCGGCGAACGCCTTCCTGGACGCCTGGGCGCGCGCCGGCGCCGGCTTCCGGGCCCCGGTGGTCTCCCAGAACTGGGGCGGCTGGGCCGAGGTCGGCATGGCCGTGGAGACGAACGCGCCGGCCGCCTTCCGGGCCGCCGGACGGGACACCGTCACCGCCCCGGTGGACCACCCGGTGCTCACCACCAGGGTGACCGGCCCGGGCGGCACCGTCCTGCACGGCCTGGTTTCCGCCGGCACCCACTGGCTGCTCGACGAGCACCGGATCGGCGGGGTGCCGGTGGTGCCGGGCACCGCACACCTGGAGTCGGTGCGGGCCGCGGTGACCGCCGCGCTGCCCGCCCCGGCGCCGGACGCCGCCGTGGAACTGCGGGACGTCGTCTTCCTGGAGCCGTTCTCGGTGCCGGCCGGCACGGTCGCCCAGTACCGGGTGGAGCTGACCCCGACCGAGGACGGGGTCGACTTCACCGTGGCGAGCCTGGCCGCCGGTCAGCTCCGCACCCACGTGCGCGGCGCCGCCGGCTGGACCACCGAGCCCGCCCCGCCGGCCGGCACGCCCGCCGTCGCCGGCCGCCGGGTCGACGACGACGCCTCGTTCGGCCGGGGCCGCACCAGCATGCTCACCTTCGGCCCCCGCTGGGCCGCGCTGGCCGAGCACCACCTGGCCGACGGGGAGGAGCTGGCCCGGGTCGAGGCGCCCGACGCCGCGCTGGGCGACCTGCCCTCCTGGGGCCTGCACCCGGCGCTGCTGGACGTGGCGACCGCGTTCGGCCGCGGCCAGGGCTCCGGCACGTACCTGCCGCTGTCGTACGGCCGGATCGTGGTGCGCGGGGCGTTGCCGGCGACCTTCCACAGCCACCTGCGGCACCGGCCCAGCGCCACCGAGGAGGTGGTGGCGGCCGACCTGTCGCTGCGCGACACCGAGGGCCGGGAGCTGGTCGCGATCAGCGACTTCGTGCTGCGCAAGGTGGACCAGGGCGCGGTGACCGGCGGCCTCGCCGACACCCCGGCCGCCGCCGCCGCCGCGCCGGCAGCGGTCACCGAGGACATCCGGCCGGTCGACGGGGCCGAGGCGTTCCGCCGCAGCCTCACCGCCGGCCTGGGCGCGCAGGTGGTCATCACCACCCGCACCGTCGCCGACATCCGGCGGCGCGCGGCCCGGGTGACCACGGACAGCCTGGAGGCGGAGACCGACGCCCCGGCCACCGCGGCGGCCGGGACGGGGGGCGGCTCGGCCGCCCCCTCGACCGAGCTGGAGAGGACCATCGCCCAGGTCTGGCGGGACGGCCTCGGCGTCACCGACGTCGGCGTGGACGACGACTTCTTCGCCCTCGGCGGCAACTCACTGGTCGCGGTGCAGCTGATCGCCGCGATGCGCAAGGCCACCGGGGTCCGGCTGCCCATGCGCAGCCTCTTCGAGACCCCCACGGTCGCCGGGCTGGCCGCCCGGATCGAGGAGCTGCGGGCCAGCCAGCCCGCCGACGAACCGGCCGCGCCGGCGACGATCCCGGCCATCCCGCGGCTGCCCCGCGCCTGACCACGAGAACAAGGAGACACCGCATCATGAGCGACACGATCGCCACGCTGCCGGTGGTCGTCGAGAACGACGGCCGGGCCCTGACCGACCTGATCGCGGCCCGCCGCGCCGAGCTGCGGGCCACCCTCGTCGAGCACGGCGGGCTGCTGTTCCGCGGCTTCGACGTCGGCGGGGTGGACGGCTTCGACGGGGTGGTGCGCGCCCTGTCCGGCGAGCCGCTGACCTACACGGAGCGTTCCTCGCCCCGGCACTCCATCAAGGGCCGGGTGTACACCTCGACCGACTACCCGCCGGACGAGGAGATCTTCCTGCACAACGAGAACTCGTACCAGGCGCGCTGGCCGCTGACCCTGTTCTTCTACTGCCTCACCGCGCCGGAGACCCGGGGCGCCACCCCGCTCGCCGACGTCCGCCGGGTCCACGACCTGATCGACCCGGCGGTACGCGAGGAGTTCGTCCGGCGGCGCTGGATGCTGGTGCGCAACTTCCACGGCGACTTCGGCACCCGCTGGCAGGAGGTGTTCAACACCGAGAACCGGTCCGAGGTCGAGGCGTACGCGGCGGCCAACGGGATCACCGTGGAGTGGGTGGGCACGGACGGCCTGCGCACCCGGGCCGTGCGGGACGTGGTGCACCACCGGCCCGGCTCGGACACCCCGCGCTGGTTCAACCACGCCACCTTCTTCCACGTGAGCACCCTCCCGAAGGACTACCAGGAGGGGCTGCTGGCCATGTTCGGCGCGGACGGGCTGCCGTCGAACACCTACTACGGCGACGGCGGCGAGATTCCCGCCGACGTCATGGACCACCTGCGCGCCGCCTACCGGGCCGCCACCGTCCGCTTCGACTACCAGCGTGACGACGTGCTGGTGGTGGACAACATGACCGCCGCGCACGGCCGGGAGCCGTTCACCGGCCCCCGCAAGATCGCCGTGGCGATGGCCGAGCCGCACACCCCCGACACCCCTGGAGCGAACTGAGATGGCCGAACCCCGATTCCTGGTCGTCCGCAACGACGAGGAGCAGTACTCGATCTGGTCGGCCGACCGGGACCTCCCCGCGGGCTGGCACGACACCGGCTTCGCCGGCACCCGCGAGGAGTGCCTGGCCCACGTCGACGAGGTCTGGACCGACATGCGTCCCCGCTCCGTCCGCGAGGCCAGTCAGTGAGCGCGAGGAGTGCAGCGAAACGGAGCCCCGCAGTCGCGAACGGAAGGCGGCAACGATGAGTCAGGAGTGGACCTTCCCGGCCTCCTTCGCCCAGGAGCGGGTGTGGATGGCCAACCAGCTCGACGCCGGCTCGCCGGTGTTCAACGTGTCCATCCCGTGGCGCTTCCCGGCCGGCCTCGACGCCGAAGCGGCCGGCGACGTGGTCAACCGGGTGGTGGCCCGGCACGAGGCGCTCCGCACCCACCTACGGGTCGACGACGGCGCGCTCGTGCAGGTGGTCCGCGCCCACGAGCCGGTCCCGCTGCCCACCACCGACCTGCGCCACCTGCCCGAGTCCGAGCGGCTGGCCGCGTTCGAGGAGATCCGGGCCGAGCTGGCCCGCACCCCGATCCCGCTGGACACGCCGCCGCTGTGGCGGGCCCGGCTGGTCCGCATCGGCGACGCCTGGGCGCTGGTCTTCGTGGTGCACCACGCCGTCTTCGACAGCCACTCGGCGGTGCTGTTCCACGCGGAACTCGCCGCGTTCGCCGCGGCCGCGCGGGCCGGCGTCGAGCCCGCCGTGCCCGAGCTGCCCATCCAGTACGCCGACTTCGCGGTCTGGCAGCGCGACCAGCTCGCCGGGGCGGAACTGGACCGGCAGCTCGCCTTCTGGACCGGCCACCTGGCCGGCGCGCCGCCGGTGACCAACCTGCCGCTGGACCGGCCCCGCCCGGCCCAGCTCGGCTTCGCCGGCGACGAGGTGCGCTTCGAGCTGCCCGCAGGGCTGCTCGACCGGGTCGGCACGCTGGCGGCCGGCGCGGCGGCCACGCCGTACATGGTGCTGCTGGCCGGTTTCGCGGCGCTGCTGTCGCGGATCTCCGGCGACACCGACGTGGTGGTCGGCGTCTCCACGGCGGGCCGCGACACCCCCGAGCTGGCCCCGCTGATCGGCATGTTCGTCAACCCGGTGGCGCTGCGCTGCGACGTCTCCGGCGACCCGTCCTTCGGCGCGCTGCTCGGCCGGGTCCGGGACGGCCTGGTCGACGCCATGGAGCACGGGCAGACCCCGTTCCAGAAGATCGTCGAGGCGGTCGACCCGCAGCGCGACCCGTCCGTCCAGCCGATCTTCCAGACCGCGCTGAACTACATCCCGGACTCCGGCCTCGACCCGGTGGAGCTGGGCACCACGAAGGACGACCTGGCCTTCGACATCACCGCGGGGGAGTGCCGGCTGGTCTACCGGACCGCGCTGTTCGACCGGGCCACCGCCGAGACGGTGGTCCGGCGGTACGTCGGGCTGCTCACCGCCGCGGTGGCCGACCCGGAGCGCACCGTCGCCGCGCTGCCGCTGCTCACCGACGCCGAGCGCGACCTGGTGCTGGGGGCCTGGAACGACACGGCGCGCGAGGTGCCGCCGGCCACCGTCGTCGACGAGGTGCAGCGGCGGGCCGCTGCCGCCCCGGACGCCACCGCGCTGGTCTGCGACGGCGTGCCGCTCACGTACGCCGAGCTGAACACCGCCGCGAACCGGCTGGCCCGGCTGCTGGTGGCCCGCGGCGCCGGCCCGGAGACCCGCGTCGCGCTCGCCCTGCCCCGCTCCTGCGAGCTGGTGGTGGCGATGCTCGCCGTGCTGAAGTCCGGCGCCGCCTACGTGCCGGTGGACACCGCGTACCCGGCCGGGCGGATCGCGTACCTGCTGGAGGACGCCGCGCCGGCCCTCGTGGTGGCCACTCCGGACACCGCCGCCCTGGTGCCCGGCGGGGCGCTGGTGCTCGACGGCGAGCTCGGCGCGGACCAGCCGGGCGGCGACCTGACCGATGCCGACCGGACGGCCCCGCTGCGCCCCGAGCACCCGGCGTACGTGCTCTACACCTCCGGTTCCACCGGCCGGCCCAAGGGCGTGGTGGTGGAGCACCGGGCGGTGACCGCCTACCTGGCGTGGGCGCGGGACACCTACCCGGGGCTGGCCGGGGCCGCGCTGCTGCACTCGCCGGTCTCCTTCGACCTCACCGTCACGGGCCTGCTCGGCACGCTCACCGCCGGCGGCACGGTCCGGCTCGCCGCCATCGACTCGCCCGCCGCCCGGGCCGGCGGCCGGCCGGCGTTCCTCAAGGTCACCCCGAGCCACCTGCCGCTGCTCGACGCCGAGCTGTCGCCCACCGCCGACCTGGTGATCGGCGGCGAGGCGCTGACCGGCGAGCAGCTCGCCGGCTGGCGGGCCGCCCACCCCGGCGTGGCGGTGACCAACGAGTACGGCCCGACCGAGGCCACCGTGGGCTGCGTGGCCGCCCGGATCGCCCCGGGCGAGCCGGTGCCGCCGGGTCCGGTGCCGATCGGCACGCCCACCTGGAACACTCGCGCGCTGCTGCTCGACGCGGCCCTCCAGCCGGTCCCGCCGGGCGTCGTCGGCGAGCTGTACGTCACCGGCGCGCAGCTCGCCCGCGGTTACCACCGGCGTCCCGGCCTCACCGCCGAGCGCTTCCTGCCCTGCCCGTACGGCCCGCCCGGCGCGCGCATGTACGCCACCGGCGACCTGGCCCGCTGGCGGCCCGACGGCACCCTGGACTACCTGGGCCGCCGCGACGACCAGGTCAAGGTGCGCGGCATGCGGATCGAGCTGGGCGAGGTCGAGGCCGCCCTGCTGGCCCACCCGGACGTCCGAGCGGCCGCCGCGGCGGTGCGCACCGACAGCGGCGAGCCGGCCCTGGTCGGCTACCTGGTCGGCCCCGCGCACGAGGACTCGGTCCGCGCCGAGCTGGCCCGCGAGCTGCCCGCGCACCTGGTGCCGGCGCACCTGGTCCGGCTCGACGCGCTGCCGCTGACGCCGAACGGCAAGCTGGACCGGGCCGCGCTGCCCGCCCCGGCCGCCGCCGCCCCGGCCGAGGGCACCTACGTGGCGCCGCGCACCGAGGCCGAGTCCCTGGTCGCCGAGGTCTACGCCGAGATCCTCCAGGTGGAGAAGGTCGGCGCCCTGGACGACTTCTTCACCCTCGGCGGCAACTCGCTGCGCGGCATGCGGGCCATGGCCCGGATCCGCGCCGAAGTGGACGTCGACCTGCCCATGCGGGCGCTGTTCAGCAGCCCCGTGGTGGCGGACCTGGCCGCCCAGATCGAGCAGCGGATCGCCGCGGAACTCGACGGGCTCTCCGACAGCGAGGTCGCCGCGCTGCTCGCGGCGGAAGAGGAAAGCAGCTGATGACCGACCTGAAGGATCCGGCCCGCGAGGCGGCCCGGCAGGCGCTGATCGCCAAGCGGCTGCGCGCCCGCCAGGCCGCCCCCGCGGCCCGGATCACCCCCCGGCCCCCCGGCGCGGCGGTGCCGCTGTCGTACGCCCAGGAGCGGGTCTGGTTCATGGACCAGCTCGCCCCGGGCGAGGCGGCGTACCACATCGCGGTGCCGCTGCGGGTGCGCGGCCCGCTCGACGTCGAGGCGCTGCGGGCGGCCCTGGCCGCGCTCGGCGCCCGGCACGAGTCGCAGCGCACCCGCTTCCCGGCCGACGCCGACGGCCGCCCCACCGTGGTGGTGGAGGAGTCCGTCGAGGTGCCGCTGACCATCGTGGACGCCCCCGACGAGGCCGCCGCCCAGACCCTCGTGGACGCGGCCGCCGCCGAACCGTTCGACCTGGCGAACGGGCCGCTGCTGCGCGCCCTGCTCATCCGGCTGGCCGCCGACGACCACGTGCTCTTCCTGGGCCAGCACCACATCGTGGGCGACGGCTGGTCGGTGGACGTGCTGCTGCGCGACCTCATCACCCTCTACCGCGGCGGTGAGCCGCCCGCCCTGCCCATCCAGTACGGCGACTTCGCCGTCTGGGAGGCCGAGGAGCTGGACGGGCCGCAGGCCCGGGCGCACGTCGACTACTGGAAGCAGCGACTCGCCGGGATCACCCCGCTGGAGCTGCCGCTGGACCGGCCCCGTCCGGCCACCCAGACCTACCGGGGCGACTTCGTCGAGTTCCAGCTCGACCCGGCGGAGACCGAGGCGCTCAACGCGCTCACCCGGGCCACCGGCGGCACGCTGTTCATGACCCTGCTCGCCGCGTACCAGGTGCTGCTGGCCCGGCACGCCGGCCAGGACGACTTCGCGGTCGGCGCCTCGGTGGCCGGCCGTTCCGAGCCCGAGTTGGAGAACGTCGTCGGCATGTTCATCAACATGCTGCCGCTCCGCGCCGAGCTGGCCGGCGACCCCACCTTCACCGAGCTGCTGGCGCGCACCCGGCGCAGCGTGCTCGACGGTTTCGAGCACGCCGAGGTGCCGTTCGCCAAGGTCGTCCACGAGCTGGGGCTGCCCCGCGACGTCAGCCGCTCCCCGGTGTTCCAGACCATGTTCGTGTTGCAGAACTACGAGATGGGCCGGTTCCGCGGGGTGTCCCGGACCGACGAGGTCACCTTCGAGTGGACCCCCATGGAGCTGCGGGCCACCCGGTTCGACTTCGAGCTGCACGCGGTGGAGACCGTCGACGGGCTCTGGGGCAAGCTGGTCTTCAACACCGACCTGTTCACCCGGGACACCGTCGAGCGGATGGCGCGGCGGTGGACCACCCTGCTGGCCGCGATCGTGGCCGCGCCGGACACCCCGGTCTCCCGGCTGGCGTTGCTGCCCGCCGACGAGCGGGCGCTGCTGGCCGGGTGGAACGACACGGCCGCGGACTTCCCGCGCGACGAGACCCTGCACGGCCCGATCGAGGAGCGCGCCGCCGCCACCCCGGACGCGGTCGCCGTCACCATCGAGGGACGCAGCCTCACGTACGCCGAGCTGAACGCGGCGGCCAACCGCATCGCGCACCGGCTGCGCGCCGCCGGCGTCGTCCCCGAGACCCTGGTCGGGGTCTGCGCGGAACGCTCCGTCGAGCTGGTCGCCGGCCTGCTCGGCGTGCTCAAGGCCGGCGGCGCCTACCTGCCGCTGGACCCGGAGTACCCGGCGGACCGGCTCGCCTTCATGGTCACCGACGCGGACGCGCCGGTGGTGCTGGTCCAGGAGCACCTGCGCGACGTGCTGCCGGCCACCGCCGCCACGGTGCTCGCCCTCGACGACGCCACGGTGTGGGCCGACCAGCCGGCCACCGACCCGGCACCCACGGCCGGCCCCGAGCACCTGGCGTACGTCATCTACACCTCCGGCTCGACGGGCCGGCCCAAGGGCGTGCCGAACACCCACCGGGGCATCGTCAACCGGCTCGACTGGATGCAGAAGACCTACGGCCTCGGCGGCGACGACTCGGTGCTCCAGAAGACCCCGGCCAGCTTCGACGTCTCGGTCTGGGAGTTCTTCTGGCCGCTGCGCACCGGCGCCCGGCTGGTGCTCGCCAAGCCGGGCGGCCACAAGGACGCCGGCTACCTGCGCGACCTGCTGGTGGCCGAGCGGATCACCACGGCCCACTTCGTCCCGTCCATGCTGACGGTCTTCCTCGGCGAGGAGGGCATCGAGGCGGCCACCGCGCTGCGCCGGGTGATCTGCTCGGGCGAGGAGCTGCCGCTGGCCTCCGCGCTCGACTTCACGGCCCGGCTGCCCTGGTGCGGCCTGCACAACCTGTACGGGCCGACCGAGGCGGCCATCGACGTCACGGCCTGGCACTGCGACCCGGCCCGGCTGGCCGTGGCGGCGAGCGTGCCGATCGGCGCGCCGATCGCCAACCTGCGGCTGCACGTGCTCGGCCCGGCCGGCGCCGAATGCCCCGTCGGGGTGGCCGGGGAACTGCACATCGGCGGCGTCGGGCTGGCCCGCGGCTACCACCGCCGGCCGGCGCTGACCGCCGAGAAGTTCGTCCCCGACCCCTGGTCCGGTGAGCCGGGCGCCCGGCTCTACCGCACCGGCGACCTGGCCCGCTGGGTCGTCGGACCGGACGGGGCCGGGGTCATCGAGTTCCTCGGCCGGATCGACCACCAGGTCAAGCTGCGCGGCCTGCGCATCGAGCTGGGCGAGATCGAGAGCGCGCTGCGCGAGCAGCCCGGGGTGACCGAGGCCGCGGTGATCGTCCGCGAGGACAGCCCGGGCGACAAGCGGCTCACCGCGTACCTGGTCGGGCCGGCCGAGCACGCGGCGCTGAAGGCGGCGCTCAAGGACACCCTGCCGGAATACATGGTGCCGGCCGCGTTCGTCACCCTCGACGCGTTACCGCTGACCCCGAACGGCAAGCTCGACCGCACGGCGCTGCCAGCGCCCGTGGTCACCCGCGAGGCGTCGGTGGCCCTGGTCGAGCCGCGCGACGACACCGAGCGCGCGCTCGCCGCCATCTGGTCCGAGGTGCTCGGCGTCGACACGCTCGGCATCGACGACGACTTCTTCGACCTGGGTGGGCACTCGATGCTCGCCACCCAGGTGGTCGCGAAGATCCGCAAGGCGGAGCTGGGCGGCCGGGCGGTCGGCGTCATGGACCTGTTCCAGCAGCGGACGATCCGCGAGCTGGCCGCGTTCATCGCCGGCGACGCCGCCGAGGCCGGCCCGCGCCGGCTGCTCTACGAGCTGACCAAGCCGACCCCCGCCGCCCAGCGGGTGCTCACCTACGTCTGCGTCCCGTACGGCGGCGGCAGCGCCATCGTCTACCAGCCGCTCGCCGACGCGCTGCCGCCCGGGCACGCGCTGTGGTCCCTGGCCATCCCCGGCCACGACGTCGGCCTCAGCGAGGATGCGCTGCCGTTCGACGAGCTGACCACCCGGGTGGCCGAGGAGATCCTGGAACGGGTCGAGGGGCCGCTGGCCCTCTACGGCCACTGCGGCGTGGGCAGCGCCATCGTCGCCGAGGTGGCCCGCAAGGTCGAGGCGGCCGGGCGGGACCTCGACGCCGTCTACATCGGGGCGATGTTCCCGTTCGCCCGCCCGAAGGGCCTCTTCGCGGCCGCCCGCAACCGGCTCGAACAGCTGCGCAGCAACAAGCACTACGCCAGCTGGCTCAAGTCGATGGGCGTGGACACCGACGAGCTGGACCCGGAGCAGGCCGACCGGATCATCAGCAACATGCGGGCCGACTCCCGCGCCTCCGAGGAGTACTTCACCCGGCTGCTCGACCAGCGGGCCACGAAGCTGCGCGCCCCGATCATCTCGGTGGTCGGCTCCGAGGACCCGGTCACCGACTACTACCGCGAGCGGTACGCCGAGTGGCAGTTCCTCAGCGACACCCTCGGGCTGGTCGTCCTCGACCAGGCCGGGCACTTCTTCCTGAAGTACCGGGCCGAGGAACTGGCCGAGATCGTCACCCGGGTGCACCCGGCCGTGGTCGCCGGGGACGTCACGGACCTCGGCCCGCAGGCCCGGGGCGAGGACGCCGGCTGGGCGGTCCTCGACCGGCTCCGGGTCGGCGCGGAGGAGCGGCCGGCGGCCACGACGGTCAAGCCGAGCATGGCCCGCTTCCTGTCGATCACCGTCGGGCAGCTCGTCTCCAGCACCGGCTCGGCGCTGACCGCGTTCGCCCTGCCGATCTGGCTGTTCAACCGGACCGGGTCGGTGGCCGACCTGGGTCTGCTCTGGGCGCTCGCGCTGATCTGCGGCGTGCTCATGCTCCCGGTGGCCGGCGCCATCGTCGACCGGGTCAGCCGGCGCCGGATCATGATGCTGGCCAGCTCCGTGGCCGGCTCGATCCAGCTGGTCCTGGCCAGCCTGCTGTGGACCGACAACCTGGTGCTCTGGCACATCTACCTGCTGGTCGCGCTCAGCTCGGTCGCCGGGTCGTTCCAGCGGATCGCGTTCCAGTCGGCGGTGCCGCAGCTCGTGCCGAAGCGCTACCTCGGTCACGCCATGGGCATCACCCAGCTCTCCACCGGCGTGGCCACCCTGCTCATGCCGGTCTTCGCGGCCGGCCTGCTCGCCGCGATCGACCTGAAGGGCATCCTGCTCATCGACGTGGCCAGCTATGTGGTCGCCGTGCTCACCCTGGCCGTGGTCCGCTTTCCCGACCTGCTCGGCTGGCGGCCCCGGGAGCGGCTGCTGGTGGCCATCGCCAACGGGATGCGCTACTCCTGGCAGCACCGCGGCTTCCGGCTGATGCTCGGCTACTTCGCGCTGGGCAACATCTTCCTGGCGCCCGCGCTGGTGCTCACCACCCCGCTGGTGCTGTCCTTCGGCAGCCCAACCCAGGTGGCCCAGGTGGCCCTCGCCGAGGCGGTCGGCGCGGTGGCCGGCGGCGTGCTCATGTCGCTCTGGGGCGGCCCGCGCAAGCGACGGATGATCGGCGTGCTCATCGGCAACCTGGGCACCGCGATCGGCTGCGTCCTGATCGGGCTGGACGCCTCGCTCGCGATGATCTGCGTGGGCATGTGCTGGCTGGCCATGGCCATGACCACCGCACAGTCGATCTACGCGACCATCGTCCAGGTCAAGGTGCCGCAGCGCTTCCACGGCCGGGTGTTCAGCCTCAACCAGACCATCGCCTGGTCCACCCTGCCCATCGGGTTCGCGCTGCTCGCGCCGGGCGCCACCGTCCTGTTCGAGCCGATGCTCGCCCCGGGCGGGGCGCTGGCCGGGTCGGTCGGCGCGGTGATCGGCACCGGACCGGGCCGCGGCATCGGTTTCGCGTACGTCTGCTTCGGGGTGGCCCTGATCCTCATCACCCTCGGCGGCTTCGCGATCCGCCTGCTTCGCCGATTCGACCTGGAGGTCGAGGACTCCCTGCCCGACGACCTGATCGGCGCGCAGGAGCGGGAGCGGCGGCTCGCCGCCCGGGCCGCCGAGCGGGAGAAGGTCGCCGTCTGAGCCACGGGGGCCTCCGGTTCCGGCCGGAGGCCCCCCACGCTCACCACTGCACCGGCGGGTCCGCCACCTCCTCCTCGGGCAGCTCCGCCGGCTCGGCCACCCACCCCGAGTAGACCGGCAGCCCGTGCCACGGCCCGCCCGCCTCGTCGGTGGCCACCGCCACCACCGCGTACGGGTGCCCGAACCGCAGCTCCGCGACCCGGGCGACCCCCTCTGGCGGCAGCCCGGCCGCGACGCCGAACGCCGTCACCGCGGCGGCCTCGAAGCCGTACCGCCCGAACCGGGCCACCGCCGACTGCACCGCCTCGAACGGCGGCTCCGCCAGCCCGAGCAGCGCGCCCAGCGCCCGCGCCGCCCCGTCGAAGCCGAACCCGGCCGGGGTCAGGTCGTGCCGGCTCTCCGCCGACCAGCAGGGCAGCACCGCCGCGGCCCGCTCCTCCCGGCCGTCCCGGGCGAACGTCCGGGTCGGCTCCTCCCGCAGCGTCCACAGCGGCGTCTCGCCCAGCGGCAGGTCGAACAGCGACCGGCGACCCGGCTCGGTCCCGGCCGGAACGGTGGCGGCCGTCGCGCCCAGCTCCTGCGCGGCGGCCAGCACGTCCACCGCCGGCACGTCCGGCGCGGCGGCCACGGACACCACCAGCAGGCCGGCCCCGTCGTCCGCCGGTCGCGCCGGCGCGACGTGCACCGCCACGTCGCCGGCCCGGTCGGTGGCCGCCACCCAGCAGCGGTGCCCCCACGGCGGCGTGCGCAGCACCCGCCGCAGCCGGCCGGCCCAGGCGCTGCCGGCCCCCAGCTCGGCGGCGGGCGCCACCTGGAACGGGTCGGCCCAGGACACCCGGGTGGCCAGCGCGCTGGCCAGGATCAGCAGGGTGTCCGGGGCGACGACGACCGGGAACCGCTCGATCAGGCCGCCGGTGCGCTCCCGGGCCCAGGCGTCCAGCGCCGCCTGGTCGGGCAGCGGGCCCCGCTCGGTGCGTTCCGGCAGGCCGGCCCGCCAGGCGGCCAGCTGCTCGAACGGCGTCCGCTCCCACAGCGCGGTCGCCGCGGCGACCAGCGGGTGGGGCTCGGCGAGCAGCGCGCGGGCCGCCGCGGCGGCGTCGTCCGCGTCGGTGCCGAGCGCCTCGGTGAGGGTCGCCCGGGCCTCCCCGGTGGCCGCCGGGCCGGTCAGCGCGAGCAGCAGCCAGGCGCCCAGCGTCGAGGCGACCTGGTGGGCGTCGCCGGCGGCGCGGTGCAGCCGCTCGGCGTAGTGGGCCAGGGGTGCGTGGAGTGGGTTCACCGCTCCACTGTGCCGGTCGGCGCGGCTCACGGCACGCCCGTCAGGACCACAGCTCGAACGGCTCGTCGATCTCCTCGCCGGCGAGGAACGCCGGTAGCAGCTCCGGCAGTCGTCCCGGGTAGCAGCGGGGGCGCTCGG
This sequence comes from Micromonospora halotolerans, assembly GCF_032108445.1. NCBI lineage: Bacteria > Bacillati > Actinomycetota > Actinomycetes > Micromonosporales > Micromonosporaceae > Micromonospora > Micromonospora halotolerans. The sequence continues at coordinate 6,840,201 of NZ_CP134876.1, read as the reverse complement.
CGATCACGTCGGCCACCGGCCACCAGCGGAACCCGAAGTAGTCCTCCACCTCGTAGTCCAGCCGGTCCGCCTCGTCCACGTCCGGCCCCGGCCCGGGCAGCCGTACCGGCACGACCACCTCGTCCTGGAGGTGCCGCCGCTGCCGATGCCGGAAACTGGCCCGCCGCCGCCAGGTCGGCGCGCCCACCTGCGCCGGCGCGACCACGATGCCGGCCTCCTCGCGCAGCTCCCGCACCGCCGCCTCCAGGTAGGTCTCCCCGGGGTCGAGCCCGCCGCCGGGCAGCTCCCACCAGGTGCCCAGCACGGGATGGTCCGGGTCGCGGGTGTGGAACAGCAGCACCCGCTCGGTGGCGTCCAGCACCACCAGCCGGACCGCCTCCCGCTCGAACAACGGCAGGTCGTCGGGCAGTTCCGGATCCACGGCATTCCCTCCCTCTCCGGCGGCGGCGACCGGCCGGCCCTGCCATGATGGCGATCATGTCGCAGCTCTTCGGTGAGGTGGCCGGCGCCTACCACGAGGCCCGCCCAGGCTATCCGGCCGAGATCGTCGCGGCGATCCGCGCCTACCACGGCGGAACGCCCGACCTCCTGGCCGAGGTGGGCGCCGGCACCGGCCTGGCCACCGCCACCCTGCTCGGCCTCGGCGCGCCGACCGTCTGCGTCGAGCCGGACCCCCGGATGGCAGCGGTGCTGGCCGCGCGCTTCCCGCAGGTCGACGTGGAGACGGCCGCCTTCGAGGAGTGGACCCCGCCGGCGGGCGGCGTGTCGGCGCTGGCCTGTGCCATGGCGTGGCACTGGCTCGACCCGGCCACCCGCAACCGGCGCGCGCACGACGCGCTGCGCCCCGATGGCACCCTCGCCGTCTTCGGCCACCGCTACGACTACGTCGACCCGGCCCAGCGTGCGGCCATCCGGGCGGCGTTCGAGTCGGCCGACCCGCAGCGGCAGGCCGACCGCCCCGAGACCTGGTTCCGCGACGACATCGCGGGCAGCGGCCTCTTCACCGACGTCCGAGCGTCGCTGTACCGCCGCGACCTGCCGCTGGACACCGCGGCCTACCTGCGGCTGGTCGCCACCTTCTCACCGCAGCTGCGCCGCCCGCCCGCACTGCGGGAGCGGGTCCTCGCCGCGCTCGTCGCGACGATCGACGGGTTCGGGGGCAGCGTGGTCCTCGACCTGCGCACCACGCTCGTCCTGGCCCGCCGCCCCGCCTGACCCGTGCCCGCCTGACGCCGGCCCGGTCAGCCGGTGGTGCCCGCCACCTCGGCGTGCCGCAGCCGAACCGGAGTGCCCCGGCGCAGCGAGTTGGGGATCTCCGCGATGGCGTCCACCCGGGCCACGAGGTCGCGCAACCGCGCCTCGGCCGCATCGCCCTCGACCCGCACGTCGTAGCCGACCTCGGTGGAGACCGCCGGGTCGCCGGTGAAGTCGCCGTGCACGGTCACCTCGACCCGGTGCAACGTGATCCCGGCGGCCCGCGCCTCGCGGAACAGGTCGTTGGACACGCAGCCGGCCACCGCCAGGTAGAGCAGCTGCCCGCCGTTGAAGCCGAGCCCGTCGCCGCCGCCGTCCGCAGGGCGGTCCACCACCAGCGTGAACGGGCCCGCCGCGCCGATCGCCGCGGGCCGGCCCGGCAGGCTGCGCGTACGTACCTCGAAGGTCATGCCGACCACCTCCGCTTCCGGCCAGGCCGAGTCAACCACCCCGGGCCGGCCGGCGGCGATCGTCGCTTCAGTCCGAACCGGCGTCGGCCACCCGGGCTACGTCGGCCGGCAGCGGGTACGGCCGCTCGAACGGCGTCCGCTCCCACGGCGCGGTGGCCGCGGTGACCAGCGGGAGCGGCTCGGTGAGGCCGCTGCGGGTCGGCCGGCTCGAAGGCCGCCCGGACGGCTGTGTCAGCCGCCCAGGATCGCGTCGCCTCGCGGGGTACGCAGGTAGAAGACCAGGCGCCCGGCCCGCCGCCGCGTGACCAGGCCGGCGTTCACGAGTCGCGTGAGGTGGGCCGAGACCCCGCTCGGGGTCAGCCCGGTGCGGCGGGCCAGCGACGTCGTCGTCGACGGCGTCGCGAGCTCGACCAGAAGGGTTGCGCGAGCCTGGCCGATCACCGGGGCGAGGTCGGCCGCGGGCGGCTCGCTGTGCCACATCGCGCCCACGCCTCGGGTGGGATATCGCAGCACCGGAGCCCAGGGCTCGGACGCCTTGACGAAGACGTTCGGCCACGCGAACAGCGACGGCACGAGCACCAGGCCGCGACCGCCGAGTTCGTAGTCCCGGTCCAGACTGGGCCGGTCCACGGACAGGACGTCGTCGGACCACGAGATCGCGGGATCGAGTTCGGGGAACATCCGCTGCGGACCGTCGTCCGCCAGCCGCCGCGCCCGGAACATCACGTCGCCCTCCAGGATCCCGCGCATCCGACCCCAGTGCGGTGCGAGCGTGAGGCCCCAGTAGGTCCGCATCTGGCCCACGATCATCGGCAGGGTACGGCGGGGCGCGCGGCGCAGGTCCGACAGTGAGGCCGGCAGCCGGTCGCCGTATACCGCGTCCAGCTCCTCGCGCACGACCGCCGCCGGCGTCTCCCGCACCGCCGCGAACTCCGCCTCGGGCTCGGCGACCGGTGAGTGCGGCGCCGGCGCGAGGAAGCCCGGCAGGTGCCGCTCCGGTGCGATCACCAGGTCGCGCAGCTGACGCAGGCCGGGTGAGGCCAGCACCGTGGCACGGTGTCGGGTCACCCAGGGCAGGTGCACGGCGTGCGCACCGGGATCGCGGAGGACACGCAGACTCGCGACGACCTCCCAGGCGGGGGAGATCGCGAACCTGATACTCGCGAGGTCGGCCAGGGACAGTGACATCCGCAGCATCAGATCGGCTCCACGAGGATTCACTGTAATGCGAATCGTTGGCGCACTGCGGCGGCCGACGCCGAAGGTTCGGGCATGTCGATCCAGTACGCCTCACGTCGCGGGCACGCCGCTGCCCGGTCCCTGCCCCGCGACTTCGCTCGCTACCTCGTGGCCGCGGTTGCGGCGAAATGGGGCTTCAACATCGCCAAGGTGGCCGTTCCGCTCGTCGCGATCACGTCGCTCGGCGCCGGGCCGGGCGCGGCGGGTTCGTTGGCCGCTGCGGGTACGGCCCCGTTCCTGCTGCTCGGGCTGCCGGCGGGCGCATGGCTGGACCGGGTTGCTCGTCGCCCGGTGATGGTCGCCATGGATCTGACCCGATTCGTGCTGATCGGCTCGGTGCCGGTCGCTGCCGCGGCTTCCGCCCTGACCATGACCCAGCTCTGGGTGGTGGTGTTCCTCAACGGCGTCGCGACCGTCTTCTTCGACGTCGCGATGCAGAGCCACCTGCCGGACCTTCTCGGGGGTGGCGACGGCGGGCGCCTGGTCGCGGCCAACGGGCGACTCGGCGTCGTGGACCAGATGGCGTTGATCGGCGGACCCGCGCTGGCCGGCTGGCTGATCGGCCTGTCGACAGCGGCGGCGGTCCTGGTCGCGACGGCGCTCGGCTACCTGTGGTCGGCGCTCTGGATCCGCCGCATCGAGCGGCCGGAGCCGCGTCGGGTCGACGTCGTACGACGCTCGCTCGCGGCTGAGGTGCGGGAAGGCCTGTCGTTCGTCCGGCGCAACCACACGCTGCGTGCGATCGCCGCGGCCGGCGCGCTCGTGAACTTTGCGACCGCGGGCACGGTGGCGATGCTGCCGCTTCTCCTGGTGCAGGAACTGCACTGGTCGGAGAGCCAACTGGGCCTCTTCCTCGGTGCCGGCGGAATCGGTGGCCTGCTCGGGGTGTTCGGTGGGCAGCGGATGTCGAGAGTCTTCGGCGCCGGCCGGTCGGTGCTCGCGATCGGGCTGGCCATCGCCCCGGTCTCGCTCGTGCTGCCGCTCGTCGGTCAGCCCGTTCCCGGGCTGGTCGCCGCGGTGGCGTGGGCACTGGTGATCTTCAAGGTCGGCTTCGACGGGGTGGTCCTCATGTCGTTCCGCCAGCACGTCACGCCGTCACGGCTGCTGGGACGCGTCAACGGCACCCTGCGCGTGATGTTCAGTGGCGCGCTCACGCTCGGCGCGGCGACGGCGGCATACGTCGGTGACCACGCCGGTCCGCGCGCCGCCACCTGGGTCGCCTGCGCCGCGCTCGCGCTGGTGTGGGTGCCGATCCTGCGCTCCCCGATGCGCCGGCAGACCCTCGACGCCCCCGGAAGCCCTGCCGCCGGCACCGGGTGAGGTGCTCGTCGCGCTGGTGGGCCAGGGCCCGTCAAATCGGCGCTGCTGCCGAACCGGCCCCGGCCGGGTCACGGCGTTCCCCCGCGAGGCGCGAGAGCGGGGCCGGGGATAGGCTGCCCGCCGTGGCAGGTCTGTTGAGGAACGTGGCGTCGCGGCTCGGCCGGATCGCCGGGGGCGCCGCCGCGCCCACCCGTACCGCCCGGCCGATCCCGGCTCAGGTCGCCCGGCGCCGCCAGGTCACCGTGCTGCAGCGGCGCGAGCTGGCGTACGCGCCGGAGCCGGACGGGCAGGCGGACCCGGGGGAGATCGTCTGGACCTGGGTGCCGTACGAGGACGACCCCCGCCAGGGCAAGGACCGCCCGGTGCTGGTGGTGGGCCGGCAGAGCCGCACGCTGTTCGGGCTCATGCTGTCCAGCCAGAGCGACCGTGACGGCCAGCGGCACTGGCTGGCGCTGGGCCCGGGGGAGTGGGACCGGGACCAGCGGCCGAGCTGGGTCCGCCTGGACCGGGTGCTCACCATGCGCGAGGACAGCATCCGCCGCGAGGGTGCGGTGCTGGACCGGCGCCGGTTCGACCGGGTGGGCCAGGCGCTGCGGGCCGGCTACGGCTGGCGCTGACGGGCGCCGCTCAGCACTCGCCGACGAGTTGGCGGGCCGCGCGGGCGGCGCCGACCGTCTTCGCCTGGTACATGGCGGCGTCGGCCCGGCACAGCGCGTCGGTGAGCTGGGTGGGGCCGTGCACCGGGGCGAGCCCCACCGAGGCGGTCACCCGCACGCTGCGGGCGCCCAGCGGGATGGGCGCGGCGAGCGCCTCGCAGAGCCGGCGGGTGGCGTGCTCGATCCACCGCCGGTCCACCGTCGGGCTGACCAGCAGGCCGGCGAACTCGTCGCCGCCGAGCCGGGCGACCAGGTTGTCCCCGGCGAACGCGGCCAGCCGCTGCGCCACGCTGACCAGCACCTGGTCGCCTGCGGCGTGGCCGTAGCGGTCGTTGACCTGCTTGAAATCGTCGAGGTCGAGCACGATCGCCACGAGCGGCTTGCCGGCGGCGTCGGTGAGCAGGGTGGCGGCCAGCCGGAAGAAGGCCCGCCGGTTGGGCAGCCCGGTGAGCGGGTCGTGGCTGGCCGCATGCCGCTCGGCCGCCAGCTCGGCGTGGAGCAGCTCGATCTCGGCCTCGGCGCGCAGCGCCCGGCGGCGTAGCTGCCAGGCGGAGACCAGGGCGCCAGCTGCGGAGATGCCGGAGGCGACGGTCATCGGATCCGGCACGCACCCTCCCTCACCGCGGCCCCGGCCTCGCCGGACGGTGCCGGGCCGGACCTGTTCTGTCTGCTCGCAACCGGGATCCGGGTAACCGAACGTGAACGTCCGGGTACACCGCACGTGCGATATCATGCTCGCTGTCCATTGCAGATGCAATAGCAGATGCACGTGCATCCGTCCTCTGTCGACAGCCCCCGTCGCCACCCACCGCTCCTCCCCGCGGCATCGGCTGGCTCTTCCCACGAAGGACGCCCCTGTGCCCCACCCCGCGAACGGCGTACCCACCTCCGAGCTGCCGCCGGTGCGGTGGCTGAAGAGCCGCCGCAGCAACCCGAGCGGCAACTGCGTCGAGCTGGCCGAGCTGCCGGACGGCGGCGGCATCGCGGTGCGCAACTCCCGCCACCCCGAGGGGCCGGCGCTCATCTACACCGTCGACGAGATCGCCGCGTTCGTGCTCGGCGCCCGCGACGGCGACTTCGACCACCTGATCGCCCGCCCGCCGTCCCGCTGACGGGACCGGCCTCCTCCGTCCGGAGGAGTTCACCTCACTGTCGGTCCATGGCATGCTTACTCCTCGCCGGGCTGGGGCGTCCGGTGCGGACAGTCGGCAAAGGACGGCCAGGTGACGACGGTGCCCGTCGAGGGAGGCCCGACCAGCGGTCCGACCGTGCTGCGGATGCTGCTCGGGGTCCGGCTGCGCCGGCTCCGGGAGGGCGCCGGGGTGAGCCGGGAGAGCGCCGGCTGGGAGATCCGCTCCTCCGAGTCCAAGATCAGCCGGATGGAGCTGGGCCGGGTCGGCTTCAAGGAGCGCGACGTCGCCGACCTGCTCACCCTCTACGGCGTCACCGCGCCGGACGAGCGGGCGGCGTTGCTGAGGCTGGCCCGCGATGCGAACAGCCCCGGCTGGTGGCAGCGCTACGGTGACGTGCTGCCCGGCTGGTTCCAGTCCTACCTGGGGCTGGAGGCCGCCGCCACGCTGATCCGCACGTACGAGGTGCAGTTCGTCCCGGGGCTGCTGCAGACCCCCGCGTACGCCCGGGCGGTGGTCCTGCTGGGCCACCGCGACGCGCCGCCGGCGGAGGTCGACCGGCGCGTGCGCCTGCGGATGGAACGCCAGGGACTGCTGCGCCGTGGCGATCCGCCGCAGCTCTGGGCGGTGCTCGACGAGGCGGTGCTGCGGCGGCCCGTCGGCGGCGCCGCCGTGATGCGCGAGCAGGTGGACGCGCTCATCGAGGCGACCGCCGTGCCGCACGTCCGGCTCCAGATCGTCCCGTTCGACGCGGGCGGGCACGCCGCCGCCGGTGGGGCCTTCAGCATCCTGCGCTTCGGCGACCAGGACCTGCCGGACATCGTCTACATCGAGCAGTTGACCAGCGCGGTCTATCTCGACAAGCGCGACGACCTCGACCACTACGGGACCGCGATGGAGCGGCTGTGCGGCGAGGCCGCGCCGCCCGAGCGCACCCCCGAGCTGCTGGCCCGCATCCGGGACGAGCTCTACCCGGCCTGACCGGGACGGTTTCCGATTGACGTCCGCCGAGCGGCGGAGTAGCTTCTGAATCGATACAGTACTGAATCGATCCAGAAGGGCAGACCGGTGAAGCCGACCCTGCAGGACGTCGCGAACGCGGTGGGCGTCTCCCGCAGCACCGTCTCCAACGCCTACAGCCGGCCCGACCAGCTGTCCGCGGCCCTGCGAACGAAGATCCTCGAGGCCGCGCGCCGCCTCGGCTACCCGGGCCCCGACCCGACCGCCCGCTCCCTGCGCCGCGGCTTCGTCGGCGCGATCGGCGTCCTGTTCACCTCCGAGCTGTCCTACGCCTTCACCGACCCGTTCGCGGTGCGCTTCCTCGCCGGTGTCGGGCAGGTGGCCGAGCAGCACGGCGCCAGCCTGCTGCTGGTGCCCCTGCCCCGGGACCGCGAAGGGGCCCGGGCCGCCGTCGACAACGCCGCGGTCGACGGCTTCTGCGTCTACTGCGTCGGCGACGAGGAGCACGTGCTCGGGGCGATCCGGGACCGGGGGCTGCCCCTCGTCACCACCGCCCCCGCCGCGGCCGGCCCCGCCGACCGCTTCGTCGGCATCGACGAGCGCGCCGCCGCCCGGTCCGTCGCCGCCCACGTCGCCGGCCTCGGGCACCGGCGGGTGGCCCTGCTCGGCGACACCGTGCTGCCCGACGCGCCGCCCGGGCCGCTGCGGCTGGCCGATCCCGGCGACGCCCCCCGCCCCACGACCCACGGCCGGCTCAGCGGGTTCGCCGACGCGTTCGCCGCCGTCGGCGTCGCCTGGCCGGAGATCACCGTGGTCAACGCCGCCGGCAACAGCCGAGCCGCCGCCGCCGCGGCCATCGCACCGGTGCTGGCCGGCGACGACCCGCCCACGGCCGTGCTGGCCTGCTCCGACGTGCTGGCGCTCGGCGTGCTCGACGCGGCCGGCCCGCATTCCGGCCTCTCGGTCACCGGCTTCGACGACGTCGCCGAGGCCGCCGACGCGGGGCTGACCACCGTCCGGCAGCCGGCCGAGGAGAAGGGTCGGCTCGCCGCCGCGCTGCTGCTGGAGCCGCCGGCCGACCCGGCCGCCGGCCACCTCCTGCTCCCCACCGACCTCGTCATCCGGACCTCCACCGGTCCCGTCCCCAGGAGTTGACCATGGAACAGTCCACCGGATTCGTCCTCGCCGTCGACGCCGTGACGCGGCACGTGAACTCCGCCCGCCCCGACGCCCCGGTCCGCCCCGACCGGCCCCGCGCCCCCCGGCTGGCGCCCACCCGGCTGGCCGCCGCGGCGGCCCTGCGCCGCCTCGCCGACCGGATGGAGCCCCGCCCGGCCGCGATGCCCAGCTGCCGGTCCTGACCCCGGTCGACCGCCCGGCCGGGTGGCCCGCACCACCCGGCCGGCGCCCCGTTCGGTCGAGAAGCGCCCGATCGGCGCGGAACCGGGCACCGGGTTGGTGCGTCGCCCCTGCGGCCAGGCACACTGGACCACCATGTCGCCGTTCACGCCCTCGCTCCGGCTGCACGACCGGTACGTCCTGCGCGAGCGCATCGGGCTCGGCGGGATGTCCGAGGTGTGGCGGGCCGACGACGAGGTGCTGCACCGCCCCGTCGCGGTCAAGGCCCTCGCCACCCAGCTCGCCGCCGACCCGCAGCTGCGCGCCACCATCCAGCGCGAGGCCCGCGCCGCGGCGCGGCTCACCCACCCGCACGTGACCCAGGTGTACGACTACGGCGAGGCGACCCTCCCCGACGCCTCGGTGGTGCCCTACCTGGTCATGGAGCTGGTCGAGGGCCAGACCCTCACCGACCGGCTGACCGCGGGGCCGCTCGCCTGGCCGGAGGCCGTCCAGCTGGCCGGGCAGATCGCCGCCGCCCTGGCCGCCGCGCACCGGATCGGCGTGGTGCACCGCGACATCAAGCCCGGCAACGTGATGCTCACCGAGACCGGGGCGAAAGTTCTCGACTTCGGCATCGCCACCCTGGCCGGGCCGCGGCACCCCCTCGCCGGGCAGACCGGCGAACTGCTGATGGGCACCCCGGCGTACTTCGCGCCGGAACGGATGACCCCCGGCCCGGCGAACCCGGCCAGCGACGTGTACGCCCTCGGCGCCCTGCTCTACCGCACCCTCACCGGGCGCGCCCCGCTGCCCGTGCAGACCTGGGACGACGTGCTCGACGTGCAGGCCCACCGCCCCCCGGTGCCGCCGCTGCGCATCCCCGGGCTGCCCGCCGACGTCGCCGAGCTCACCCTGGCCTGCCTGGCCGTGGACCCGGCGCGCCGGCCCACCGCCGCCCAGCTCGCCACCCGGCTCGGCGCCGGCCGCCCGGCCGACCCGCCCACCGCGATCCTGCCCACCGTGTCCCGGCCGGAGCACCCGCCGACGCTGATCGAGCGGGCGCCCCGCCCGGTCCCGCCGCCGCCCGCGCGGCCGGCCGCCCGGTCGAACCGGCTCGTCGGGGTGCTCGTCGCCGCCGGGGTGGTGCTGCTGCTCGCCCTGGTCGGCACGCTGCTGCTCGACCACGACCCCGACACCACGACCGGCGCCGGGCCGGTCGTCGGGCTGTCGACCGGTCCCTCGACCGGCACCGGACCGGCCGAGGAGCCCGGCCCGTCGGAGCCGTCCGCGCCGGCCACCTCCGGCCCGGCCGGCACCCGGCCCGCGCCGGTCACCCTGCGCCAGCTCGCCGCGCAGTTCGCCGACGTGCTCGACGGGGCGGTGGCCGACGGCCGGCTCGACCCGAAGACCGCGAACGACCTGCGCGAGAAGGCCGCCCAACTGGACCGCGGCAAGCCCAGGGACCGGGCCAAGCGGGCCGAGGACCTGCGTGAGCGGATCGACGACCTGGCCGAGGACGGCAAGCTCGACGACGACACCGCCGCCGCCCTCCAGGACCTGCTCGACGCGTACGCGGGTCTGCGCGAGGGCGGTCGGGGCGAGGGCTGAGCCGCCCGGCTCAGGTCAGCCGGACCGGGTCACCCGCCCGGACCTGCCCGGCGCGCACCACCTGCGCGTACGCGCCGACGCACGGCTGCGGCGCCATCCCGTCCAGCGGCACCACCCGGTTCAGCCGGGCCGGTACGCGCAGCGCCTCCGGCTCGCGGGGGAGCGTGCCGTGCGCCAGCGTCGGCACCGCGCAGCGGGGTGTCGGCGCCAGCACCCGCAGCACCAGCTCGGCGCCGACCCGCAGCTCCCGACCCGGCCAGTCGTTCTCCTCGAACCCGGCGCCGGCGGTGTCCAGCACCAGGTTCGGCCGGTAGCGCACCGGGTCCACCGCGCCGGACGGCAGCTCCGCCCCGACCCGGCGCAGCGTCGCGGTGGTCAGCAGGTGCACCGGGGCGAAGTCGACGAAGCCGCCCGGCGGCGCCGCGCCCCCGAGCCGCCCCTCCTCCACGGGCACCGGCACGGCCACCCCGGCGGCGAGCACCTCCTCGGGGCGGGACCGTTCGAGCACCGCGTCCGGCGGCGGGGTGTCGATCAGCGTCACCGGCTCGCCGAGCAGCGTGGAGAGCACGTCGTCCACCCCGTCGTCGCCGGCCGACACGCTGCGGCCGTCGGGCAGCGTGATCCGCACCGCGCCGTCGCCGCCCGTGGCCGCCAGCGTGGTCAGCGCCCGCCACCGGTACGGGTTCTTGGCGCTCGCCACCCGCCCGGTCTCCCGGTGCAGCAGGGCCAGCCGCCGGTCCCCGGCCAACCCGGCCTCGTCCACGGCGGCGGCGTCGAGGTCCTCACCGAGCAGCGATTTGACCGGGTAACGCCGGATGCGCACCACCCGCCCGATCACCGGTCCGCCACCCGTCGTCCCGGGTCGTCCCCGCCCACCCGGCATGCTGCCCGTCATCGGCTCCCCGCCCCCCGGGGCCCGGCCGCCCCACCGCCCCACCGTAGGTCACCGGGCCGACGCCGCCGGTCCGGGCCGGACGGCGAACCACGACCCGCCCGCGGAGGTTTTCGTGGTCGCCGGTCCCGTCCCCTCGTAACGTTGTCGGATGATCGGAAACGCGCAACTCCTCGTCGGTCCCCGGGTGGCGGCCCCGCGCGCCGCGGAGCCGGCCGGCGAAGGACCCGTCGGCTGGGTCACCGGCCTGGTCGAACGGCTCGGCGGCCCCGGGGCCGGCCTCGCGGTGGCCCTGGAGAACCTCTTCCCGCCCATCCCCAGCGAGGTGATCCTGCCGCTGGCCGGGTTCACGGCCAGCCAGGGGCGGATGAGCCTGATCGGGGCCATCGCGTGGACGACGCTCGGGTCGGTGCTGGGAGCGCTGGCCCTCTACCAGATCGGCGCGGCCCTCGGCCGGGACCGGATGCGGGCCCTCGTGGGCCGGCTGCCACTGGTCAAACTGGAGGATGTCGACCGCACCGAGGCGTGGTTCCTCCGGCACGGCGTCAAGGCGGTGTTCTTCGGCCGGATGATTCCGATCTTCCGCAGTCTCGTCTCCATCCCGGCCGGCGTGGAACGGATGCCCGTGCCGGTCTTCCTGCTCTTCACCACGCTGGGCAGCCTCGTCTGGAACAGCGCGTTCGTGCTGGCCGGCTACCTGCTCGGCGAGAACTGGCACGTCGTGGAGGCGTACGTCGGGACGCTGCAGAACGTGGTCATCGTGGTCTGCGTGGGCGCGGTCGGCTGGTTCGTGTTCAGCCGGGTACGCCGGGCGCGCCGCCCCCGCCCCGCCCCGGCCGAGCCGCCCCGCGGCACCCTGTACCGGGGTGGCTGGTGGACCCCCGAGGAGCCCGAGGACCGCTGACGCTGCCGAGCTGACGGACCGCTGGCCGGCACCCCGGGACGCGGGGTGCCGGCCAGCGGCGGGTTGGACGGGCGGTCAGCAGGGCGCGTACAGGCGACGGGTTCCGGAGCCGGCTGTCCAGGCGGCCGGGTCGCTGAACCGGCAGCCGAAGTCCGGCGCCGCCACCGCCTTCCGATCGGTGACCGCGTCGCCGGCCGGGCGCTTGCCGGTGCGTACCCAGGAGACCAGGTCGTCCCAGGCGGCGCCGGCCTCGGCCGGGCTGAACTCGCAGTGCTGCGCGGCCCGGATCGCCCGCTGCACGACCAGCCGGCTGCGGCCGTGCCACGCGACGTCCCGGGCGTACGCCTGCTCCATCCCGAACGGCACGAACAGGTCGCCCAGGTCGTGCAGGGTGAGCACCGGCACGGTGGGTCGGCCGCTGATCCGCGGCACCTCGGTCAGCGTCGGGGACAGCCGCTGCCACAGATTCTCCGGCGCGACCCGCTGCACCGTGGCGTTGACGTTCAAGGGCTGTTCGGGGAGTACCGGGTGAGCAGGTTCGTGGCGAGCTGGCCCGGGCGCTGGGCGGGAGAGTCCCCGCCGTCGGTGACGGTGATGCTGAACAGGAAGTCCTTCCAGACCGCGAAGGCGGCGTCGGCGCCGGGCCGCGGGCCGCCGGACCGCTCGACCGTGATGGCCCGCAGTTGCTTGCCGAGGTCGTTGGTGGTGTCCGGGCCGCCCGGCTTCAGGTCGGCGAGCCCGAGCGCCATCTGGATCCGCGGCACCGCGTTGGTCAGGTAGTCGTCCGGCGTCGGGTACGCGCGCACCCCGGCGAGAGCCTGCGCGACCAGGTTGTAGTCGAGGAAGAAGTCGAACAGCTCCTGGTCGCCGAGCACCCCGCACATCGGCAGCGCGCCGTCGTAGTAGCCCGGGTACTGCTCCAGGGAGCGGCCGATGATGTGCCCGCCCATCGAGACGCCGGCGATGAGCACCCGCCTCGGCCGCTTCACCGTGTCGGCGAAGAAGTCGGCCAGCTCGCGGGTGCCGAGCACGCCGGAGCGGATGTCGTAGCCGTTGCGGTCGTAGGAGGACGACGCCCACGCGTACCCCTGCGCCAACATCCGCTGCCGCAGGTCGTAGGCGGGCGGCTCGGGGGAGAGCACGGTGCCCTGGCCGCGGTAGCCGTGCGCCCACATCACCAGGTCGCCGTTCCACCTGGCGGGGGTCTCGATGATGAAGCCGGTGTGCGCGTGCACGCCCTGCCGGACGGTGGTGGTGGCGCCGTCGATCACCAGTGGTGCCAACGGCGGATTGCTGATGGTGTAGCCGGGCAGTGGCTGGGTGCCGTCGTCGCGCGCGGCGGCGACGGCGGGCGCGGCGCCGGCGAGGCCGACCGCGAGGGTGAGGGTCGCGCCGACGGCGAGCAGCCGGCGCAGGAAGCGGGTGGATGAGGTCAGCATCGGTGCTCCCCCGGGGACGGGTGCCGCCCCGGACCGGGGCGGCCAGGCGGGACGGATGCCTACCGGCCGGTAGCGCCCTGAACCTAGGACGGGCCTCGAAGCCTGTCAATCGTTGACTGACCGAACGGTCAGCCAGATTCGGCCGGTCCGCCCACAGTGGCCGCTCACACCAGGCCGTGCGCCAGCATCGCCTCCGCCACCCGCCGGAAGCCGTTGATGTTCGCGCCGGCCACGTAGTCGCCCGGCAGGCCGTACTCCTCCGCGGTGGCCCAGCAGCGGGCGTGGATGTCCCGCATCGTCTCGCGCAGCCGCTGCTCCGACTGGGCGAACGTCCACGAGTCGCGGCTGGCGTTCTGCTGCATCTCCAGGGCGCTCACCGCCACCCCGCCGGCGTTCGCGGCCTTGCCCGGGGCGAACCGCACCCCGGCCCGGCCCAGGATCCGCACCGCCTCCGGCGTGGTGGGCATGTTCGCCCCCTCGACCACCGCGACACAGCCGCCGGCGACCAGCGCCGCGGCCTCCGCGCCGCCGATCTCGTTCTGCGTCGCGCAGGGCAGCGCCAGATCGCAGGGCACCTCCCAGACGGTACGACCGGAGACCGCCACGGCGTGCGGCACGTGCCGCACGTAGTCGTCGAGCCGGGCCCGGCGCTCCTCCTTCAGCTCACGGAGCAGGGCCAGGTCGATGCCCTTCTCGTCCAGCACGTAGCCGTCCGAATCGGAGCAGGCCACCACCGTGCCGCCGAGCTGGTGCACCTTCTCGATCGCGTAGATGGCCACGTTGCCCGAACCGGAGACCACCACCCGCTTGCCGTCCAGGCTGTCCCCGGTCTGCCTCAGCATCTCCTCGGCGAAGAAGACCGCCCCGTAACCGGTAGCCTCCCGCCGCACCTGCGCGCCCCCGTACGCCAGCCCCTTGCCGGTCAGCACACCCGACTCGTACCGGTTGGTGATCCGCTTGTACTGGCCGAACAGGTAGCCGATCTCCCGGCCACCCACCCCGATGTCCCCGGCCGGCACGTCGGTCTGCGCGCCGATGTGCCGGTACAGCTCGGTCATGAAACTCTGGCAGAACCGCATCACCTCCCGGTCCGAGCGGCCCTTCGGGTCGAAGTCCGCCCCGCCCTTGCCGCCGCCGATCGGCAGGCCGGTCAGCGCGTTCTTGAAGATCTGCTCGAAACCGAGGAACTTCACGATCCCCAGGTAGACCGACGGGTGGAACCGCAGCCCGCCCTTGAACGGGCCCAGCGCGCTGTTGAACTCCACCCGGAAACCGCGGTTCACCCGGACCCGGCCGTGGTCGTCCTCCCACGGCACCCGGAAGATGACCTGCCGCTCCGGCTCGCAGATCCGCTCGATGACGCACGCGTGCGCGTACTCGGGGTGGCGGGCCAGGGCCGGCCCGATGCTCTCCAGCACCTCCCGGACGGCCTGATGGAACTCGGGCTCACCCGGGTTCCGCTTGACCACGTTCGCGAACACCGTCTCGACGGTCTCCGGCATCACGGACACGCCCCTTTCGGTCCCGGCGCCGGCCTCGTCGCCGTCACCGCCCCGGGGTACGGATCGTCACGGTCGTCCGGTTCACCGTGGCGGTCGACGAGTTGATCTGGAGGCGGGCGAGGGACGCCCGCGCGGCTGGACGCCGCCAACAGCACCGGGGCTGCCGCCTCCAGGCAACGCGGCAGGTGCCGCCGGGTCGACAGGTGCCCCACCACCGCCTTTGCTCTGCAGCCATCGACGCAGCGGGCGCGGAGCGGAGGTGGTGCGTGGATGGCTGCAGAGCAAAGCGGGCGGGGCTGGGTGGGCGGGTGGCTGGGTGGCCCGTGGGTGGGGTGGGGGCCGCCGCGTCGATGCATCCCTCGGCATCACGCTGCGCCGACAGGGGCAGCCCCAGGCTGGGGTGGATGTCCGTTTCGGGCGCTGACGCGGGCGGTGAGTGGAATGCTGTGGGTGTCTCCGGTGCCGGGATACACCCATACCGTTCCACCGACCGTCCTGCCTTGGGTGTGGTGTCCGGTTCGCGGGGTGACCGGCGGCATCCCGGCGGTGGAATGCCGGGTGGGTGGGGGTCGTTATACCCGGTGCACGACCGAGGACCACGCCCCGCCCGACGGGGCCGCCCCGCCCCGCTACCCGTGCCCGGCCCCCGGGAATGATGGTGGTTGGTCGGTCGTTGTACATGGTCCCGGCGCGACGAAGAGGCCCCCGCCCCGTCCGCTGGATGATCCCCCTTGAGACTTTCTTGAGCGCCTGACGGTGCTTGCGCCCACCAGCTAAGAGCCGACCCCCCCGGTCGGTGTGGTGGTGCGCCGACCCGCGAATGGAGCCATCCCCCATGAACACGATGCTGCGTAAGAGTGTGCTGGGTATTGCTGGTCTGGCCTTCACCGGTGGTGTCTTCGCCGGTCCGGTCGCCGCCCACGCTGACGCCCGCCCCGTCGAGGGCAAGCCGGCCGCCGTGGCGACCGTGCAGGGCGCCCAGTCCCACATCGACCTGAACGACGAGCAGCTCGCGAACGCGAAGGCGATCATCGCGGCGACGAAGAAGGCCGGTCTGCCCGAGCGGGCCGCGGTGATCTCGATCGCCACGAGCCTGCAGGAGTCGAAGCTGGAGAACCTCGGCCACCTCGGCGACGCCAACGACCACGACTCGCTGGGCCTGTTCCAGCAGCGCCCCTCCAGTGGTTGGGGTACGCCGGAGCAGATCACCAACCCCGAGTACGCGACCCTGGCCTTCGAGAAGGGTCTGAAGCAGGTCGACGGCTGGGAGACCATGCCGCTGACCGAGGCCGCGCAGACCGTGCAGGTCTCGGCCTACCCGGACGCCTACGCCCAGTGGGAGCAGCAGGCCACCGACATCGTCGCCCAGCACTGGAACAGCTGACCCAAACAGAACCGACCGCTGGCCGGCACCCCCGACGGGGTGCCGGCCAGCGGCGTCTCCGAGGAATGAACTGCGCCCGGAACGGAGACGTATCAGCCGACGGGGACCGGCGAGAGGGGACGACCATGACCGACACCGAGCCGACCGGGTCGGGATGGTCCCGAACCACCCGCCTGCTGGCCGCCGCCGCCGTGCTGGTGGTGGCGCTCGGCGTGGCGGCCGTGGTCGTGACGCTGTCCCACCCGACCCGACTCGGGATCGTCTTCTCCGGCGAGGCGCCCCCGCAGGCGAGGAACCACCCGCCCACGCCCACGGTGTGCCACGATCCCACGCCCTCGGTGTGCCGCGATCCGGCGCCGGCCGAGGGCCACAGGTCCACGCCGCCGGAGCTGACCCCCGCCGACGGTCACCGGCCCCCGGCGGGTGAGGGCCGTCAGCCGGGCGGCGTGACCACCGCGGCCGAGGAGACGCTCACCGCCCCGCGCGGCGAGCGGCGGCAGGCCGACTTCGAGCTGGTCGACCCCCTCGCGAGCTTCACCCTGCGGGCCGCCGACCTCGGCGACGACCTGTACCGGGTCGGCGCGCCGGACGGTGCGGGCGTCACCCCGCGGCCCGAGGTGACCGGAGACCTGGTCCGGCTGCGCGTCCAGGGCAACGCCCGGTCGGGTCCGGCCGCCGTGGAGGTGGTGCTCAACTCCCGGGTGACCTGGCGGCTGCGCCTGACCGGCGGGGTCAGCGAGCAGCAGCTCGACCTGGGTTCGGCCCGGCTGGCCGGTATCGAGCTGGCCGGCGGGGCGTCCCGGACCGGCCTGCGGCTACCCCCGTTGCGCGGCACGCTGACCGTACGGGTGAGCGGCGGCGTCAGCGAGCTGACCGTGACCGTTCCCGGCGGGTCGCCGGCCCGGGTCCGGGTCGCGGCCGGCGCCGGCTCGGTGGCCGTGTACGACGTCCGCCGCACCGGGGTGGCCGCCGGCCAGCTCGTCAGCTCAGCCGGTTGGGACGGGGCCCGGGACCGACTCGACCTCGACCTGACAGCCGGCGCGAACACGGTGAACGTCTCGGCAGGCTGAGCGGCGCGAGCGCGGTGCGTGTCGCAGCAGGCTGAGCAGGGGGAACGCCGTGAGCGTCGCGGTCGGCTGAGCGTACAGTCGGGCGGTGGACCGTACCGAATCCCTGCCCGCGCAGACCCTCCCACCTGGCGTGGGTTCCACCGACCCGGGCAGCGTGCTGCTGCCCGGCCACGACGTGCCGTTGGGGCGCTACACGACGGTGCGCCGGCTGCTGCCGCAGCGGCAGCGGCGGCTGGTCGGTGCGTGGTGCTTCGTCGACCATTTCGGACCGGACGACGTGGCCGAGCGCCCCGGCATGGAGGTGCCGCCGCACCCGCACACCGGGCTGCAGACGGTCACCTGGCTGCTCGACGGGGAGATCCTGCACCGGGACAGCCTGGGCAACGTCCAGCCGATCCGGCCCGGCCAGCTCAACGTGATGACCTCGGGGCACGGCATCGCCCACTCGGAACGCTCACCCCTCGTGCATCCGCCGGTGATGCACGGCGTGCAGCTCTGGGTGGCGCTGCCGGACCCCGCGCGGGCCGGCGCGGCCGACTTCGCCCACCACGCCGAGCTGCCCCGGTGGCGCGACGGCGACCTGGACGTCACCCTGCTCGTCGGCGAGGTGGGCGGGGAACGCTCCCCGGCCGTGGTGCACACGCCGCTGGTCGGCGCGCAGCTCGAGGTCCGGGGCCCCGCGCCGGCCACGCTGCCGCTGCGCCGCGACTTCGAGTACGGGCTGCTCGCCATGTCCGGCTCCGCCGAGGTGGACGGCGTGGCCTTCGCCCCCGGCGCGCTGCTCTACCTGGGCGCCGGCCGGGACGCGCTGACCCTGCGGGCCGCCCCCGGCAGCCGGCTGCTGCTGCTCGGCGGCACCCCGTTCGAGGAGCCGCTGGTGATGTGGTGGAACTTCGTGGGCCGGTCGCACGAGGAGGTCGTGGCCGCCCGCGAGGACTGGATGGCGGGCCGGCGGTTCGGCACGGTCGCCGACGACGCGGCGCCTCCGCTGCCCGCCCCGGCGCTGCCCACCACCCGGCTCAAGGCGCGGGACCGGCGCGGCGGCATGGTCGGCTGAATGCCCCGGCCCGCCCCGGGTAGACGGCGGGCATGCCCACCACCAGTGCGATTTCCAGTGTCGAGGACAAGAAGCGGCTGGTCCGCCGGCTCGCCGGGGACGGGCGGGGGTTCGCCGAACGGTACGGGTTCCGGGTCACGAACAACCCGTCCCAGCTGTTCCAGGTGCTCTACCTGTCCGTTCTGCTCGCCCGGCGGGGCGACTTCCACAAGGCGATCGACGCGGCGACGGGGCTGCGGGACGCCGGCTGGGACAGCGCCGCCCGGCTGGCCCGTTCGTTGCACGCCGACCGGGTCCGCGTGCTGCGTGCCGCGGGGCAGCGCGGTGACGTGGACGCGCTAAGCGCCACGCTCGGTGACCTGGCGCAGAACCTAGTCGACGCGTACCGGGGGGACCTGCGCCGGTTGCGCACCGAGGCGCACCAGGATGCGGGCCGGGAGCGGCGGTTGCTGACCGCGCTGCCCGGTGTGGACGACGAGGTCGCGGACCTGTTCCTGCGGGAGGTGCAGGCGGTGTGGCGCGAGGTGGCGCCGGTGGCCGACCGGCGGGCGCTCGCGGCGGCCCGCCGGCTGGGGCTGGGCCGCTCCGCCGACGACCTGGCCGGGCTGGCCGGG
Source organism: Micromonospora halotolerans (assembly GCF_032108445.1). Lineage (NCBI taxonomy): Bacteria > Bacillati > Actinomycetota > Actinomycetes > Micromonosporales > Micromonosporaceae > Micromonospora > Micromonospora halotolerans. Next base: position 6,821,421 of record NZ_CP134876.1, on the reverse strand, counting down.
AGCGGCGAGTCGGAGCGCCTGGCCTGGCTGGTCGGGGCGCTGGCCCGGGTGGATCTGGAGAAGCGGTACGCCGAGGTGACGGCCGACGGTTCCCGGTCGCGGCGCGGCGGATGACGCGCCGAGCTGGAGTCGTCGGGAGCGGGACGTGCCGCGGGCCACAATAACGCGATACTCACCCGTTCGGCTGATGCCCTGTCGTATGATGATCGTGGCAGCGATGCCCGCCCGGTTCGGGCGAACATCCACCGCCTGTCGGTCGCGACCCGGTTCGGGCGCGGACCGGCGGGGACAGGTGCTGCGTGGCGCCCCAGGTCGCGGTTCGTGACCCGGGGCGCCCGCCTGCTTGAGGGGGCGGTCACTGGGCGAGGCTGGCGAGCAGGTTCACCGTGGCGGCGATGATGACCGCGCCGAACAGGTAGGACAGCAGCAGGTGCCGCAGCGCCGTACGGCGCATCTCGGAGCTGCACAGGTCGGTGTCGGAGACCTGGAAGGTCGCGCCGACCGTGAAGCCGACGTACGCGAAATCGGAGAAGCAGGGCGGCTCGGTCTGGTGGAAGTCGATCCCGCCCGGCTCGCCGCTGTAGTACAGCCGGGCGTACCGGGTGGTGAAGACGGTGTGTACGACGAACCAGGAGACCACGATGCTCAGCACACCGAGCCCCCCGTAGAGGTCCCGCGGCAGTCCGGGCGGGACGTTGTGCGCGGTGGTCAGCACCAGGCCGACCGCCAGCAGGCTGGCCAGGCAGGCGGCCAGCAGCAGGGCGTCGCGCGTCGCCCGGTTGGGGTCCTCCAGTTTCGCCAACCGCGCGGTCCGGACCGCGTCCAGCCGGGACAGCCGCCCCCACTGGAGGACGAGCCAGCTCAACGCGGCGCCGTCCCAGCCGACGAGCGGAGCGAGGGCCGGCGTGAGCATGACGGCGGCGGCAGCGGCGGCGAAGACGCCGACCAACGCGATCACCACGAGCTGGACCGCCGCCGGGACGTGCTCGTGGACCCGCTCGGCCGTCGGGCGGGGCACCGGACGGGGTCAGATGCCGCGCAGGTGCTGCGAAACCCGCGTGTGCGGCTCCCGGGCCTGCGCGGCGCGCTGGGAGCGGCCCACCTCGGGGGCGGCGTCGATGCCCGCCGAGCGGGCCACCTCGGTGCCGTTGGCGTAGTCCACCGGCGGCAGCGCCCGCAGCGCCTTCAACACCTCCGGCGGCGCACCCTCCCGTTCGGCCTCCTGGATGACGTCGTCCTTGCCGGCCGGGTAGTCCAGCGCGGACAGATACTCGAGGACGTCGGTGTAACTCGCCATGGGTGGGGCTCCTCGCGCCTGTAGTTGCGGTCACGACCGGCGGCGGTTACCCGGCACCGGGCCGGTCACGCGCCCTCCGGCGCGGAAAATGCGACCGTTTCCGACCCGCCCCGGCGGGTACGCCCGGGGCGCGTGAGCAGCCCTGAGGGGGTACACCGATGGATTACGAGACCTTCGTCGACCGGGTGTCCGAACGGGCCCGGACGGCGCCGGAGCGGGCCGCCGAGCTGACGCGGGCCACGCTGGAGACGCTGACCGAGCGGCTGACCGGGGGCGAGGTGCTGGACCTCGCCGCACAGCTGCCGAAGGAGCTGCAACGGGTGCTCAAACCGCACCCGGCCACCGAGGCGGCGGACCGGTTCGGCGCGGCCGAGTTCGTGGCCCGGGTGAGCCGGCGCGCCGGGGTGGACGGCAACCTCGCCCGGGAGGCGGTGTGCGCGGTGTTCGTCACCCTGCGCGAGGCGGTCACCGGCGGGGAGTTCGACGACGTCGTGGTCCAGATGCCCCGCGACTACCGGGACATGGTGGAACCCGCCCTGGCGCCCGGCGCCACCCGCCGCTGACCCGGCCGGCCGTCAGGCGACCGTTCCGGCGGCGCGCAGGGCGGCGATCCGGGCGGTGTCGAGCCCGGCCTCGGCCAGCAGTTCGTCGGTGTGCTCACCGGGCCGCGGCGGCGGCCGGCGTACCGAGGTGGGGGTGGCCGAGAAGCGCGGCGCGGGGGCCGGCTGGGGAACCCCGTCGGGCGCGACGAAGACCTCCCGGGCGGCCAGGTGCGGGTGCTCCGGGGCCTCGGCCCAGTCGAGCACCGGCGCCACGCAGGCGTCCGAGCCGGCCAGCAGCGCGGCCCACTCGTCCCGGGTGCGCGTGCGGAACAGCCGGGCCCAGGCCGCCCGCAGCGCCGGCCAGTTCGCCGGGTCGTACCGGTCCGGGGCCTCGTCGCCGTCGAGCGGGAAACCGGTGAGCCGGACCAGCTCGTCGTAGAACCGCGGCTCCAGGGCGCCGACCGCGAGGTGCCGCCCGTCGGCGCACTCGTAGGTGTCGTAGAAGGGCGCGCCGCCGTCGAGCAGGTTCACCCCGCGCGGGTCCTGCCACATGCCGGCGCGGCGCAGCGCGTGGATCTGGGTGGACAGCACCGACACGCCGTCCACGATGGCCGCGTCGACCACCTGGCCGGGGGCGCCGGCGCGGACCGCGTACAGCGCCGCCACGACGCCGAGGGCCAGCATCATCCCGCCGCCGCCGAAGTCGCCGAGCAGGTTCATGGGCGGCACCGGGCGTTCGCCGGCCCGGCCGACGCCGTGCAGCGCGCCGGTCAGCGCCAGGTAGTCGATGTCGTGGCCGGCCGTGTGGGCGAGCGGGCCGTCCTGCCCCCAGCCGGTCATCCGCCCGTACACCAGGCGGGGGTTCGCGGCGCGGCAGTCGTCCGGGCCGAGGCCGAGCCGCTCGGTGACCCCGGGCCGGAAGCCCTCGATCAGCGCGTCCGCCCCGGCGACCAGGGCCAGCACCACCTCGCGTCCCTCGGGCGTCTTGAGGTCGACGGCGACCGACCGGCGGTTGCGGTTCAGCAGGTCGCCCGGGACGTCGCCGAAGCCGCCGCCGCCGATCCGGTCCACCCGCACCACGTCCGCGCCGAGGTCGGCGAGCATCATGGCGGCGAACGGCCCGGGGCCGATACCGGCCAGCTCGATCACCCGTACGCCGGTCAGCGGCCCCTGACTGCTCATCGCGCCACCATAGGGCCCCGGCCGGCGGGGCACCACGCCCGACCGCCCCGCACAGCGGTTGACCAGGGCAATCATCCGCGTCGAGACTTGGCGCGCGGGTTGAGGTTGCCCTAACCTTGGAGCCGCGAGGGGAGTACTTCCCACGAACCATTCCGGTCAGTACGGCGGGCCCCGGGTCCGCCTCGGGTGGTTGCCCACGATCGGTGGGTGAAGGAGACCTCGGACATGGCACCGTGTTCGAGGAGGCTCCATGACCGAGTTGTCGTACCTGTCAGCCGCCGAGTTGTCGTCGGTGGGCACCCCCACCCTGTGGGCGGTGACCATCGCCGGCGTGCTCGCGCTGCTGGTGCTGGACTTCCTGGTCACCCGGAAGCCGCACGAGGTCTCCCTGAAGGAGGCGCTGGGCTGGTCGGCCTTCTACGTCGCCCTGCCGCTGGCCTTCGGCGCCTGGGTGTGGGGTCGCTACGGCTCGGAGCAGGGCGTCCAGTATCTCACCGGTTACCTGGTGGAGAAGTCGCTCTCGGTCGACAACCTCTTCGTCTTCATGCTGCTGCTGGCCGCGTTCGCGGTGCCCGCCGTGCTGGCCCAGCGGGTGCTGCTCTACGGCATCGCCGGCGCGCTGGTGCTGCGCGCGATCTTCATCGCCCTGGGCGCCGCCGCCCTGCAGACCCTCGACTTCGCCTTCCTGCTCTTCGCGCTCATCCTGGTCGCCACCGCGGTCAAGCTGCTGCGCGACGCCCTCACCGGGCACGAGCAGGAGGTCGACATCGACAAGATGCGGTCGGTCCGGCTGCTCCGCAAGGTCATGCCGGTGGTCGACGAGTACCACGGTCCGAAGATGACCGTCCGGCGGGACGGCCGGCGGGCGCTCACCCCGTTCGCCCTCGTGGTGGTGGCCGTGCTCGCCACCGACGTGGTCTTCGCCGTCGACTCGGTGCCCGCCGTCTACGGCATCACCGAGGACCCCTACCTGGTCTTCGCCACCAACGCCTTCGCCCTGCTCGGCCTGCGGGCGCTCTACTTCGTCCTGCACGCCGCCCTGAGCCGCCTCGTGCACCTCAGCTACGGCCTGGCCGCCATCCTGGCCTTCATTGGCCTCAAGCTGGGCCTGCATTGGGCGCACGGCATCTGGCCCGGGGTGCCGCAGATCCCCACCCTGGCCTCGCTCGGCGTCATCATCGGCATCCTGGTGATCGTGACGCTGACCAGCCTGCGGGCCACCCGCGACCGCGCCACGGGCGAGGAGGCCGTGGTCGCCGAGCGGCGCTGATCCCGGCCGCCGCGCCGGTCACCCGGCGCGGCGGCTCCCGGCCGAACCCGTGGTGCCGACCCGCCCCAGGTGGTACGACTGACGCGTGGGAATCGTCTCGCCAGGCTTTCAGGGCCGGCCCCGTACGGCAGAACCGGCCCTGCCGCCGGGCCAGTACCTCACCGAGGACTTCCCGGTGCTCTCCGCCGGGCCGACGCCCCGGGTGCCCCTGGACACCTGGGAGTTCGTGCTCACCACGGAGACGGGCGCCGAGTACCGCTGGTCCTGGGACGAGCTGATGGGCCTGCCGCAGGAGACGCCGCACGTGGACATCCACTGCGTCACCCGCTGGTCGAAGCTGGGCACCGACTGGCAGGGGGTCTCGCTGGACACCCTGCTCGACGGCGTCGACACCACCGCCCGGTACGCGCTGGCCCACTCGTACGGCGGCTACACCACGAACCTGCCGCTGGACGACCTGCGGGGCGGCCGGGCCTGGGTGGTCCACACCTACGAGGGCGGCCCGCTGCCGGCCGAGCACGGCGGCCCGGCCCGGCTGCTCGTGCCGCACCTCTACTTCTGGAAGTCGGCCAAGTGGGTGCGCGGGGTCCGGCTGTTCGTCGACGACCAGCCGGGCTTCTGGGAGACCGCCGGCTACCACGACTACGGCGACCCGTGGCGCGAGCAGCGCTACCAGGGCGACTGAGGTGGCCGCCCCGACGACCGGCGCCCGGATGGTCGCCCCCCTGACCTGGCGGGTCGCCCGGCTGGTGGAGCGGCGGGTCGAGACACCGAGCGCGCAGACCCTGGTGCTGGACGTGCCCGGCTGGCCGGGGCACGAGCCCGGGCAGCACCTCGACATCCGGCTCACCGCCGCCGACGGCTACCAGGCGGCCCGCTCGTACTCCCTGGCCGGGCCGGCCGAGGGGGAGCGGATCGCGGTGACCGTGCAGCGGGTACCCGACGGGGAGGTGTCGCCGTACCTCACCGACACCTACGCCGAGGGCGACCCGGTGGAGGTGCGCGGGCCGGTCGGCGGCTGGTTCGTCTGGCGCACCGACGAGACCGCGCCGGTGCTGCTGGTCGCCGGCGGCTCCGGGGTGGTGCCGCTGATGGCGATGGTCCGGGCCCGGCGGGCCGCCGGCAGCCGGGCGCCGTTCCGGCTCATCTACTCGGTGCGCACCCCCGACGACGTCATCTACGCCGACGAGTTGCGCCGCCGCACCCGGGAGGACCAGGGCCTCGACGTCGCGTACGTCTACACCCGGGCGGCGCCGGAGGGCTGGCGGGGGGAGCCGCACCGGATCGGCCTGGCCGATGTGAACACCCACGGCTGGCCGCCCGATCTGGAGCCGCTCTGCTACGTCTGCGGCCCCACCGGCTTCGTGGAGACCGTGGCGGACCTGCTGGTCGGGCTGGGCCATCCGACCCGGCGGGTGAAGACCGAGCGGTTCGGCCCGACCGGCTGACCACCCGAGGAGAGCGCATGACCGACATGTCCTACCTGGACGGCAACATGCTCGACGGGCCGCTGCGCGACATCTTCGCGGTCGACCTGAGCTCCGCCATCGGGCGCTGCGACCACTGCGGCACGACCGGCCCCGTGGCGGGGCTGCACGTCTACTCGCACGCGCCCGGGCTGATCGGACGCTGCCCGGCGTGCACCGAGGTGATGCTGCGCCTGGTCCGCGCCCCCGACCAGGCCTGGCTGGACCTGCGCGGCACCACCTACCTCCGGGTGCCCATGGCCCTCGACCAGCCGCACCCCCGCCCGCTCTGAGGCCGCCGCGAGCGACCGGGTCCGCGGCTCAGGACGCGACGGTGAGCTGACCCACCTGGCTGGGGGCCGGCTCGGCGTGGTTCGTCGGGTGGAGCGGCGCCGGGGCGCCCGCCGGCCGCGCCGGCGACGGCACCGGGCGGGCGGCGGCCGGCGCGGTCCGCCGCCACCGCCGGCGCAGGCGGCTGACCAGCTGCCCGGCGGTCACCGGCACCACCGACAGCACGAGCTGGCCGTTGCGCGGGTCGACGGTCGCGGCGATCCCGTACAGGCGGGCGCCCTGGCGCAGTAGCCGGGGGCGGCCGGCGGCGAGCCGGGGCGCGCGGACCGGGGCGCTGCCCCGGCCGTGGCCCCCGTCGACCTCCGCGCGCACCGGGTGGCGCTGGCCGCTGGCCGCGCTGCCGGCCAGGAGCCGCTCGACCGGGAAGTCGGTCCGCACCGTCCGGCCGGTCGGGTCGGTGGCGTCCAGCAGGGTGGTGCCGGTGACCGGGCCGGCCACCAGCCGCACCGGCCCCGCCTCCGCGGCGAAGCGGGGGTACGGGCTGCGCGTGGTCACCGCGAGCGTGTGGCCGTCCGTCCAGCTCACCGTCACGGTGTCCAGCCGGGCCAGCCAGTCGGCGCGTACCTCGGTGACGTCGGTCCAGTCGGCCGGCGCGCCCGGGTAGCCGGCGTGCCAGCGGCCGTCGGCCACCACCGTGGCCGGGACGCCCCGCTCGGCGTCCTGGTCGATGATCGCCAGCAGCTCGTCGACGCCCCCGGCGGTCACCGCGCCCAGCCGCAGGCGGGCCTCGATGTCGAGGCGGTCGCGGAGCCCGTCGGTGACGTACCGCTCGACGAGGCGGCGCACCGCCGCGTGCACCCGCTCCTGCGCGGCGCGGTCCAGGCGGCGGAAGTCGTCGCCGACCAGGTTGGCCAGCTCCAGCCCGACGTGCCGGCGCAGCACCGCGTCCCGCCGCGGCCCGGCCGGGATCAGCCCGGCCACGAAGGCGAACAGCCGCTCCACGCTGACCAGGCGCTGGTCGACGCGGCTGTGGTAGGTGATGTTGCGGGCGTCCAGGCGGCGCACCGCGTGGTAGTAGTCGTAGTCGGCGAGCACCGAGATCCGCCGGGCGTGGTAGCAGGCGGCCAGCGTGAACGGCTGGTCGCTGAGCACCGGCATGTCCTCGGGGAAGCGCAGCCCGAGCCGGTCCACGAGGTCCCGGCGGAACAGCTTGGTGTTCGCCAGCGACCAGGGCAGCGCGGAGTCGAACAGGCTCACGTCGACCGCGTTGCCGGCGGCGAAGACGTCGGAGAAGACGTGCCGGCCGTTCACCCCGACCACCTTGCCGAGGACCACGTCCGAGCCGTACCGGTCGGCGGCGGCGACCAGCCGCTCCAGGGCCTCGGGGCCGAGGTGGTCGTCGGAGCCGAGGAAGAAGACGTACCGGCCGGTCGCCACCTCCAGGCCGCGGTTGCAGGGTGCGGCCGGGCCGCCGGAGTTGGCCTGGTGGAGCACCGTCACGGTGCCGGGGTGGCGGGCGGCGAGCCGGTCCAGCAGCCGGCCGCTGCCGTCGGTGGAGCCGTCGTCCACCGCCACGATCTCCAGGCGGTCGCGGCCGATCGTCTGGCGCAGCAGCGAGTCTAGGCAGGCCCGCAGGTAGGGCCGGGTGTTGTAGACCGGGATGACGACGCTCACGTCTGGGGTGGGCACCGGAGCGCTCCTCGGGAAGTCGACGATGCGGACGGGTCCGTGTCGGGCGGGGGCGGGGCGTCGGGCAGCAGCCGGCGGTACGCCGCCTCCAGCACCTCGGCCTGCGCCGACCAGGTCCAGGCGGCGAGCAGGCCCGGCCGGTCGTACGCGGCGCGGTGCCGGGCGGGGTCGGCCAGCACGGCGGTCACCGCGCGGACGAGGTCGTCGACGTCGCCGGCCCGGAAGACCTCGCCCTGGCCGGTCTCCCGCACCGTCGCCGCCATGGTCCGCACGTCGCTGACCACCACCGGCAGCCGCGCGTGCGCGTACTCGAAGAACTTGGTGATCAGGGCGATCTCGTGGTTGGGCCAGCGGTGGATCGGGATCACGCCGACGTCGGCGCCGGACAGGAACGGCACCACCTGCCAGTGCGGCACGTACGGCAGCACGTGCAGCCGGTCGGCGGCGCCGAGCCGGGCGGCCCGTCCGGCGAGCCGCTCGACGTACCGCAGCGCCGGGTTCACCACCAGTGCGAGGTGCACGCCCGGCAGCCGCGGTAACGCCTCGACCAGGGTGTCCAGCCCGCGCTGCGGGGCCGCCGCGCCGCTGTAGACCAGCAGCGGCACCTCGGGGGCGATCCCGCACTCGGCCCGCAGGTCCGGCGGCGGCGCGTCGTCGGCCGGGCGGTGCTCGTCGGCGGGGGCGTTGAGCAGCACGCCCGGCGCCTCGGCGAGCCGGTGCTCGCGGCGCAACAGCTCGGCCAGGTCCGCCGAGACGGTGAGCACCGCGTCGGCGTACGGGGCGTACTCCCGCTCGTGGGCCCGGTGGGCGGGCAGCCAGCGGGCGTGGTCCCGCCACGGCTTGATCCCGGGGAGGAACTCGTGGGCGTCCCAGACCAGTGCGATCCGGCGGCTCTGCCCGGCGGCCCGGATCTTGGCGCGGGCGCCGACGCCGAGCATGCGGAAGTCGTGCGCGTGGATCAGGTCCGGGCGCAGCCGATCCACCTCGGGGCCGTACGCCAGCTCGTAGTCCCAGAGCCCCGGCTCCAGCCGCCGCCACGCCCGGTCACCCTGGACGAGCTGCCAGAACAGCGTGTAGGCCCGGTCCCACGGGCCGCGGAAGCGGCGGCCGTACCGGACCCGGTTCATCATCTTCGTGCGCAGCCACACCCAGCGGTCGAGCAGCCGGGCGGCGACCTCCCGCCGGCGCAGCGCGCTCCGCGCCCGGCCCAGCCGGGCGCCGGCCAGTTCGCCGTCGGCGGCCCGCCGCGCCACCAGGGCGCCGCGGACGGCCAGGTCGGCCCGCCAGGCCCGGACCCACTGGGCCCGGTGCTCGGCGACGCCCCCCGACCGGTACGCCAGCGGCCAGCGCAGCGAGCGGCGGAACTCGTGCCGGCGCCGGTGCAGCGGCTCCGGGACCGGCAGCAGCCGCACCTCGGCGGCGCCCAGCCGCCAGGTCCGCTCGGTGCCGTCCGGGGAGCGGCCGAGCAGGGTGACGTCCCACCCGGCCTCGGCGGCGGACCGGGCGATCTTCTGCACCCGGGAGTCGCCCTCGACCTTGTTGTCGACGAGCATGACGATCCGGCCGCGGCGCGGCGGTGTCGCCTCGTCGTGTGCCACTGCTGGTCCTCCGCTGGTCGGCCGGCCGCTCCGGCGTGACCCCAACCTGCTGGAGGCATCGGTCGGCGCGGCGACACCGACGTGACGCCGAGGTGACCGAGAGGAGGCGGTTGGGGGATGCCGGTGGGGAGACCGGGCGGCCTCCCCACCGGTGCCGGGCGGATCAGCGCCCGGTGTCGCCCAGCCGGCGCCACACCAGCACGGTGAGCACCGCGAGCGCCGCCGCGGCCAGCCAGAACGGTGCCAGGATGCTCCCGGTCGCCCGCGCCAGGACGCCGCCCGCGGTGGTACCCAGCGCCGCCCCACCCAGGTCGGCCAGGGCGTAGACGCTGGTCACCCGGCCGCGCAGCCGGTCCGGCACGAGGCGCTGCCGCAGCGACACGACCAGCACGCCCCAGACCATGGCGTGCCCGCCCCACACGGCCAGCGCCACGCCGGCGACCGCCGGATTCCGGGTGCCGGCCAGGACGAGCTGAAGCCCGATCTCGATCAGCAGCCCGGCCCGCAGCAGCGCGGGCGTGCCGAACCGGGCCCGCAGCCGGGTGGCCAGCGCGCTGCCGGCCAGCCCGCCGAGCGCCGAGGCGGTCAGCAGCAGCCCGTACCCGACCTCGGCGAGGCCGAGCCGCTGGCGGGCGTAGAGCACGAAGGCGGCGAACGCGGCGCAGAAGGCGATGTTCATGACGGCGATGCAGCCGGCCAGGGTGCGCAGCACCGGCACGGCCCAGAGCGCGCGGATGCCTTCCCGCACGTCGGCCCGCAGCGACCGGCGCGCCGCAGCGGGCGCCCGCGGCGCCGGGGACGGGACGGGTCGCCAGCGCAGCAGGGCCAGCAGCAGCGCGGCCAGCCCGAAGGTGGCCGCGTCGACCCCGAACGGCAGTGCCGCCGCGCACACGAAGAGGTACGCCCCGAGCGGCTTGGCCACGAACTGGTTGCCGATCACGAACGTGGCGGACAGCCGACTGTTGGCCTGCTCCAGGCGGTCGGCGGGCACCACCGACGGCAGCAGCGCCCCGGCCGCGGTGTCGGCCAGGGTCTCGCCGACGCCGGTGAGGAAGAACGCGAGGCAGATCAGGGGCACCGTGGCCACCCCGGTGAGCACGGCCCCGGCCAGCGCGGCCAGCACCAGGGCCCGACTCAGGTTGACCGCGACGAGCAGCCGGCGGCGGTCGAGCCGGTCCACGAGCGCCCCGCTGACCAGGGCGAGGAGCAGCCACGGCAGTTGCGGGGCGAGCGCCGCGGCGGCCACCGCCACCGGATCCGGGGTGAGCGAGGCGACCAGCAGCGGCGCGGCCACCAGGGTGACGCCGTCACCGAGGTTGGAGACGGCGGAGGCGGTCCAGAGCCGCCGGAAGTCGGGGCCGAGCCGGTCGGCGGAACGGATGGCCGTCATGCCGGCCACCGGGCAGGGGTATGCGGTCCGGGTGCGACGCGGCACCCGGACGGGTTGTCCGGAAACACGAGGAACTCCCTCGGAAGCGATGTGGTGGCGTGCGGGCACGCCGGGACGTCGGGACCCGCGCAGGGCGGATCACCGCATCGCTTCGCGGCGAGGGTGGTGGTGTCGGGCCCGGTGGGGAGCACCGGGTGCGTCGGGCTTCGACGACTCCAGCTCGGCGCGTCTGACACCGCGGGGGCGACCGGGAGCCGCCGGCGGAGCCGCGCCGGTCAGGTCAGGACACCGGGCCGCCCAGCGGCGAAGCGGAAACCAGCACCGTGCCGAGTGGCGCAGTCCTCATGATCGACCTCCCGTCCTCGGGTGCCACGCTAGGGCACCCCGGCGGGCGGCGCGACCCCGGTTGGACAGCGGGCGGGCGCGTGACCGAGAGTGGATCACCGTGAGGTACCTGCGCAGCGACGGCCGCGTCGCGATCCGCCGTCCCCGTCCCACCGACGAGCCGGAGTTCGTCGCCGCCGCCCGGCGCAGCCGTGACCTGCACCACCCGTGGCTCGCCGCGCCCGACGACGCCGAGCAGTACGCCGCCTACCTGCGCAAGATCCGGGCGCGGAACAGCTCCGGGTACCTGCTCTGCGACCGGGCCACCGGCGCGATCGCCGGGTACGCGAACATCAGCGGCATCGTGCTGGGCGCGCTGCGCGGCGGCTACCTGGGCTACGCCGCCTTCCTGCCGTACGCGGGCACCGGGCACACCTCGGCCGGGGTCCGGCTGGTCGTCGAGCACGCGTTCACCGCGCTGGGGCTGCACCGGCTGGAGGCGAACATCCAGCCCGGCAACGAGCCGTCGAAGAAGCTGGCCCGGCGGCTCGGGTTCCGGCGGGAGGGATTCTCGCCGGACTACCTGTTCATCGACGGCGCCTGGCGGGACCACGAGCGCTGGGCGATCACCGCGCCGGAGCCGCCTCAGGGTTGACGGCGCGGCGACGGCCGCCCGAACGGCGGCCGCCACCGGTCCGGTCGCCTCGCGTCGGGTCAGCTGCCCGGCATCGTGACAGTTGCCCATACGGGCGGCCGCAGATGGAGCTTTCACCCGGAGCGGGTGATGACGCTCGGTGACCGCCGTTCCTACGGTGGGGAGCATGGCCGTCGTCCGCCCGACTCCCGCCGACGCGACGCCCGGAGTGGTCACCGCCGCCGAGCCCGGCGACCAGCGAGCCGTCCCGCCGGAACTGGGTCCCGACTCGATCGCGGTGCTCAGCGGGCCGACGTTCCTGTACTCGGACCGGTGCGGGGACGTGCCGCCGGGCAGCATCGGCGGGCTGGTCCATCTCGACACCCGCCTGCTCAGCGGCTGGCTGCTCACCGTCAACGGCGGCCGGCTTCTGGCGCTGCGCTCGGAGACCGTCGACCACTACTCCGCGCAGTTCGTACTCACCAATCCCGAGCTGCCCGGTCTGCCGCCGGACTCCGTCGGCGCGCGCCGTCTGCGCTACGTCGGGGAGGGCTTCCACGAGCGAATCGAGTTGCTCTCGTACCGCACCGAACCGGTGCGGATCGAGCTGCGGCTCGCCGTCGCCGCCGACTTCGCCGACCTGTTCGAGGTCAAGTCCGGCGTACGCGACCGGTCGGCCGACATCGTCCGCCGGCACGGCGTCGACGGCGCGGCGCTGTCCTTTCGGTACGAGCGGAACGGCTTCCAGGCCCGCGCCGACGTGCGCTCCTCACTGCCCCCGGACCGGGTGGAGGGCGACGAGCTGGTCTGGGAGGTGGAGCTGCAATCCCGGCAGGAGTGGCAGGTCGACCTGGAGGTGCCGCTGCCACCCGGGCTGGGCGTGGTGGAGCCGGTGCGCGGGGACATCGCCGACGTGCTGCACGGGCGGGGCGAGGACCCGCTGCGCCGCTGGGTGGAGACCCGGGCCGTGCTGCGCAGCGACAGCACCGCGCTGGAGCGGATTGTCCGCCGGTCCCGGTACGACCTGGCCGCGCTCCGGCTCGACCTGGAGGTCAAGGGCCAGCGGATCATGCTGCCGGGGGCCGGGCTGCCCTGGTTCCTGACCGTGTTCGGCCGGGACACCCTGATCACCGCCTACCAGACGCTGGTGGCCGGACCCGGCCTGGCCCAGGGGGCGCTGCTGGCGCTCGCCCGGCTCCAGGGCACCCGGTGTGACGACTTCACCGACGAGGAGCCCGGCCGAATCCTGCACGAGGTGCGCAGCGGGGAGCTGACCCGCACCGGGACGAAGCCGTACACCCCGTACTACGGCACCGCCGACGCCACCCAGCTCTGGCTGATCCTGCTCTCCGAGTACTGGCGGTGGAGCGGCGACGACGACATGGTGCATCGGCTGCGGGAGCACGCACTCGCCGCACTGCACTGGATCGACACCTACGGGGATCGGGACGGAGACGGCTACGTCGAGTACGCCACCCGCTCGCCCGAGGGACTGGGCAACCAGTGCTGGCGGGACTCCCCGGACGGGGTCTGCTTCTCCGACGGCCGGATCCCCGTGCTGCCGATCGCCACCTGTGAGCTCCAGGGCTACACCTACGACGCGAAACTGCGCCTGGCCGAACTGGCCGACGGGCCGCTCGCGGACCCGCGGCTGGCCACCCGGTTGCGCGCCGACGCGGCCCGGCTCCACGAGCGGTTCAACCGAGACTTCTGGCTCGATGAGCGGGGCGGCTTCTACGCGGTCGGCCTGGACGGCGACAAGACCCCGATCGACTCGAAGACCTCCAACATGGGACACCTGCTGTGGAGCGGCATCGTCCCACCTGAGCGCGCCGAGGCGGTGGTGCGCCAGCTCATGCACGAGGACATGTTCTCCGGCTGGGGCATCCGGACCCTGTCTCGGGAGGACCGGCCGTACAACGCCCTCGGCTACCACCTCGGCACGGTGTGGCCGCACGACAACTCGATCGCTGTGCTCGGGCTGGTCCGCTACGGCTACCGGGCGGAGGCCAACCGGATCAGCCTGGCCCTTCTCGACGCGGCCGAGCAGTTCGGCTACCGGCTTCCCGAGGCGCTCAGCGGCTACATGCGGGAGCGGACCATGTTCGCGGTGCCGTACCCCACCGCGTGCAGCCCGCAGGCCTGGGCGGCCGGCGCGCCGCTGGCGCTGGTCCGGGCCATGCTCAACCTCAACCCGGTAGGCGGCCGGCTGGAGATCGACGCGGACGTGCCGCCCGAACTGGGTCGGATCACCGCCGAGCGGGTCCGCGCCTTCGGCCGCTGCTGGGACGTGGAGGCGGTCGGCCGGACCGGGTACGTCCGGCTCGCCCCCGACTGACGGCCACGTTTGTCGGGGTCCTCGACGGGAACGGCAGCGGGCATGACGAAACCTCGTGTGGTGATCGTGGGGGCCGGGTTCGCCGGATACCACGCGGCGAAGGCGTTGAGCCGGTTGGCCGGCAAGCGGGCCGAGATCGTCGTGTTGAACACGACCGACTACTTCCTCTACCTGCCGCTGCTGCCCGAGGTCGCCGCCGGCGTGGTCGAGCCCACCCGGATCGCCGTGCCGCTCGCCGGCACCCTCGACGGCGTCCGGGTGGTCGTCGGCGAGGCGGATCGGGTCGACCTGCAGAACCGCTGGGTCGGCTACCGCTCCGTCGAGGGGGACCACGGCCAGCTCGCGTACGACCGGCTGGTGCTCTCCGTCGGCAGCGTCAACAAGCTGCTGCCGATCCCCGGGGTGACCGAGTACGCGCATGGCTTCCGCGGCCTGCCCGAGGCGCTCTACCTGCACGACCACGTGGTCCGGCAGGTCGAGCTGGCCGAGCTGGCCGAGGACCCGGCCGAGCAGCGGTCCCGGACCACCTTCGTGGTGGTCGGCGCGGGCTACACCGGCACCGAGGTCGCCGCGCACGGCCAGCTCTTCACCGACCGGCTGATGGCCCAGCGGCCCCACCTCAAGGTGCGTCCCCGCTGGATGCTGCTGGACGTGGCCCCGCGCGTGCTGCCCGAGCTGGACCAGCGCCTGTCCGTCACCGCCGACCGGGTGCTGCGCCGGCGCGGCGTCGACGTGCGCATGGGCACCTCGGTCTCCGAGGCCACCCCGGACGGGGTGATGCTCACCGACGGCGAGTACGTCCCGACGTGCAGCCTGGTCTGGTGTGTCGGGGTGCGCCCCGACCCGTTCGTGGCCGAGCTGGGGCTGCGCACCGAGAAGGGCCGCCTCGTGGTGGACGAGTACCTCAACGTTCCCGGCTACCCGGAGGTGTTCGCCTGCGGCGACGCGGCGGCCGTGCCCGATGCGACCCGCCCCGGGCAGATCTGCGCCATGACCGCCCAGCACGCGCAGCGGCAGGGCAAGCTCGCGGCCCACAACATCGCCGCCTCCTACGGCAGGGGCACCCGGAAGACGTACAAGCACCGCGACCTGGGCTGGGTGGTCGACCTGGGCGGCAAGGAGGCGGCGGCCAACCCGCTGCACGTGCCGCTGGCCGGCCTGCCGGCCAAGACGGTCACCCGCGGCTACCACCTGTACGCCATGCCGAGCAACCGGGCGCGGGTCGGCGCGGACTGGCTGCTCGACGCCGCCCTGCCCCGGCCGGCCGTGCAGCTGGGCCTGGTCCCGGCGAACGCGGTGCCGCTGGAGAGCGAGTCGCCCGAGATGGTGCGGCGGCGCTGACTCCGGTCCGCGCGGCTTAACCGCCGGCCGGCGGCGGCTTCCCGTCCCCGGGAGCCCGTCCGCCGGCCGCCGCGTCCGGGCCCGCGGGCGCCGGGACGGGCAGGGCCTGCCGGCCGGTCCGGGCGAATTCGCGCAGCAGCACCTGCCCGATCCCGGCCACCGGGATGGCCAGCAGGGCGCCCACCAGGCCGGCCAGCTCGGCGGCGAGCAGCACGCTCACCAGCACGGTCAACGGGTTCAGCCGGACCGCGCGGGCCATGATGACCGGTTGCAGCAGGTGGTTCTCGACCTGCTGGTAGACCACGAAGAAGACCAGCACCACCACGCCGGCTGTGGGGGAGTGCAGGAACCCGGCCCCCGCCGCGACGATCGCCCCGATGGTGGCCCCGACCAGCGGCACCAGGTCGGCCAGCGCGACCACCAGGGCGATCACCCCGGCGAACGGCACCCCGACGAGGACGAGCACTGCGAAGGTCAGGCCGCCGCAGATGACGCTGATGAGCAGGTTGCCGCTGAGGTAGCCGGTGATGATCCGGGAGGAGTCCCGGCCGATGCGCCGCAGCCGCTCCGCCGCGCCGTCGCCGATCAGTTGGAGCGTGCCGGCGATGATCTTCGGGGCCTCCAGCACCATCAGGTAGGCCAGCACCACCACGGTGAGCACCGCGGCGACGATCTCCAGCACGCCCCGGAGCACCCCGACCGCCGGCTGGCCGAGCCGGGAGCCGTAGCGCTGGATCTGGTCGGCGTGGGTGTCGGCGTACCGGAGCAGGTGGAACCGGTTGAGGACCTCGCCGACCGGTCCGCGCCCGGCGCGCGCCTCGCGGAGCAGCTCCGGCGCCCGGTCGGCGAACCGGCCCAGCTCGTCGGCCAGCGGCAGCACGATCATCGCGCCCAGCGCGGCCAGCAGCACGAAGGCGGCCAGGAAGACCAGCAGGGTGGCCAGGGCCCGGCGCCGCACCAGCCGCCGTTCCACCCGGTCGACCAGGGGGTTCAGGGCCACCGCGAAGAACGCCGCGACGAGGCCCCAGACCAGCACCCGCCGGGTCGCCCAGACGAGCGCCAGCCCCATCAGCGTGGCGAGCACCAGACCGATCACGATCAGCGCCCGGCGGGCGGTGGACCGGTCGTCGGCTCTGCTCATCCGGCGCGGCTACCCGCACCGGATGAGGGGAAACCCCGCCGTCAGCGCTCGGCGAGGGTGGCGTCGGTGGCCGGCCGGGTCCCCGCGACGAACGCGTCGAGCGTCGCCCCGTGCAGCACGCCCCCGGGCACCGGGTCGCCGGCGGCGCGGGCGACGAGCCGGCGTACCGGCAGCCGGTCGGGACGGGTGGACGCGGCGAGGACCAGGTTGCCGTACCGCCGGCCGCGCAGCATCCGCCGGTCGGTGACCAGGCAGACGTCGGCGAAGACCGCCCGCAGGGTGGCCACCTGGGTCCGGGTGTGCACGAGCGGCGGCAGGTCGGTGACGTTGACCAGGAGGACGCCGTCCGGGCGGAGCACCCGGGCCACCTCGGCGGCGAACTCCACGCTGGCCACGTGCCGGGGCATCCGGGCCGCCCGGTAGACGTCGGCCAGCACCACGTCGTACGCCCCGGCCGGGGCGGCGGCGACCGCGTCCCGGGCGTCGCCGATCTCGACGACCACCTCCGGCGGCACCGGGGGCAGCTCGCGGCGGACCAGCTCGACCACCGCCGGGTCCCGCTCGATCACCCGCTGGGGTGAGCCGGGCCGGGCGGCGGCCAGCCAGCGGGGCAGGGTGAGCGCCCCGCCGCCCAGGTGCAGGACGGCCAACGGCCGACCCGGCGGGGCGGCCAGGTCGACCACGGCGGCCATCCGCCGTACGTACTCGAAGTGCAGGTGGCGAGGGTCCGCCAGGTCGACGTACGACTGTTCGACCCCCGCGGCGAGCAGCGTCCGGCCGGTGGGCCGGGCCGGGTCCACGACGATCTCCAGGGCCTCGGCGTCGCTGTCCACGGCGGGCAACGGTACCCGGCGCACCCCGGGCCGGCGGGCGTGGCGCCCGCCGGCCCGGACCGGCCGTGGCTCAGCCGGCGTTCATCCCGGCGCCGGCCTCGTCGATGGCGTCGTCGACCCGCCGGGCCAGGTCCACGTCCGCCGCCGTCACCCCGTCGACCTGCTGGCTGCGCACGGTGAGCACGGCGCTGTCCGGGCCGGGACGGCCGATCTGCGGGCCGCGCCCGGTCTCGCCCCGGAGCTGGTCGAGCCGGTCGAGCACCCGGTCCAGGTTGCCGTTCGGCAGCTCGATGGTGCGCACCAGCGACTGCCGGTCGCTGGACCAGTACGGCAGCCGGCCGAGCGCGTCGCGCAGTTCCGCCTCGTCCAGCGGGGCGGTGGCGGACGTCGCGCCCACCAGGCCGCCGCCGACCGCCGGCGGCGGCGGGAGCAGGTCCTGCAACCCGTCCGGTACGCGCAGCGACTCGACGAGTTCGCCGTCCGCGTCGGCCAGCGCGGCCAGGGTGGCCTGCGCCTGGTAGCGGGCCTGTTCCGGCGTCAGCCGGCTGCGCCGGCCCACCTCGGCGAGGAAGCCGGGCAAATCGTGCCGCCGCGCGAGCCCGTCGACCGGCACCACGTCGTGCAGCTTCACCGGCACCGCCTCGAGCAGCCGTTCCCGCTCGGTCTCGTCGAGCGCCCGGGCCAGCGCGAGCACGGTCGCCTCCGCCGCCACCTTGGCGGTGGCGAAGTCGACTCCCGCCCGCCGGCTCACGTCGCCGACGAGGTCCCGGTAGCCCAGGGTGGTCACCGGGGCCGGCCGCTCGTCGGGCAGCGGGCGCGGGCGCTCCGCCACGGCCGCGGGCGGCGGGGCGGGACCGCCGCGCGTCGTGTCCGGCTTGCGCCGGCCGGCCGGCGGCGGGCCGGACCGTTCGCCTCGGTCCAGCGAGGTGATCTGCTTGGACGCGCTCAGGCTGGCGCCGGTCTGGCTGGGAAGCCGACCGCGTCCCCGGGCGTCCCGGGCCAGAGCCCGGCGGCGCTGGTTGTCGCCCTCCATCTGCTTGCGCATCGTCGCACCTCGTTCCTGGTCGGTTGCGCTTGCGCCGGTGGCCTTCCCGGCGCTGCCGGGAAGGAAACAGCCGCCGACGGACCGGCCGGCTTCACTCCCTGCGGGTGAGGGCCGGTCACCCCGGGGGGCCGCACGATCGTGGTGGACCGGAAGAACTTCCGACGCACGCGGAAGGGCAGGTCGTCATGAAACGGATCGTGGAGATCGTCCCCGCCCGGCCCGGCTGGTACGCGAGGTGGCAGGTCGACCCGGAGGCCACCCGCAGCTACCCGGTGACCCTCTGGGCGCTGCTGGAGGAGAACGACGGCAGCGGACGCGAGGTCGTCGGCGTCGACTGTGTGGGGCAGTGGCCGGGAGCCGACGACAACGAGGTGGGTGGGGAGTTCGTCCGTTACCTGTTCCAGACGCCCGATTCGGGCACGCCGGAGGACGCGGCGTCGCCCACGGTGGGGGAGCTGCGCGAGTCCGGCCCGCGCCTGCAGGCCGTCCCCGCCGCCTGAGCCACCCTCCCCGGCCCCCGGCCCCTGGTCCCAGGGTCGGGGGCCACCCCCGTTCGCCGTCAGCCGACGTCGCGGGTCGCCGCCGTCTCCCCGGCGGGCGGGACGGCCAGCAGCTCGGCCAGCCCGGTGCGGTCGAGCAGCTGCCGCACCTGGGGGCTCACGGCGTCCAGCCGCACCGGGCCGGCGCCGGCACGGTGGATGACGACCAGGGCGCTGAGGCCGGAGGAGTCGCAGAGCGCCACGGCGGAGAAGTCGAGGAGCAGCTCCCGGCAGCCGTCGCGGCGCAGCTCGGCGGCGGCGGCGACGAGTTCCGGCGCGGTGTCGAAGTCCAGCTCGCCGGTCAGCCGAAGCCGGGCACGTCCGGCGTCGAGCCGGTCCACCTCGATGGTCAACAGCTGCGGGCGCATGCCGCCATGTTTCCAGCTCGAGCCGGCCCCGCAAAGCCCAGGGTGCTCAGACACGGGCGGACGGGCCGGTCGTCGGCCGGTCGGGCTGCGGCCGGGACAGCAGGCCGGCGACCCCGGTCATGTCGAGGATGGTGGCCAGGAAGCGGGGGGTCTCCCGGAGCTGGATGGCCGTGCCGCCCCGCTGGCCGTCCCGCCAGGCGTGGACGATCAACGACAGGCCGGTGCTGTCGATGAAGAGCAGGTCGCGGAAGTCCAGCACGAGCGTCTGCGGGGTCTGGGCCAGCAGCCGGTCCACCTCGGTGCGCAGCGGGGCGGCCGTGGTGAAGGCGAGGTCCCCGCCGATCCGGACGGCCGGCGCGGTGGGGTCGGAACGGTCCACGGAGATGCGCAGGGGCGTCGCCTCGGGTGTTCTCCGTCGGGGTGCCACCATCACGCCTTTCGCGGCTGCCGGTCGGGCCGGGTCGCCCGGATCGTAACAACCTCCCGACCGCCCCGCCGGATGGCGCGTCCGCAGGCCATGGCATGAGCGTGGGGTGGCGGTACCGGTGCACCGGCGTAGGGTGGGCGAAGGAAGATTTGACCATACGCGCCGTTTCGCGGGGACCGCGGGTATCGACAGGAGTGGGGCTCAGCTGGTGACTGCTGCCGACGTCAGGGGCGCTGACCCGGGCGACGGACGGATCTCCACGCCGAGTGCCAGACGGGCTCGGGCGTGGTCGCCCGCCGCGCCGGCCCTGCCGCCCCTGGCCCCGGACCGTGGCCCGGCCACCCCCGACTGGTCGGAGGTCGTGGAGCACTTCCGCGAGGGTCTGATCGTCTGCGACGCCGACGGCGTGGTGCGGCACCTCAGCCCGGTCGCCGAGCGGCTGGTTCCCGAGGTGGTGCCGGGCGAGGTGCTCGCCGCGGCCGGCGTGCCCGCCCTGTGCGGTGACGACCCGGGCGAGTTCACCCACCACGGCCGGCGACTGCGCCTGCGCCGGGTCGGGCTCTCCGCCGGCCGCCGCTGCTGGTATGTCGAGGACGTCACCGAGAGCGTCAGCCGGGCCGACGCGCTGCTCGCCGAGCGGGCCCGCTCGGCGTTCCTCGCCGTGGTCGGCGAGAAGCTCGGCAACCCCCTGCACCCCGACCGGGCCGCCGCCGCGGTGGTCCGGCTGGCCGTGCCGACCGTGGCCGACGTCGCCGTGCTGGTGCTGACCCCGCGCTCCGGCCGGGCCCGCTGGTGGCGGGCCGTGCGCGCGGACGACGAGGCGCCCGCCGTGGACAGCGGCGTGCTCGCCGCCGCGGCGCTGCCGTCGGCGATCGGGGAGGGGCTCGGCGGTGTCGAGCCGCACGCCCTGGACTGGCTGGTGGAGCAGGCCGTCGAGGCGGGCTGGCTGCCCGGTCTCGACGCGGCCGGCGTCACCGCGCGGGTGGTGCCGTTGCCCGGTCGGGAGGCCCCGGCCGGGGTGCTGCTGGTCGCCCGCCGGGCCGACCGCTGGTACGACGACGCCGACCTCGACCTGGTCCGCGCGTTCGCGGCCCGGGCCGGCGCCGCGCTCACCACCGCGCTGCTCTACCGCGACCAGGCCGAGGTCGCCGACACCCTCCAGGCCAGCCTCCTGCCCGTCGAGCCGGCGGCGGCCCCCGGCGTGCAGTGGGGGACCGCCTACCGGCCGGCGCAGGCCGGGCTGCGGATCGGCGGGGACTTCTACGGCTCGCACCGGCTCGTCGACGGCGGCTCGGTCTTCTTCCTCGGCGACGTCTCCGGCAAGGGCGTCGAGGCGGCCGTGTTCACCGGCCAGCTCCGCCAGTGCCTGCAGGCGCTGCACCGGGTCGAGTCGCAGCCGGGCCGGCTGCTGAAGCTGCTCAACGACGCGTTGCTGGAGACCACCCAGGCGAACGGGCAGGGCCGGTTCGCCACCGTCGTGCTGGGCGTGGTGCGCCCGCAGCGCGACGGCGGCCTCACCCTGACCCTGGCCGGCGGCGGCCACCTCCCGCCCCTGGTCCTGCGGGCCTCCGGTGAGGTCGAGGTGGTGCCGCTGAGCGGGATGCTGATCGGTGTGGTGCCGGATCCCCGCATCGGCGAGGTGACCGTGCGCCTGGCGCCGGGCGAGACCTGCCTGCTCTACAGCGACGGGGTCACCGAGGCGCGCGGCGGCCGGCGGGGTGACGAGCAGTTCGGCCCCGAGCGGCTGGTGCACGCCGTGACCGGCTGCCACCGGATGCCCGCACCGGCGCTGGCCGAGCGCGTCGAGCAGGTGACCTGCGACTGGCTCGGCCACGGCGACCACGACGACATCGCCGTGCTCGCGTTGCGGGCGGCCAACCCGGTCCGTTCCGGCCGCCACCTGCACGCCGTGCCCGGCCCGACCGACGCCGAGCGAACGAGGGAGACCGACGCGTGACCGCGACGACCACGGAGGCCGGCCCGACGCAGGCCTTCCCCGGCTACCTGGAGTGCCTGGCGGAGGCCGACGAGCACGCCGCGGTCGAGGTGGCGGCCGGGCTGCAGAAGTCCGGCGTGCCGGCCGAGCGGGTGCTGCTGGACCTGGTCGCCCCGGCGCAGGCCGAGGTGGGGGAGCGGTGGGCGCGCGACGAGTGGAGCGTGGCCCAGGAGCACGCCGCCACCCACATCAGCGAGCGGGTGGTGGCGGCCGTCGCCGCGTACGCGAATCCGCGCCCGACCCGCGGCCGGATCGTGGTCGCCTGCATGGACGGTGAGTGGCATGCCCTGCCGGCCCGGTTGGTGGCCGAGGTGCTGCGGCTGCGCGGCTGGCAGATCACCTTCCTCGGGGCGAGCGTGCCCGCCGCGCACCTGGTGTCCTACCTGCACCGCTACGACGCGCACGCGGTGGCTCTCGCCTGCGCGCTGCCGATGCGGCTGCCGCACGCCCACCGGATGATCGAGGCGTGCCGCCGCTCGGACGTGCCGGTGGTGGTCGGCGGGCGCGGCTTCGGCGGCGACGGGCGCTGGGCCCGGGTGCTCGGCGTGTCGTGGGCGCCGGACGCGCCGACCGCGGCGGACCTGGTGGCCGACGAGCGGGCGCTGCGGGCGGCGCCGCCGGCCCGGCTCGACCACCTCGCCGACGACGAGTACGCGAGCCTGGCCAAGCGGCGCGGTGAGCTGATCGACAGCGCCCTAGCGGACCTGCGGGAGCGGGTGCCCGGGGTGCGCGACTACACCCCGGCGCAGCTCGACTCGACCGTCAGCGACCTCGGCTACATCATCGACTTCCTCGCCGCCGCCCTCTACGTCGATGACGAGACCCTCTTCACCGAGTTCGTCGAGTGGCTGGTGGCGATCCTGGTCAGCCGCCGGGTCCCGGCGGGTGCGGTCGGGCTCACCCTCGACCACTATGGACAGCGGCTGCGCGACTTCCCCCGGGCCGCCCGGTTCCTCGACCGGGCCCGCGCGCTGGTCGGCGGGCTGTCCGCCGCGCCGGGGCGGTGACCGCCGGGCGCGGGCACGCCGGGGAGATCCGCGTATACTTGCCGTACTGCAAGGGTTGGCCTGCGGTCGGAGCGAGAGGGGCCACGGTGACGTTCGCCGTCACGCACGGCCAGCGGGAGGGCGTTCCGGCCTGCCTGCGGCTCGAGGGTGAGCTCGACCTGGGCACCGCGCCGGAGCTCAACGCGGCCATCGACCGGCTGGCCGCCGAGGGGCACCGCGAGATCCTGCTGGACCTCACCGAGCTGACCTTCTGCGATTCCACCGGCATCGCCGCGTTCGTCCGCGGCGACAATCTCGCCGCCGCGGCGGGTGGCTGGTTGCGGATCACCGGGGCGACCGGGCGGGTGGCCCGGGTGCTCCAGGTGACCGGGCTGGCCGAGGTGTTGAGCCACGAGGCGCAGGTGGCCGACCCGGCCACGCCGGCCGCCTCCTGATCGGATAGATTGCCCCGCCAGCCGTCGACCCCGCCGTCGGCGTCCGCCTCCCGAGACGAAGCAGGTAGTCCCATGGGTCATGGCACCCCGAGCCCCGTTCGCATCCTGGTGGTGGACGACGACCCGGGTGACGTCCTGATGATCGAGGAAGCCCTCGAGGACTCGGACGTCGAGAAGGTCATCGACGTGGTCAACGACGGCCAGGAGGCGATGGAGTTCCTCCGCCGCGAGGGCCGGCACACCGAGGCCCGGCGTCCCGACGTCATCCTGCTCGACCTGAACATGCCGCGGATGGACGGGCGTCAGGTGCTCGGCGAGGTCAAGCGGGACGAGGACCTGCGCACCATCCCGATCGTCGTGCTCACCACCTCCAACGCCGACACCGACATCCTCGGCAGCTACACCCTCCAGGCCAACGCGTACGTGACGAAGCCGATCGACCTGGACGACTTCAACGACGTGGTGCGCCGCATCGACGAGTTCTTCGGCCGGGTGGTCGTGCTCCCCAAGCACCCCTGAGCGCTTCGTCCGGGCGTCCGGATGCTGAACATTTTGCGGGAAGCGCCGCGCCGTGGCCGCCGGCCGCCCAGGATCGTCAGGTGGGGGACGTGACACCAGCTGCCTGGGGGGCGACACCGATGAGGTTCTCCGTGGTCGAGACCGGTTACGACCGGCGGCAGGTGGACTCCTGCCTGGACGAGCTGAAAATCCGGTTGGTCCGGCTCGCGGCGCGCGCGGAGAACGCCGGCGCCGGACGCGAGTGGGACCAGGTCCGGGAGGACGCCACCCACCTCTGCGACTTCCTGCGCCGCCGGACCGCCGTCGTCGACGGCGAGGAGGCCGTCGGGACGGCCGCCGAACGGGAGGCCGCCGCGCTGCTGGACGAGGCCCGCAGCGAGCTGGAGGCCGCCCGGGAGGAGGCCCGCCGGGTACGCGAGCAGGCGTACGCCGACGCGGTCCGGGCGCGCCGGGACTTCGAGGCGGCGCTGCTGGCCCGCCGCAGGCGGGAGGCCCGCGTCGACGAGATCCTCGCCGGGGCGCGGGGCGACACGGTGCCCCCGGACACGCCGACCGCCGCCGCGGGCGTGCCGACCGGCGGCGCCGCGGAGCGCAGCGCCGCCTGAGCGCCGCTCAGACCAGCGCCGCCACCACCGTGGTGGCCCGATCCTCGTGCTGCGCGTACGCGTCGGGGAAGGCGGAGACCTGCACGGCCTGGGCCGCCGCGGTGAGGCTCATCTCGGTCCAGCCGGGCACCTCCTTCAGCGCGGTGAAGAAGGCGCGGGCCGCGTACGCCGGGCGCATGATCTCGGCGACGGTGCCCCAGCCGCTGCTGGGCCGCTGCTGGAACAGGCCGATCGAGTCGTGGTCGGAGCCGCTGCCCTGGTGCGGGTAGTCGAACGACTCGGGGAGCACGTCGCTGGCCAGGTTGTAGAGGTTGCTCTCCTGCATGGCGGTGGCCACGGCCACCACGAGCGCCCGGCGCGGCATCTTCATGGCCAGGCCGGCGTCGACGATCGCCTTGGCGTTGTCCATCTGCCGCTGGTCCAGCCCGGCCACGGGCCGGGGGTGCTTGGGCCGGACCGGCTTCTTCGGCGTCTTCTTCTTCGTGGGCGTCGGGCTCGGGCTGGCGGCCGGGATCGGGGTGACCGGCACGGCGACCGGCGGGGCGGCGCGCTCGAAGTCCCGGGACGCCCGCTGCTCGGCGGCCGCGGCAGCCCGGTCGGCGAGCGCCTCCTGGACCGGCTCGTGCCGCTGCCCGGGCTCCCGCGCGCCGATGACGCCGAGCAGACCGAGGCAGCAGGTCACGCCGGTGGCGACGGCGACCCGGGCGGGGGCGGAGCGGACCGGTCCGCGGCGGGCCGGCTCCGGGGCCCGGTGCCGCCCGATCCTCCGTTCGGCTGATGCCGGGTCGATCGTACGGCGAACGGGTCGCGTCTCGGTCGGCTGCTGCGTGTCGGGGTGGTCGGGATGCACTCGCCGAGGCTAGAAAGCTTCTCGGCGCTTGCCATCGGGGTGATTGGTGGCATGCGCCACACTTTGCCATGATCGGCCCGCACATTACGCTCGGTGGACCACGAATTCGATCATCCTCGTCTTTCGCATTTTCCGTTCATGTCGGAAACCGCCGGACAGACTGCACGCATGATCCTCTTCTCGGCGGTTCGGCTCGCCCTCCTCCGTTCGGCGGAGGTGTACGCCCGTCACCTGGGCGTACACGCCTGGGCCGGAAAGCCCAGGGGGCCGGTGACCCCGGGTGTCCGGATCGACCCCACCGGCGGTCCCGCCGCTCGATACGATGCGGACGGTGACGGAGCAGATGGTCGATGAGCGGGCCGCCGGCGAACCCGCCGGCCGCCAGGGCCGGCGAGGGCTGGTCGTCGCCCTGTGCGCGGTCCTGCTCGCCCTGCTGATCGTCGGCCACCGCGCGGTGCCCAACGTGCACGGCCTGGGCAGCCTGGTGGACAGCGCCACCCCGCTGCTCGGGCTCGGCATACCCCTGCTCGCCCTCGCGGCGCTGCTGCGCCGGTCCCGCCGGGCCCTGCTCGTGGTCCTGCTGCCGGCGCTGGTGTGGCTGGCGTTCTACGGCGGCGCCTGGCTGCCGCCGGCCGCCGGCGCGGGCGCCGCCTCGCTGCGGGTGGCCAGCCAGAACCTGCGCTCCGGCAACCCCGACCCGGCCGCCACGGTCGACGCCCTCGCCGACGCCGCTCCGGACCTCATCGGGCTCCAGGAGGTCGACGACGCCGAACGGGTCGCCGGCGCTCTGGGCGGGCGTTACCCGCACCGGGCCGCGGTCTCCACGGTCGCGCTGTGGAGCCGCTGGCCGATCCGCGAGGCGCACGGCGTGGACACCGGCCTCGGATGGGATCGCGCGCTCCGGGCCGTGGTCGCCACCCCGCAGGGCGACCTCGCGGTCTACGTGGTCCATCTCGGCTCGGCCCGGGCCGGGCACACCGCCACCCGGGACGAGACCCTCGCCGCGCTCGCCGCGACCGTCCGGGCCGACGACGCGCCGCGGCTGCTGGTGCTCGGCGACCTGAACACCGCCACCACCGACCGGGTCTTCGGACCCCTCACCCGGCTGCTCGGCGACGCCCAGGCCGAGGCCGGGCGGGGTTTCGGCTTCACCTGGCCGGCGGAACTCCCGGTGACCCGCCCGGACCACGTCCTCTACCGGGGGCTCATCCCCACGGCGGCCGGGGTGCTGCACACCCCGGACAGCGACCACCGCGCGGTGACCGCCGGTTTCCGCTGGTGAGCGGTCAGTGCCGGCCGTTCTCCGCCGGGGTGACGGTCAGCCGGTGCCTGCTGTTGTCGCCGCTGGAGAACGGCCAGAGCCGGTCGGCGTGCGCGACCAGGTCGGCCAGCTGCTCCCGGGTGAGACCGGCCGAGGAGATCTCGGCGTGCACATCGGCCCGGTAGCGGCCGTCGTCGTCGCGCCCCAGCTTCGCCTCCGCGGTCACCTCGACGGTGTGTGCCTCGTCGGTGATCTCACCGGCCGCTTCCACCGCCGCGTGGTGCAGACAGGAGGCGAACGCGGCCGCCAGGAGCTGCTCGGGCGTCAGGCCGGTGCAGTGCGGCGCCAGGGGCGACGCCAGGGCGGAGGAGAGACCGCCGTCGTCGGTGCGTACGTGACCGCCCGCGGCGGTCGCCGTGGCCGTCTCGGCCAGCCAGGAACTCGGATCCGGCATCGCGTTCCTCCCGTCACTCACCCGCCCGGCTACCCGGCCCCGGGCCGGCGAAACCGCGCCTGAGCAGGCAGGCCGTCAGCGGGCCCGGCCGGTCGGCTGCGCGTCGACGGCGATCGCCTCGGTCGCCTCGGCCGCCGCCTGGTCGGTCCACGCCGACACCTCGCCGCGCTGGCGGGGCGCCGGCGCGACCATCGGCACGTAGACCCGGGCGTCCACCACCTCGGCGAGCAGCAGCGCCGCCATCAGGCTGGTCGGCCGGGCGGTCGGGTCCTCGGCGAGGCAGCGGCGGCACAGGTCGGCCGCCTCGGCCGGCAACCCGTCGATGTCGGGCAGCGGCTCCGGCACCCGGCGCCGGCCGGAGCCGAGCAGTTGGGTGGTGCTGTCCGCCGTGTACGGCAGCCGGCCGGTCAGGCAGTAGTAGAGGAGCACGCCCAGGGCGTACATGTCCGCGGCCGGGGTGGCGGGCTGCCGGTCGAGCTGCTCCGGCGCCAGGTACGCCGGCGTGCCGACCACGATCCCGTCCGGGGTGTGGTCGGGTGCGCCGGCCGGGCTGGCGATCCCGAAGTCGAGCACCTTCACACCGGCCGGGGTGAGGATCACGTTCGCCGGCTTCACGTCCCGGTGCACGATGCCGTGCGTGTGCGCGGCGGCCAGCGCGGCGCTCACCTCGGCGCAGACCCGCACGGCGATCCGCCAGTCGAGCCGGCCGCGGCGCAGGTGGGCGGCGAGCGTCTCACCCTCGGCCAGCTCCATCACGATGTAGGGCACGGCACGGCCGTCCGGCAGGGCGGCGGTGCCGAAGTCGTGCACGCTGGCCACGTTCGGGTGCACGAGCCGGGCCGCCGAGCGGGCCTCGCGCCGGATCCGGTCCACCGAGGTGGACTCCCCGTCCAGCCCCGGCGAGATCAGCTTCACCGCGACCGTCCGGTCGAGCACGAGGTCGTGCGCCCGCCACACCTCGGACATCCCGCCGATGCCGACCCGCCGTTCGAGCTCGTACCGCCCGCCCAGCGTCCTCATCGACCACTCCTCGCCCTCGTCGGTCCCCTCCGGTTTCGCTACCCGGCCCCGGAGCAGGGCAAACCGCCGGGGATTCCGGCCACCGGGCGGCCCCGGCGCGGGGTAGCTTCGCGGGCAGGGGAGCGTGTCGACGGTGAGACGGAGGGTGACCGTGGCTCTGGTGCGCGTGCGGTTCGTCGGCGGGCCCGCCGACGACCTGGTCCGGGATCTGCCCGCCGAGCCGGACGGGGCGCCGCCGCCGCGGTGGATCCTGCGCCACCCCGACCGGCCGCCCGGTGGCGAGGCCGACCACCTCTACGAGCGCGACCACCATCGGGGCGGGGCAGGCGACTGGACGATGCGGTACGTGCGCACCGACCCGTTCGGCGCCACCGAGTGAGCCCGCTCAGGCCCCCCGCGCGCCGGTGGTGTCGAGGATGACCGAGGCGACCAGCTCCGGGTCGTCGTGCATCGGCACGTGCCCGCAGCCGGCCAGCTCCAGGTGCCGGGCCGCCGGCAGCCGGGTCCGCGCCAGCGCGGCCTGCCGGTAGGGCAGGATCCGGTCCCGGGTGCCCCAGGCGACCGTCACCGGAACGGCCGGCGTGCCGGCGAAGGCGTAGCCCCGGCCGGCGCGGGCCACCGCGCGGAACGCCCGCGCCTCGCGCAGCGCCCGCGCGTCGGCGAGCGCCTCGGCCAGCGCCATCCGGTTCGGCCGGGCCAGGATCATGCCCAGCGCGAGGGTGCGCAGCGCCGGGTTGGCGAACAGCGACCGCAGCACCGGTTCCGGCAGCCGGGCCGCGTTGCGGTGCAGGCTGAGCACGGTGAGCGCCCAACGCAGCTCACGCGGGGTGCAGAAGCCGGCGGGGGAGAGGGCCGTGGCGGAGGAGACCGCACCGGCGGCGGCGAGCTCCAGGGCGATGGCCCCGCCGAGACTGTTGCCCGCCACGTGCGGGCGGTCCAGCCCGAGCGCGGCGAACAGCTCGGCGATCGCGGCCACCAGGCCGGGCATGTCCGCGGGCAGGCCGGCCGCGGGCACCGGCGAGCGGCCGAACCCGGGCAGGTCGACGGCGATCACGTCGTGCGCCTCGGCGAGCCGGTCCAGCACCGGCGACCAGGCCGCCCAGTGGTGGCCGATGCCGTGCAGCAGCACCAGTGGCGCTCCGGCCCCGCGCCGCTCGAAGACCACCTCCACGGGAGCGCTCATCGCCGCGTCTCCTCCGCTCGCGACCGCGGGGCTCGCGGAATCGGCTCACTCCTCGCGCTGGCCGGCACCTCCGGGGTGCTCGCGCCGAAGCCCCGCCCCAACGCCCGGGACTGCTCCTCGATGAGCGGGACGGTCTCCTTCGCGGTCCGCCCGACCAGCTTGTCGGCGAGGGGGCTGACCAGCAGCGACCGGACCGCCTGCACGCCGCCGACGGCGCGCGGCACGTAGACCCGGCGGCTGCGGCGCTCGATCGCCCGGACGAAGGCCGCCGCGCACTCCTGCACCGTGGTGGTGCGCCGCATCGGCCAGGGCAGCTTCGCCAGCGCCGTCTCGAACGCCGGCAGGTCGGCCCGCGCCTCCCGGACCAGGTCGGTGTCCACCCAGGACGGGTGCGCCGTGCCCACGGCCACCCCGCGGTGCGCCAGCTCCAGCCGGATGGCCGTGCCGAAGTGCTCGACGCCGGCCTTCGAGGCGCAGTAGGCGGCCATCCCGGGCAGCGCCGCGAACGCGGCGGCGGAGGAGACGATCAGCAGGTAGCCACGGCGGGCGGTGAGCGCCGGCACGGTCGCCGCGGCGGTGCGCATCACCCCGATCAGGTTCACCTCGACCGTGCGGACCAGCGCCTCGACGTCGCCGACGGCGATGGTGCCCCGGTTGGCGACCCCGGCGTTCGCCACCACGGCGTCGATGCCGCCCAGCTCCGTGACCGTGCCGTCGACCGCGGCGGCCAGCTCGGCCTGGTCGGTGACGTCGGCGGGGAACCACACGTGGCCGGGACCCAGCTCGGTGGCGAGCGCGGCGAGGCGGTCGGGTTCGAGGCCGACCAGGGCCAGCCGCGCGCCCCGGGCGGCGGCGAGCCGGGCGGTGTGCTCGCCGATGCCCCGGGCCGCCCCGGTCACCAGCACCACCTTGCCGGCCAGCCGGCCGGCGGGACGACCGTCGATGGACATGCCGGCAAGTTACCACCGGGTAGCGTGCGGGGGAAGGGCCGTCCGGTGAGCGTGGATCGCGACGGCCGACCCGCACAGCTGGTACACAGGATCGGGACAGGCCCGACACAGCGGGTGCGCCCACGATGGGGAGCATGGTCATGAACGGGCAGGCCGCGCAGGGCCGGATCGAGCTGCGCCGACCGGACGGTGAACCGGTGCGGGTGCTGGTGGTGGACGACGAGCCGACGCTCACCGACCTGCTCTCGATGGCGCTGCGCTACGAGGGCTGGCAGGTCACCACCGCCGGCAACGGGATGGCGGCGATCAGCGCCGCCCGGCAGGTCAAGCCCGACGCCGTGGTGCTCGACGTCATGCTCCCGGACCTCGACGGCTTCCAGGTGCTGCGCCGGCTGCGCGAGCAGGCGCCCACCGTGCCGGTGCTCTTCCTGACCGCCCGGGACGCGGTCGAGGAGCGGATCGCCGGGCTCACCGTCGGCGGCGACGACTACGTCACCAAGCCGTTCAGCCTCGAAGAGGTGATCGCCCGGCTGCGCGCCCTGCTGCGCCGCTCCGGGTTCGCCGTCGCCGCCCGCGAGGAGGCCGTGCTCACCGTCGGCGACCTCAGCCTCGACGAGGACAGCCACGAGGTACGCCGCGGCGGCGACCTCATCAACCTCACCGCCACCGAGTTCGAGCTGCTGCGCTACCTCATGCGCAACCCGCGCCGGGTGCTGAGCAAGGCGCAGATCCTCGACCGGGTCTGGAACTACGACTTCGGCGGCCAGGCCAACGTGGTCGAGCTGTACATCTCGTACCTGCGGAAGAAGATCGACGCGGGCCGCGAGCCCATGATCCACACCCTGCGCGGCGCGGGCTATGTCCTCAAGCCCGCCGAGTGACCGGGGCGGGCGGCTCCGGCGGCGGCTGGCCGGGTGGTCGCTGCGCCGGCGCCTGGTGCTCTCCGTGGTGGCGCTGCTGGCCCTGGTCAGCATCGGCATCGGCGGCCTGACCACGATCGCCCTGCGGCACTTCCTGGTCGGCCAGGTGGACAACCAACTCGCCATCGCCGACGGGCGCGCCGGCGGCGGCCCGCCGTGGCTGCGTCCGCCCGGTGACCCGCGTCGGACGGACCCGTGCGACCTGTCGACACTGGAGCCGCCGCGCGGCTTCCCGCCCGGCTCGATCGCCCTGCGTACCGCCTGCGGAGCCACCGGCGCCACGGCCCGGACCGAGTCCGGAGAGGCGCAGACGGTGCCGGCAGCCGACATCGCCGCGCTCGCCGCGCTACCGCTCGACGGGCGGCCCCGCACCGTCGAGGTCGGTGACCGGGGTGACTATCGCGCGGTGGCCCATCGGTCGTCGAACGGCGAGGTGGGGGCCGTCGCCATCCCACTCGCCGGGATCCAGGACACGGTCATGTGGGTGCTGGTCGCCCAGGCCGGGCTCGTCACCGCCGGGCTGGTCATCGCGGGCGGCCTCGGCGCGCTGATCGTCCGGGCCGCGCTGCGCCCGCTGAACCGGGTCGCCGCCACCGCCAGCCGGGTCACCGAGCTGCCGCTGGACCGGGGCGAGGTCGCCCTGTCGGTGCGGGTGCCGGCGGCGGACACCGACCCGCGCACCGAGGTCGGGCAGGTCGGCGGCGCGCTCAACCGGATGCTCGGCCACGTCGCCGCCGCGCTCGCCGCGCGGCAGGCCAGCGAGACGCGGGTACGCCAGTTCGTCGCCGACGCCAGCCACGAGCTGCGTACCCCCCTCGCCGCCATCCGCGGCTACGCCGAGGTGGCCCGGCGTGGGCGGGACGAGGTGCCGCCGGACGTGGCACACGCCCTGCGCCGGGTGGAGTCGGAGAGCACCCGAATGACCAGCCTCGTCGACGACCTGCTGCTGCTCGCCCGCCTCGACTCCGGCCGCCCGCTCGCGACCGAGCCGGTCGACCTCACCGCCATGGTGGTCAACGCGGTCAGCGACGCGCACGCGGCCGGCCCCGAGCACCGCTGGCAGCTCGACCTGCCCGACGAGCCGGTGAGCGTCACCGGCGACGCCCACCGGCTGCACCAGGTGCTGGCCAACCTGCTCGCCAACGCCCGCGTGCACACCCCGCCCGGCACCACGGTGACCACCCGCCTCGCGCCGGTGGCCGGCGACGTCGAGCTGAGCGTCAGCGACGACGGCCCCGGCATCCCCGAAGAGCTGCAACCCGAGGTGTTCGAGCGGTTCGCCCGCGGCGACAGCTCCCGCTCCCGGGCGCACGGCAGCACCGGCCTCGGCCTGGCCATCGTGGCCGCCGTGGTGGAGGCCCACCACGGCGAGGTCGCGGTGGCGAGCCGACCGGGCCGGACCGTGTTCACGGTGCGGCTGCCGGGATCCACAGCCGACGCATAGGCGGCGCACGGGGCCGGGTCAGCGGCCGGCCGGAGGCTTGCCGGCATGGACAGAACCTGGCGAGTTCCCGTCCGCCCCGGGACGGGAACTCGCCAAGATCCGGAACGGGGATCCGGCGACGGCGTGGCAGGGTGGAGGGATGTACCGGGAGGGACCGGCGCCGGGGCTCCCCGGCGCCGTGCGGTGGGCGAGCGTCGCGCGCGGCGACGGGCCGGTTCGGGTGCTGCCGGACGGGTGCCTGGACCTGCTCTGGTCCAGCCGTTCCGGGCTGCTCGTCGCCGGGCCGGACCGCACCGCGCACCTGTCGCGGAGCATTCCGGGGGAGCGGTGGGTCGGGCTGCGGCTGCCGCCGGGCACCGGACCCGCCGTGTTCGGGGTGCCCGCCGACGAGCTGCGGGACCAGCGGGTGCCGCTCGCCGACCTGTGGGGGCGGGCCGCCGCCGACCTGGCCGACCGCGTCGCGGCGGAGGATGCGCGAGGCGCCGGCGTGACCCCCGCCCGCGCCGGTGGCGGTCCCGCCGCGTCGGCGTTCCGCCGGCCGTCGGTCGCCGCCCTGCTGGAGGAGGTCGCCCTGGCCCGGTTGCGGGCCGCCGGTGGCCCGGACCCGCTCGGCCGCGAGGTCGCCGCCCGGCTGGCGGCCGGCGCGACCATCGCCGCGACCGCCGCCGAGGTCGGCCTCGGCGCGCGGGCCCTGCACCGGCGCAGCCGGCTCCTCTTCGGGTACGGCCCGAAGACCCTCGCCCGCATCCTGCGCATGCGCCGGGCCCTCGACCTGGCCGGCGCCGGGACCCCGCTGGCCGAGGTCGCCGCCCTGGCCGGGTACGCCGACCAGGCCCACCTCACCCGCGAGGTGAAGGAGTTGGCGGGCGTCCCACCGACCCGCCTGCTGCCGCCCGCAGCCTGACGCCCGCCACGCCCGCACACCGAGATCCTGGATAGTTCCCGTTCCGCTCGAACGGTAACTGTCCACGATCCGCGGAAGGGTGCGGCGGTGGTGGTTCAGTCGGACTTGAGCGGGGCGAACAGGTCGACGCCGTTGCCGTCCGGGTCGTGCAGGACCGCGTACCGCTGGCCCCAGAAGGCGTCCCACGGCGCCAGGTGGCCGTGGTGGCCGGCGGCGGTCAGCTCGGCGTACCAGCGGTCCACCTCGGCCGGGTCGGCGCAGCGGAAGGCCAGGCTGGCACGGGGCCCGCCGGTTGCCGGGGCGTAATCCGGGTCGAAGCTGCGGATCGTCTCGACGGTGTCCCAGGCCAGCCGGACGCCGTTGTCGAGGGTCACCTCCACGTGCGGCTCGTGTTCGGCGCCGGGCGGGACCGGTAGCCCGAGCCGGCGGTAGAAGTCCAGGGTGCGTCCCATGTCGGTGACGACCATGCCGATGAGATCGAACTGCGGTGTCATGCGGCCACCGTAGGGCCCGGAGGACCGGCCCGTCTTGAACGGATCGGACGGGGGACGAGTCGCCGGTGTGGCCCGCGCAATCAGGACCAGGGGCGTACGGTGGGGCAAGTCCGGCGTAGGGCAGTAAAGCTCACATATCGGTCCGGACTCCGATGACTGGCGAGGGGAAGGAAGCAGCCGTGACGCACCTGGCCTACCTGGACGCGGGATCCGGCAGCCTCATCGTGCAGGCGGTGGTCGGCGGGGTGGCCGGCGTGGCGGTCGCCGCCAAGCTCTACTGGAGACGCCTCGTGGCCCGGTTCCGCCGGCAGCCCACCGACCAGGGCTGACCGGCGTGGCGCTCCCCGACGCCGGCCTGCGCGCCGAACCCGGCTCCTTCCGTGACCCCGGCAACCGGGTCTTCCACCGCGCCGGCGAGGTGCTGCGCGGGCTGGACGAGCGGTCCGCCCGCGACTGGCGCGCCCTGGCGGCCAGCGACTTCTTCCGCGACCTGCTCGCCAACCGCCAGGTCTGCGGCACGGAGGAGCTGTTCCCCACCCCGGTCGACGTGCCGTGGGCCGCGGTGCTGCGCCACGAGCGGATCCCGTTCGTGTCGCATCCCTACGAGTGGTCGTACGGGATGCTCCGCGACGCCGCCCTGCTGCACCTGGAGGTGCTGCGTGCCGCGCTGACCGCCGGCTTCACCACGAAGGACGGCTCCGCCTACAACGTGCAGTGGCGGGGCGCCCGGCCGGTCTTCATCGACGTCGGCTCGTTCGAGGCGGCCCGCGACGGCGAGCCCTGGGCCGGCTACCGGCAGTTCTGCCAGACGCTGCTCTACCCGCTGCTGGTCCAGGCCCACCTCGGGCTGGACTTCCAGCCCTTCCTACGGGCCCGGATCGACGGGATCGAGCCGGACCAGATGCGCCGGCTCTTCGGCGGGGCCCGGCGCTGGCGGGCCGGCGTGCTCACCCACGTGCACCTGCACGGCGCGATGCAGGACCGCAACGCCGAGGCCAGCACCAGCACGGTGCGCGCCCAGCTCCGGTCCGCCGGCTACTCGCGGGAGCT
Source organism: Micromonospora halotolerans (assembly GCF_032108445.1). Lineage (NCBI taxonomy): Bacteria > Bacillati > Actinomycetota > Actinomycetes > Micromonosporales > Micromonosporaceae > Micromonospora > Micromonospora halotolerans. The sequence goes on along the minus strand of NZ_CP134876.1, from coordinate 6,786,615 downwards.
GGCCCTGGCCACCGTGCGCGGGCTGACGAAGCTGGTGCGCCGGCTGGACCACCGGCCGGGGGAGACCCACTGGTCGGACTACCAGCGCACGTGCGCGTACTCGATGCCGGACCGGCAGGCCAAGGAGCAGTTCGTCGACCGGGCGGTGGCCGCCACCGGGCCGGGCCGGGTGCTCGACCTGGGCGCCAACGACGGCCGCTACGCCCGGATCGCCGCCCGGCACGCCGATCACGTGGTCGCCGTCGAGCAGGATCCGGCGGTGGTGGACGCCCTCTACCGCGCGCTGCGCGAGGAGGGGGAGGGGCGGATCCTGCCCCTGGTGATGGACCTGGCCGACCCCTCGCCCGGCGGTGGCTGGCGGGGCGTCGAGCGGGCCGCCTTCACCGACCGCGCCCGGGCCGACGTGGTGCTCGCCCTGGCCCTGGTGCACCACCTGGCGATCGGCCGGAACGTGCCGCTGCCGGAGGTGCTGGACCAGCTCGCCGCGCTGACCGTGACCGGCGGCAGCCTGGTGGTCGAGTTCGTGCACCCGGACGACCCGATGGCCCGCCGGCTGCTGGCCAACAAGCCGGACGGGCTCTTCCCGGACTACCGCCGGGAGGTGTTCGAGTCGCTGCTCGCGGCACGCGGGCGGGTCGTCGGCCGCACCGAGCTGCCGTCGGGCACCCGCACCCTCTACCAGGTGGTGGTGGGTGGCTGAGGACACGCTCGCGCCACCGAAGGCCCCGCCGGCGGCGCCGGACCGCACCCGCGTCCGGGGCGGCTGGCGCGGCGAGGCGGGCCGGCTGCTGGAGGCGGCGGCGCTGGTCGGGCTGGTGGTCACCCAGCCGCTGCTGGACGTGCTCGGTCGCAGCCCGGACTTCTTCCTGTTCCACCGCGCCACCCGGACCGACGTGCTGCTCCTGGTGGCGCTGATCGCGATCGCACCGACCGTGCCGTTCGCCCTGCTCGGCGCGCTCGGCCTGATCGCCCCGCGGCCGGCCCGCGCGGCCCTGCACACCCTGGTCGTGGGGCTGCTGCTGGCCGCGCTCGCGGTCCAGGTCGGCCGGCACGTCACGCCGCTGCGGGGCGTACCCCTGCTGCTGGCGGCGGTCGCGGCCGGCGCCGCCGCGGCGGCCGCCCACCGGCGGTGGCGGGCCATCGCCCGGGTGCTGCGGGTGGCCGCGGTCGGGCCGCTGGTCTTCGTCGGTCTGTTCGTGTTCGCCTCGCCGGCCTCGGCCGTGGTGCTGCCCCGCGGGCACGGCGGCGCCGCCGGGGTGGCCGGTGCGGGCGCCCACCCGCCGGTGGTCATGATCGTCCTGGACGAGCTGCCGCTGGTCTCCCTGCTGGGCCCGGACCACCGGATCGACGCCGCCCGGTATCCGCACTTCGCCGAACTGGCCGCCGGCTCGACCTGGTACCGCAACGCCACCGGCGTCAGCGGATGGACGCCCTACGCGCTGCCGGCCATGCTGACCGGGCGCTACCCGGCCGAGCCGATCGCCCCGCACTACTCGCGGTACCCGGACAACCTGTTCACCGCGCTCGGCGGCCTGTACGACATCAAGGCCGAGGAGAGCATCACCCGGCTCTGCCCGCCCAGCCGGTGCGAACAGCCGACCAGCCCGGAGCAGGGGCTCGGGGTGCTGGTCCGGGAGAGCGGCAAGCTGCTGCGCCAGGTCACCGCCCCGGTGGACAGCCGGATCGACCCGGAGGACTCCTACCGGGAGCAGACCCGGGCCGAGGCGGGGCTGGACGCGGCCGAGCCGGTGCCCAACGACCCGAAGTTCCGCTGGGACACGCTCGACGACAACCAGCCGGCACGGTTCACCACCTTCCTCGCCGGGCTGCGCCCCGCCGACCGGCCCACGCTGCACTTCCTGCACCTGCTCATGCCGCACTCGCCCTGGGTCCACCTGCCGTCCGGGGCGCGCTACGTCGCCCCCGAGGACCTGCACAGCGACGGGACCGGGTGGGTGGACCTGGCCCGGGCCCGGCACCTCGCCCAGCTCGGCTACACCGACCGGCTGATCGGCGAGACCCTGCGCACCCTGCGCGCCACCGGCCTCTACGACCAGGCGCTCGTGGTGGTCACCGCCGACCACGGCGTGAGCTTCCGCAAGGACTGGCAGGGCCGGGGGCTGGACGCCATCAACCACGCCCCCGACCAGGTCGCCTGGGTGCCGATGTTCCTGAAGGAACCGGGCCAGCGGACCGGCCGGGTCGACGACCGGAACTGGCAGCACGTGGACCTGCTGCCGACGATCGCCGACGAGACCCACATCCGGGTCCCCTGGCGGATGGACGGCCGCCCGGCGAGCCAGGCCCCGCGCGACAACGCCGACAAGCGTTTCTACGACACGCCCGGACAGCCGCTGACGTTCCCCGGCGGGGTCCCGTCCCCGCCCGCGCCGGCCGCCCCCGACCCGCTGGTGGGCACCACGGTCGGCGCGACACCGTCCGAGGGTACGGCGACCGTGGCCAACCTCGCCGCGTTCCGCGACGTCGACCCGGCGCGCGGCGAGCTGCCCGCGCTGGTCTGGGGGACCGTGCCCGCCTCGGTGCCGGACGGCACGCGGCTCGCCGTGGCGGTGAACGGCACGGTCGGGGCCGTCGTCCCGGTGGTCCCGCCGGACTCCGCCGGCCGGCGCTTCGCCGCGCTGCTGCCCGACGACCGGCTCTTCGCCGCCGGTGCCAACCGCCTCGACCTCTACCGGGTGGGCACCGACGGGTCGCTGCGGCGGCTCACCCTCTCGTGATCATCCGCGGGATCGCCGGGTAGCCTCCCAGCTCGGGGTGGTCGCGCTTCCACCGGGTTTCCGAGCCGGCAAGTCGGGAATCGGGTGACGCATACCTCACCACCGAACCATGACGAGCGGTGTCCTCCCCACCGTGATTACGGTAAAAGCGAAGGCAACTCAACGAAGATCTTGCCGGCGAAGCGAGGAACAGATGACGGAAGTCAAGCTCGACCACCCCGGTGGGCAGCTGTCGATGCCGGTGCAGTCCGCGGTCGAGGGGCCCGCCGGAATCGGGGTGGGCAAGCTGCTGAAGGAAACCGGGATGACGACGTACGACCCCGGTTTCGTGAACACGGCGTCCTGCTCGTCCGCGATCACCTACATCGACGGTGACGCGGGCATCCTGCGGTACCGCGGCTACCCGATCGAGCAGCTGGCCGAGAAGTCCTCCTTCCTGGAGGTCTCCTACCTGCTGATCTACGGCGAGCTGCCGAGCCAGACGCAGCTCACCGAGTTCAGCGAGCGGATCCGCCGGCACTCGCTGCTGCACGAGGAGATGCGCCGCTTCTTCGACGGCTTCCCGCGCGACGCGCACCCGATGGCCGTGCTCTCCTCGGCCGTGAGCGCGATCTCGACCTTCTACCAGGACAGCCTGGACCCGTTCGACTCCGACCACGTAGAGATGTCCACGGTGCGGCTGATGGCGAAGGTCCCCACCATCGCCTCGTACGCGTACAAGAAGTCGATCGGCCAGCCGCTGCTCTACCCGGACAACTCGCTGGGCTACGTCGAGAACTTCCTGCGGATGACCTTCGGCGTGCCGGCCGAGCCGTACGAGGTCGACCCGGTGATGGCCCGCGTGCTGGACATGCTCTTCATCCTGCACGCCGACCACGAGCAGAACTGCTCCACCTCGACCGTCCGGCTGGTCGGCTCCAGCAACGCCAACCTGTTCGCCTCGGTCTCGGCCGGCGTGAACGCGCTGTTCGGCCCGCTGCACGGCGGCGCCAACCAGGCCGTGCTGGAGATGCTCCAGAAGATCCAGGCCGACGGCGGCGACGTCCGGTCCTTCGTGCAGAAGGTCAAGGACAAGCAGGACGGCGTGAAGCTCATGGGCTTCGGCCACCGGGTCTACAAGAACTACGACCCGCGCGCCGCCATCGTGAAGAAGGCCGCCCAGGACGTGCTCGGCCGGATGGCCAAGCCGGACCCGCTGCTCGACCTCGCGGTGCAGCTGGAGGAGATCGCCCTCGCCGACGACTTCTTCGTCTCCCGCCGGCTGTACCCGAACGTGGACTTCTACACCGGCCTGATCTACAAGGCCATGGGCTTCCCGACCAAGATGTTCACGGTGCTCTTCGCCCTGGGCCGGCTCCCCGGCTGGATCGCCCAGTGGCGCGAGATGATCAACGACCCGGAGACCAAGATCGGCCGCCCGCGGCAGATCTACACCGGCTACGCCGAGCGGGACTACCTCCCCGCCGCGGAGCGCTGAGCCCGGTCCTGACGGCGAAGGCCGCCGACCCCGTGCGGGTCGGCGGCCTTCCTGTCGGTACGGGGCGTCAGCCCACCAGGGAGCGGACCGGGATCTGTGCGTCCCGGAGGGCGCCCACCAGGTCACGCAGGAACGGGTGCTCGTCGGCCTGCAGGCCGGCCGGATTCGGGATCACCAGGTACGCCGATCCGTCCGCCGCGGAGACCCGGGCGGTGTCGGTGTACCGGGCGACGACCGCCTCGGCGCGACCGCGGTCACCCGCCGCCACCTCGACGGTGATCGGGCGCCACTCGCCGCCCAGGTTGTCCGCGACCGGCTGGGCCGCCGCGGCCGCCCGGGCGGGCTCGACACCGGTCGTACGCCGCGGGGTGGCGCGGTCCGCCGCCGCACCCGACGGATAGAGCAGGGCGTTGGCCACCAGGTGCAACCCGTTCTCGTTGTACGCCCGGAAGAGCGGGTTGAACGCGAACAGCACCGCCCGACCGCCGCCGGTGGGCTCGTCCACCAGGGCGACCGTGCCCTTCAACACGTCGCTGCGCATGGTGTAGCCGTTCGCCCAGAAGGTGTCGTCGGACGGGTAGCTGAGGACGTTGGTGCCGGTGCTGCTCGGGTTCAGAATCGAGTCGCTGTTGTTGAACTCGAAGTCCTCGGCCGGGCGTCCCAGCGCGACCGGGCTGCTGCCGTCGACGTCGACCCGCAGGTGCGACCCGATCATCCGGTAGTCCGCCGGCTTCGTCTTCTCGGTGGTGGAGGTGAGGCCGGCGGCCCGGGCCATCCGGGTGCCCTCGTTGCGCAGGCCGACGTAGGTGTGGCCCTGGGCGATCCAGTTCCGCAGGTTGGCCTGCCCGGCGGCGGTGAGCCCGCCGGTCGCGCTGCTGCCGTCCGGCACGAGCAGCACGGTGCGCCCGGTGAACGCCGGGGTGTTGTCGTTGATGTCGGCGGTGGTCACCGGCGTGAGTTCGAGCCCCCACCGCCTGCCGAGCACGTAGCGGGCCTCGCCGTGCGAGCCGGAGGTGGTCGAGATGCCGGTACCCTCGAACAGCCCGACGTCCGGCAGGTCCACCGGGCTCCCGCTGGCCGCCGCGCGGCTCGGGCGCAGCGTCACCCCGAGCGACCGGGCCAGTTGGTCGATCTCCCGGGTCAGGCTCTTCGCGGGGAAGCCGACCGCGCTGGTGTCGAGGTCACGGACGAGCGGCACGCCCCGGCCGAGCAGCTGGAAGGTGAGTTCGGCCGCCGCCGCCGAGTCCAGCGGGTACGCGTACGACCCCTTCGCCTCGGCCGCCGCGGACGTGCCGCCGGTGATCTGCCGGACCGGCCGGGCCTGCGGCCGGACGTCGTCGCCGGTGTAGATGGCGTTCACGCCCATGAGCAGCGGGTTGCTCCAGGAGGACACGTCGTAGAAGTAGGGGAACGGGACGTACGGGTCCTCGCCCATGATCGCCTGGATCCAGTGCTTCTGCGGCTGGTCCATCGGGATCCAGTACGCGCCGACCGGCACCGTGACGTCGGTCGCGGTGCGCCCGCCGAAGACCCGGGCGGTGGGCACCGTCGTCGGCCTGGTCACCTCGTAGACCTCGACGTCCATCCGGCGCAGCCGCTCGACCAGCTGGCGCACGTCGCCGAGCTGCCGGTCCGGGAGCAGGAAGTACGAGCGGATCCTGATGTCCGGCACCGGGAACTGGACGCTGTTGGTCGGCTGGACCACCTCGTTCGGCTCCAGCGTCCCGGCCCTGCCCTCGGCGAGCGCGTCCGTCCAGATCTTGTAGTAGCTGGTCAGCACCTCGTGCTTGTTCGCGGCGGCCCACCCGAGGGTGGACCACTGGGTGTGGAACTGCTGCTGGACCCGGTCGGCCACCGCCGACGCGCTGCCCTTCTCGAAGGTCATGCCGGCGGCGCCGAAGCCGGCGGCCGGGACGGTGTCGCCGTAGCCCATGAAGAACAGGTCGTACGTCGCGTAGTTGAAGTAGCACTCGGTGGTGACGGCGCCGCCGCAGGCGCCGTTGAAGCCGAAGCCGGCCTTGTTGGCCTCGCCGATCCGGTTGATCCAGTCGACGTTCTCGCTGGCGATCTCGTGGTGGATCGGGTCCGCGTTGGGCGGGAAGAAGTACTGCCGGCCGCCCATCTCGTGCGCGTCGACGAAGACCTGCGGCGGGTACTGCCGCAGGAGTTCGATCTTCCCGTCGGTCTCCTGCTGGGTGCGGGCGAACCAGTCCCGGTTCATGTCGAAGCCGTACTCGTTCTGCCGGCGGCTGGCGTCGCGGCCGTCGGGGTTCTGGGTCGGCACGATGACGGTCACCAGGTTGTCGTTGCGCTCCGCGACCGCGCAGGACAGCCCGGAGGCCAGCTCGTACAGGGTCTTGAGCGCGGCGTCCGTTCCGCTCTTCTCCCCGCCGTGCACGTTCCCGGCCACCCAGACGATGGCCGGGCGGTCGGACGCGGTCTCGGCGGCCTTCTTCGCCCTGGTCCGCCGCGGGTCCCGCAGGTCGCGGATGTCGTCGGCGATCTGCTTCAGCGCACCCGGCCGGACGTGCCGCTCGTTGGAGACGATGGCGTACGGCAGCGGTTGGCCGAGCACGCTCGTCGCCATGACGCCGGTGACCACGCGGTCGGAGGCGGAGTCGACGGCCTTCAGGTAGCCACGGACCTCGTCGTTGGTGACGACCCGCTCCTGGCCAGTGCCGAGCGGGAAGCCCAGCGCGGACTCGGGGCTGGGCACGGTGGACAGCCGGGCGGCGGGGTCGTTGCTGCAGCTGGGGGCCGTGGGGGCGGCGCCGGCCGGCGCGCCTCCCAGCAACGGTGTCAGACCGGCCAGCAGGAGCAGCGCGGCGACGCCGGCCGTTCTTCTCGTGTGGACCGTCCCGGGCGGACGCTTCGACAGGCGCATCGGGATGCCTCGTTTCACTCGGTGGGAGATCTAGCGAGATCGATCGGAACGTAGGACCGGCGGTTTCCCGGGTCAAGACCCGGTCCGTGCGGTCAGTGGGCGCGGTGCCCGCCCTCGCCGCCCGTGGTGGGCAGGCTGCCGAGCACGTGGTTGATGAGGTGGATCCGCGCGTTGGCGACCTGGTAGTCGGCGCACACGGTGTCGGCCTGGCCGGCCAGGCGGGCGGTCCCTCCGCCCCCGGTGACCGTCACCGTGGTGCGGGCGAGCGTGGTGACGCTACCGGCGGCCACCAGGTCGGACAGCGACAGCGACCCGGCGACGAGGTGTTCGCGGAGCAGGCCGCGGAGCTTGTCCCGGTCGGCCAGGAGCAGGTGGTCCAGGTCGTCCTCGGAGAACTTGGCCGCGAACGCGTCGTCGGTCGGGGCCAGGATGGTCACCCCGGAGCCGTCGTGCAGGTCGGCGGACATGCCGGCCGCCCGCACCGCCGCCTCGAACGTGGTGAGGACGGGCAGCCACCGCAGAGCCGCGTCGGCCGGCTGACCGGTCAGCGCCGCCGGGTTGCCCGGGTCGCTGCCGGAGGGCAGCAGGTCGCACAGCGGGCCGCTCACGGCGGGCGCTCCCTTCGGTGCGGCGCCGCCGGTCGCGGCCGGCGCAGCGGTGCCGGCGCCGGAGCAGCCCGTGCCGGTGAGCACCAGGGACAGCGCGACCGCGGCGAGCGCACCGGCCCGTGGCCGGCGGGCCGGCCGCCGGAGCCGGGGGAGAGATCGGGATCGCGGGGGGATGACGGGCCGGTCCACGGCGTTCTCCCGTCGGTCGGGTCGTACCGGCAGGCCCGGAGGCCGGACCTGCCGGTACGACGATCAGCGGGTCAGAGGCTCGCGCACTGGCCGGACTTCGGCCCCCGCGTCGAGTTGCCCAGCTCCAGGTCGACCGGGGCCGGGCTGTTGCCGTCGCAGCGCAGCGGGCCGGTGACCGTGTTGGCGGCCAGCAGCGGCGCGTCGCCCCGGTTGCCGGACACGTCGACCGGACCCTCGACCGTGGCGTCGACGACCACCACGGCTCCGGTGCCCTGCGCGATCCGGACCGGGCCGGTGACCGTGCTGTCGGTCAGGAACACGCCGGCCGCGCCGGTGGCGTCCACCGGGCCGGTGATCGACGAGCCGGTGGCGACCAGCGTGGCGCCGGGCCGGACCCGGACCGGGCCGGTCACCGTGGCGTCCCGCAGGCAGGTGAAGCCGGAGACCACCAGCGGGCCGTCGTGCCGGCCGGTCACCGTCGGGTACACCCGCTCGGCGGCGACCAGCTTCTCCACGGCCTGCCCGTCGAGCAGCAGCGGGATCAGTCCCCGCTCGGGCTGGGCCAGCGGCACCACGTACCCGTCGGCGGCCTTGACCACCTTCCAGCCGTGCGCGGCGAGCCGCTGCGCCACGGTGGTCCGCTGGCCGGCCGGGCCGTCGGTGCGCTCCCCGTGGTACTGCTCCTCGGTGAGCCGGTAGGCGCACGGCGCCTCGGTGAGGATCTGGTCCTCGCGCGGGGCGTCCAGCGGCGGCGGTGCCTCGCCCGGGTGCGGCGCCGGGTGCGCGGGGATCGGCCGGGAGCCGCGGAAGACGATCCGGCCGGTGTTCGACACCTGGAAGGTGATCCCGTCGGTCCGCGCCGAGGTGATCTCCTTGAGGTTGGCCCGGTGGTAGTCGAGGAACTGCTGGAACGTCCAGAGCGCCGAGTACGCCTTGCGCCGCCGGTTGTTCGCCGTGTTGCCCTCGTCCGGCCGGGTGGCGCCGCCGGCGCTGCGCAGCTCCAGCAGGGAGTTCACCACGTTCTTGAGCCCCAGCGTGTTGCGCAGGATGGTCTCCTCGCTGAGCCCCACGTTCCCGCCGCCGTTGCACCCGTACGGGCAGGGCCACCAGCCGTCCTTCGCGCCCTGCGTGTACATGTGACCCTCGATCATGTGCTGCGACTCGTCGAAGATCGGCTGGGCGACGTTCTGGTGCCGAGGCGGCAGCATCGGCAGGTCGCCGGCGCTGGAGTTGCCGAACTCGTGCCCGTCGTAGCCGGCCACCGGGCGGTAGTCGCGCAGCATGCGCACCAGCGCGAAGGTCTCCGGCTGGCGGATCAGCGAGTAGTCCCGGTTGAGGTCCTGGCCGGTGGAGTTGCCCCGGGTGTTGGCCGCCCGGCCGTCCCCGTTGATCGTGGGCACGATCAGCACGGTCGTGTGCGACAGCAGGTCCAGCGTGCGGGGGTCGTCGCTGAAGGCGAGCTGGCGCGCCAGGATCAAGCACGCTTCCCGGTCATTGGGCTCGTTGCCGTGCACGTTGCAGTTGACCATCAGCGGTGAGGTCGCCGCCACCGCCGCCGGGGTGGCCGGCGGGGCCGGGTAGCCGATGACGAACATGTTGATCGGGCGACCCAGCGCGGTCCGGCCGATCTCGGTCACCCGGACCCGGTCGCTCAGCTCGTCGACCGCCGCGGTGTACGCGTACTCGTTGACGTCGCTGGTGTACTGCGCCGCGAGGGTGGTCTCCCACTGGGTCCGCAGGTTCTGGCCCGGCACGGCGGGGTCACCCCACGGGGGCCTGGTGGTGCCGGTGACCGGCGCCGAGTACGGCTGGGCGGTGGCGTCGAGGCGGGCGCGGACCCGCCACTGAACCCGGGCGCCCGGGTTGAAGCCCGCGTCGGCGAAGGTGGGGGAGGAGTTGTTGATCTGGCGGTTCGGCCGCCAGACGCCAGTGATCACCGCGGGTCCGGTCGCCGTGTCGTCGGCGGCGACCGGGGTGCGCTCGATCTGGTAGTCGGTGGCGCCGTCGACCGGTGTCCAGGCCAGGGTGGCGTAGCCGTCGCCCTGCACGACCGTCAGGCCCTGGACCTGGTTCGGTTCGGCCGGTTCGGCCTGTGCGGGCACGGGCCCGGCGAACGCCGCGAGGCTGGCGGCGAGCAGGGCGGAGAGGAGGGCCGTCGTCCGTCTGTCTCTCATGGAGGCTCCCGAACAGGTGGGATGACTCGGTCCGGACAGCACACGCTTCTCCGCCCGTCCTTGGTCGACAACGGCCGATTTCTTGAGGTGGATCTGAGGATCGGCGGCTCAGGCCGCCCGGAGCCGGTAGCCCACCCCGCGCACGGTCTCCACCAGGCCGGCGTCGTCGAGCTTGCCCCGCAGGGCGGCGACGTGGACGTCGAGGGTGTGGCCGGCGCCCCAGGTGGTCTGCCAGACGTCCATGAGCAGCCGCTCCCGGGGCACCACCGTCCCCGCCTGCCGGGCCAGCGCCATGAGCAGCGCGAACTCCTTGCGGGTCAGGACCACCTCCCGGCCGGCGAGCCAGACCCGCCGCGCGTTCAGGTCCAGGCGCAGGTCGCCGACCTCCAGCGCCGCCTCGGCCCGGGAGGCGCGGGACGCGCGGCGCATCACCGCCTCGATCCGGGCCTGCAGCTCCGCCATGGAGAACGGCTTCACCACGTAGTCGTCGGCGCCGGCCCGCAGCCCCGCCACCCGGTCCCGCTCGTCGCCGCGGGCGGTCACCGCGATGATCGCGATGTCCTCGTTGTGCCGGCGGATCTCCCGGCACAGCGACAGGCCGTCCCGGTCCGGCAGGTTGAGGTCGAGCAGCAGGAGGTCGACCGGCCCGGCCTCGGCCGCCTCCGACGCGGTCGTGGCCGTGATGACGTAGTTGCCCCGGCGGCGCAGCGCGGCGGCGAGCGCGGACGCGACTCGCAGGTCGTCCTCCACCAGAAGCACCCGCACCGCGTCTCCTCGAACCTCGTGCGACAGGTTCACGCGAGTCTGTCCGATCCGCACCCGCCGCGACCAGCCCGGACGAACGATCACGACCAGACGATCATGCGGGTCGAGCCGTCGGGCCGACCCCGAGGTGCAGCGGGAGGACCAGCGCGGAGGAAACCGCCAGGTCCCGGTCGAGCACCTCGTCGCGGGGGACGAAGACCATGGCGCGTCCCTCGCCGAGCACCACGTCCTCCTGACGGGCGTCGGTCGCGCCGCGGAAGACGTGGACGTTGACCGTGTGCGGGAAGCCCTCCTCGTCCGGGCGCGGACCGCTCCAGAAGGGATGCAGCTCGCCCGCGGTCAGGCCGGTCTCCTCCAGCAGTTCCCGGCGGGCGGCCTGCTCCGGCGTCTCGCCCGGCTCGATGTGCCCGCCGGGCAGACCCCACTGGTTCGGGGAGACGGGCGCGTGCTCGTCGCGATGCTGCAGGAGAACGGCGCCAGAGGGGTCGACGAGCAGGACGAGCGCGATGTCATAGCTGGCCATCGCGGAATCATTCCACGGCGGCACCCCCGGCGCTGGCCGTCGGCGCGCGGCTTCCGCCCAGCCGGAGCCGGCCGGCCCACTAGCATGATTGCGTGCCGGAGGACTTCATCGCTGACGACCAGCTGGCCGCGTTCCTGCGGACCGCGAGGGCCCAGCCCGCCGTCGGCGAACCGGACGTGACGACCTCGCGTGAGGCGTCCCGCGCCCGGGCCGCGGCGCGTACGCCGGGACCGGACGTCCCGACCGTCGACACGACGATGGCCGGTGTCCCGGTGCGGGTGTACGCGCCGGGCGCGGACCCGGCGGTCGTCTACCTCCACGGTGGCGGGTTCGTGCTGGGAGACCTCGACACGCACGACGCGCAGGCGCGGCGGCTCGCCGTGGCCACGGCGGCGTCGGTGGTCGCGGTCGACTACCGACGCGCGCCGGAACATCCCTGGCCGGCGGCGGTCGACGACGCGGTGGGGGTGGTCCGGCGGGTGGCCGGCGACGGGACACCGGTGGCGGTGGCCGGGGACTCGGCCGGTGGTCTCATCGCGATCCTGACGGCGCTGCGGCTGCGCGACGAGGTCCCCCTGGTGGCGCAGCTGCTGGTCTGCCCGAACGCCGATCCCACGCTCCGGTGTCCGAGCGTCGAGGACAAGGGGCGCGGCTGGCTGCTCGATGCCGGCACCCTTCGTCGATGGGTCGCCATGTGGCTGCCCGACCCCGACACCCGCGACTCGCCGCTGACCAATCCACTCGTCGCGGACCTGCGAGGTCTGCCGCCGGCCCTCGTCGTGACCGCCGAGCACGATCCCCTGCGCGACGAGGGTGAGGCCTACGTCGCGCGCCTGCGGGCCGCCGGCGTGGCGGTGACGCACCGGCGTGAGCCCGGACTGGTCCACGACTTCCCGACCCTGCGGGACGTGTCACCAGCCGCCGCCGCGGCGGAGGACCGCTTCCTCGGCGACGCGGCGCAGGTGCTGGGCCGACGATCCAACTGATCTTCCGCAGCCGACGCGCGGTCGGGCGTACCACTGGTCACCGGACGCCCAGACGCCTGCCCAGGGAGAAACCGGCGTCGGTGTAGCCGTGCCGACCGTAGAAGCGCACCGCACCGACATTGCGGTGGTGGATGCCGGCGGACAGGTACGTGATCCCTCGGTCGGTCGCCCACCGTTCGGCCGCGTCCAGCAACGCTGCTCCCACCCCGAGCCCTCTCGCATCGGGCAGCACGACCGTGTGCACCTGCGCCGACGGCTCAGGACGCAGGATCTGATGCTCCGGCGGCTCGGACTGCCGCAGCACCTCGATCATCCCGACGACCCGGCCGTCCCGATCCTCGGCGACGAGAATCGCGTCCCGTCCCGCCTCGTCGCCCAGCACGGCCGTGAAGTGGCGCACCACCGCCTCGCGCCGCGGAACGCGGTAGACGTCAGGATCGAGGGCGAGGTGGGCCTCGGCGTTGGCCAGCCGCAATTCCACCAACGAGGGAACATCCGCCAGGCCCGCCAGCCGAACCGTCAGCCCCACCTCGCGCATGATCGCGATCCTAGGGCCGACGCGGCAGCCCTGGGGAGACGTCCATAACGGCCGCCGGCCCGGTGCGGGGGGCCGGCGGCCGTCGTGGTTCGGGTCAGCGCAGGCCGGCGGCGGCCAGCAGGTTGCCTTCCGGCAGGGCGGGCAGGGCACGGCCGGCGGTCATCCGCTGCTCGGTCCGGGCGGCGGTGAACGCGGGATCGCCGGCGATGGCCGCGGCGTACGCGGAGGCCGTGCGGGACGCGATGGCCGACCAGCCGTACTGCTCGTGGACCATGGCGCGGGCGCGCCGGGCGAGCAGTCGCGCCCGGTCCCGGTCGGAGAGCAGCGCGTGCACCGCCTCGGCGAGCCCGTCCGGGTCCTGCGGGGCGAAGGTCAGCCCGGTGACGCCCGGTTCGACGATCTCGGCCAGCCCGCCGGTGCGGGCCACCGCGAGCGGCGCGCCGGCGGCGGCCCCCTCCAGGGCCACCATGCCGAACGGCTCGTAGATGCTCGGCACCGCGAAGCAGTCCGAGGCGGCCATCACGGCGGGCAGGTCGGTGCCACCGAGGAAGCCCGGCATGCTCACCGTGCCGCCGAGCCCGAGCCGGTGCACCTCGTCCTCCAGGGTCGCCCGGTACGGGCCGTCGCCGACGATCACGGCGCGCAGCCCGGGGTGCCGGTCGCGCAGCCGGGGCAGGCCGGCGAGCAGGTGCTGCACGCCCTTCTCGTAGACCAGCCGGCCGGCGAAGGTGACCAGGGGGCCGTCGCCGGCGAACCGGGCGCGGGCGGCGGCGACCGCCGAGCCGGGCACCCGCCAGCGGTGCGGCTCGACCCCGTTGGGCACCACGTCGACCCGGGCGGGCTCCACTCCGAACAGCGCGCCCACCTCGTCGCGCATGTAGCCGGAGCAGACGATCACCCGGCCCGACTCGCTGGCCAGCCAGTGCTCGACGCCGTGGATGGTGCGGTTCATCTCCTCGGGCAGCCAGCCCTGGTGCCGGCCGGCCTCGGTGGCGTGGATGGTGCTGACCAGGGGCACGTCCAGGTGTTCGCGCAGGGTCATGGCGGTGTGCGCGACCAGCCAGTCGTGGGCGTGGATGACGTCGTACGCGCCGGACTCGGCGGCGCGCAGCGCCACCCGGGTGAGGGTGTGGTTGAACGCCATGGTCCAGGCCAGCAGCGATCCGGTGGCGAGCGGGAAGGTGACCGGGTCCTCGGCGGCGCGGACGATCCGCACGCCGTCGGCGTACTCCTCCAGCGGCGCGCCGTCGGCGTGCCGGGTGACGACGGTGACCTCGTGGCCGGCGGCGGCCAGGGCGACGGAGAGCGCGTGCACGTGGCGGCCGAGGCCACCGACGAGCACCGGCGGGTACTCCCACGACAGCATGAGGATGCGCTGCTTCCGGGCCGGCACGCCGGGCTGCGGGGGGAGGGTCGGGCGGGAGGTGAGGGTGGGCCGGTGGGTCCGGTCCGTCGCGGTGGCGGGCTGCGCGCCGACCCGCAGGGTGGTCACATCGATCTCCGTCCATGCATGCTGGTACGCGCCGACGTCGGTGGCGGCGTGGGGAGCGTGGTGGGGCGGCCGAACGGCCGGGTGGACCCGCGCGGGCACGCGCGTCCGCGATCCAGGAAAAGCCATCCGGCGCGAACCCGCATCTCGAAAAGGGCGATCGTGACGGACAACACCCGAAGGTCCAGGCGGCCTCAGGTGGGTGGAAATCGGTTACGGTCCGAACGGGTGGATTGGCGGAGCGTGTGGCGGGGCATAAGCGGCGTGCGCACCGGCGGTCCGCCCGTCCGGTGCGCTCATGATCATGGCCGAAGGAGCGACATGCAGGTCTGGCCGGGCGAGAGCTACCCCCTCGGTGCCACCTACGACGGGATGGGCACCAACTTCGCGATCTTCTCCGAGGTGGCGGAGAAGATCGAGCTCTGCCTGTTCGACGAGTGGGACACCGGCGCCGAGCGCCGCGTCGAGCTGCGCGAGGTCGACGCGTACGTCTGGCACGCCTACCTCCCGGGCGTCGAGCCCGGCCAGCGCTACGGCTACCGGGTGCACGGGCCGTGGGACCCGGCCAACGGCCTGCGGTGCAACCCGCACAAGCTGCTCCTGGACCCGTACGCCAAGGCGGTCGACGGGGAGATCAGCTGGGACCCGGCCGTTTACGACTACGAGGTGGGCGGCGACCCGGACCGGCGCAACGAGACCGACTCGGCGCCGTTCATGCCGAAGTCGGTCGTGGTGAACCCCTACTTCGACTGGGGCAACGACCGGCCGCCGCGCACGCCCTACCACCACTCGGTGATCTACGAGGCGCACGTGCGCGGGCTGACCATGCGCCACCCGGACATCCCCGAGGAGCTGCGCGGCACGTACGCGGCGATCGCCTCACCCGTGATGATCGACTACTTCCAACGGCTCGGGGTGACCGCGGTCGAGCTGATGCCGGTGCACGAGTTCGTGCACGACCACCGCCTGGCCGACCTGGGGCTCCGCAACTACTGGGGCTACAACACCATCGGCTTCTTCGCCCCGCACCACGGCTACTCGGCGCTGGGCCGGCTCGGCCAGCAGGTGCAGGAGTTCCGCGGCATGGTCAAGGCGCTGCACGCGGCCGGCATCGAGGTCATCCTCGACGTGGTCTACAACCACACCGCCGAGGGCAACCACCTCGGGCCGTCGCTGAGCTTCAAGGGCATCGACACCCCGAGCTACTACCGGCTCTCCGAGGACGACCGGCGCTACTTCGTCGACTACACCGGCACCGGCAACAGCCTCAACGTGCGCAGCCCGCACTCGCTCCAGCTGATCATGGATTCGCTGCGCTACTGGGTCACCGAGATGCACGTCGACGGCTTCCGCTTCGACCTGGCGGCCACCCTGGCGCGGGAGTTCTACGAGGTGGACCGCCTCTCCACCTTCTTCGAGGTGGTGCAGCAGGACCCGGTGGTCGGCCGGGTCAAGCTGATCGCCGAGCCGTGGGACGTCGGCCCCGGCGGCTACCAGGTGGGCAACTTCCCGCCGCAGTGGACCGAGTGGAACGGCAAGTACCGGGACACCGTGCGGGACTTCTGGCGCGGCGAGCCCGCCACCCTGGCCGAGTTCGCCTCCCGGATCTCCGGCTCCGCCGACCTCTACCAGGACGACGGGCGCCGCCCCTTCCACAGCATCAACTTCGTCACCTGCCACGACGGGTTCACCCTGAACGACCTGGTCTCCTACAACGACAAGCACAACGAGGCCAACGGGGAGGAGAACCGGGACGGGGAGAGCCACAACCGCTCCTGGAACTGCGGCGTCGAGGGCGACACCGACGACCCCGGCGTGCTCGCCCTGCGCGCCCGCCAGCGGCGCAACTTCCTGGCCACGCTCATCCTGTCCCAGGGTGTGCCGATGCTCGGCCACGGCGACGAGCTGGGCCGCACCCAGCACGGCAACAACAACGCCTACTGCCAGGACAGCGAGCTGGCCTGGGTGGATTGGACGCGGGCCGACGAGGACCTGGTCGCCTTCGTCCAGCGGCTCACCGAGTTCCGCAAGCGGCACCGGGTGTTCCAGCGGCGCCGCTTCTTCACCGGGCTGCCGGTCGGCGGCCGGGCCGCCGGCTCCGCCCTGCCCGACCTGGCCTGGTACACGCCCGACGGCCGGGAGATGACCGGCGAGGACTGGGGCAACGACTTCGGCCGCTCGGTGGCCCTGTTCGTCAACGGCGAGGGCATCCCGGAACGCGGCCAGTACGGCCAGCGCCACCGGGACGACTCGTTCCTGCTGCTGTTCAACGCGCACGACGCACCCCTGGACTTCACCCTGCCGCCGGCCGAGTTCGGGCAGCGGTGGGAACTGGTCATCAGCACCGCGGACCCGGATCCGGAAAAGACACTGACGGTCGAGGCGGGCGGGAGTGTCTGCGTTCCCGACCGCTCGCTGCTGGTCCTGGAGAGGACGACCTGACCATGCCCGACACCCCCCACCCCCACGACACGACGGCGACGACGACGCGGGTGGGGTCGACCTACCGTGTCCAGGTCCGTCCCGGCTTCGACCTCGACGCCACCGCCGGCCTCGCCGGCTACCTGGCCGACCTGGGCGTCACCCACCTCTACAGCGCGCCCCTGCTCACCGCCACCCCCGGCTCCCAGCACGGCTACGACGTGGTCGACCACCGGGCGGTCAACCCGGAACTCGGCGGCGAGGGCGGCCGCCAGCGCCTCGTCCGGGCGCTGCGCGCGGCCGGGCTCGGCCTGGTCGTGGACATCGTGCCCAACCACGCCGGGGTGGCCCGGCCGGCCGCCAACCCGGCCTGGTGGGACGTGCTGCGCCGGAGCCGGGCCTCGGCGTACGCGGACTGGTTCGACATCGACTGGGACCGGGGCCGGCTGCTGCTGCCGGTGCTCGCCGACACCCCCGACGCCCTGGACGACCTCAAGGTCGTCGAGGGGGAGCTGCGCTACCACGAGCACCGCTTCCCGATCGCCGACGGCACCGGCGACGGGACGCCCCGCGAGGTGCACGACCGGCAGCACTACGAGCTGGTCGACTGGCGGCGCGGCGACAGCGAGCTGACGTACCGCCGGTTCTTCGCCGTGTCCGACCTGGCCGGACTGCGGGTGGAGGACCCGGAGGTCTTCCGCGCCACCCACGCCGAGATCCTGCGCTGGGCCACCGCCGGCGACCTCGACGGCATCCGGGTCGACCACCCGGACGGCCTGCGCGACCCCGCCGGCTACCTGGCCCGGCTGCGCGCCGCCGCGCCCGGTGCCTGGCTGGTCGTGGAGAAGATCCTGGAGTACGGCGAGGAGCTGCCGGACTGGCCCGTCGACGGCACCACCGGCTACGACTCCCTGGCCGCGGCGGGCGGGCTCTTCGTCGACCCCGACGCCGAGGCGGACTTCACGGCGCTCGACGGGCGGCTCACCGGCCGGCACACCTCGTGGCAGGACCTCACCCACGACACCAAGCTGGCGGCCGCCACCCGGCTGCTCGCCGCCGAGCTGAGCCGGCTCGCCGCGCTCGTCCCGGAGCTGCCCCGCGAGCAGGTCCGGTCGGCCCTCGCCGAGCTGGCCGCCGCCTTCCCGGTCTACCGCGGCTACCCGCCGGAGGGCGCCCGGCACCTCGCCGCCGCCCGCGCCGAGGCCGGCCGCCGCCGCCCCGACCTGACCGGCGTGCTGGACGCGGTCACCGCCCGGCTCCGCGACCCCGACCACGAGCTGGCCGCCCGCTTCCCGCAGTTCTCCGGCGCGGTCATGGCCAAGGGTGTGGAGGACACCGCCTACTACCGGTGGAGCCGGTTCGTCGCGCTCAACGAAGTGGGCGGCAGCCCCGCCCACTTCGGCGTGCCGCCCGCCGAGTTCCACCGCGCCGCCGCCGCCCGGCAGGTGCGCTGGCCGGCCGGCATGACCACCCTCTCCACCCACGACACCAAACGGGGCGAGGACGTCCGGGCCCGGCTCGCCGTCCTGTCCGAGCTGCCCGGCCGCTGGGCCGAGCGGGTGGCCGACTGGATGTCCCGCGCGCCGCTGGCCGATCCCGCCTTCGCCCACCTGCTCTGGCAGACCGCCGTCGGCGCCTGGCCCATCGAGCGCGAGCGCCTGCACGGGTACGCGGAGAAGGCCGCCCGGGAGGCGTCCGTGTCGACCAGCTGGGCCGACCCCGACCCGGCGTTCGAGCACGATCTGCACGCCCTCGTCGACCGCATGTACGACGACCCGGAGCTGCACGCCCAGCTCACCGCGTTCGCCGACGAGATCGCCCCGGCCGGCTGGTCGAACTCGCTCGGGCAGAAGCTCGTCCAGCTCGCCATGCCCGGGGTGCCGGACACCTACCAGGGCACCGAGCTGTGGGAGAACTCCCTGGTCGACCCGGACAACCGCCGCCCGGTCGACTTCGCCGTACGCCGGGAGCTGCTGGCCCGGCTCGACGCCGGCTGGCGGCCCGCGGTGGCCGCCGACGGCGCGGCCAAGCTGCTCGTGGTCTCGCGGACCCTGCGGCTGCGCCGGGACCGCCCGGAGCTGTTCACCGGCTACCGGCCGGTGCCGGCGCACGGGCCGGCCGGCGCGCACGCGGTGGCCTTCGACCGGGGCGGCGCCATCGCCGTGGCCACCCGCCTGCCGCTGCGGCTGGCCCGCGCCGGCGGTTGGCGCGACACGACGCTGGCGATTTCCGGCAACAGTGTTACCGACGTGTTCACCGGTCGGGTCTACAGTGGGTCTGAGCTGCTGATGCACGATCTGCTGAGCAGCTATCCCGTCGCCCTCCTCGTTCCCACCGTTTCCGTGGAGGCAGCCGCATGACCGAGTTCACGGTGTGGGCGCCCGAAGCCGCCCGGGTGCGGCTGCGCCTGCCCGGCGTCGCCGACCACGACATGCGCCCCGGGCCGGGCGGCTGGTGGCGGGTCGAGGTGCCCGGCGCCGGGCCGGGCACCGACTACGCGTTCCTGCTCGACGACGACGAGCAGGTCCTGCCCGACCCCCGGTCGGCCTGGCAGCCGCAGGGCGTGCACGGGCCGAGCCGCCGCTACGACCATGCCGCGTACCGCTGGACCGACCAGGACTGGACCGGGCGGCAGCTGCCCGGCAGCGTCCTCTACGAGCTGCACATCGGCACCTTCACCCCGGAGGGCACCTTCGACGCGGCGATCGGCCGCCTCGACCACCTGGTCGACCTCGGCGTCGACCTGGTCGAGCTGCTCCCGGTCAACGCCTTCAACGGCGAGCACAACTGGGGCTACGACGGGGTCTGCTGGTACGCGCCGCACGAGCCGTACGGCGGGCCGGACGGGCTCAAGCGTTTCGTCGACGCGGCGCACGCCAAGGGGCTGGGGGTGATCCTCGACGTCGTCTACAACCATTTCGGGCCCTCCGGGGCCTACGCGCCGCGCTTCGCGCCGTACCTCACCGAGCAGAGCAACACCTGGGGCCGCACGGTCAACCTGGACGGGCCGCACTCCGACGGGGTACGCCGCTACATCGTCGACAGCGTGCTCATGTGGCTGCGCGACTACCACGTGGACGGGCTTCGGCTGGACGCCGTGCACGCCATGCCCGACTCCCGGGCCACCCACGTCCTGGAGGAGGTGGCCGCCGAGGTGGAGGCGCTCTCCACCCACCTGGGCCGGCCGCTGTCGCTGATCGCCGAGAGCGACCTGAACGACCCGAAGCTGATCACCCCTCGGGAGGCCGGCGGGTACGGGCTGCACGCCCAGTGGAACGACGACGCCCACCACGCGCTGCACACCCTGCTCACCGGGGAACGGCAGGGCTACTACGGTGACTTCGGCTCCCTCGAATGCCTGACCGACGTGCTGACCGGCGCGTTCTTCCACGCCGGCACCTGGTCGAGCTTCCGCAACCGCAGCCACGGCCGGCCCGTCGACCGGCAGCGCACGCCGGGGCACCGGTTCGTGGCGTACCTGCAGAACCACGACCAGATCGGCAACCGGGCCACCGGGGACCGGATCTCCCAGACGCTCTCCGCCGGGCTGCTGCGCGTCGGCGCCACCCTGCTGATGACCGCGCCCTTCACCCCGATGCTGTTCATGGGGGAGGAGTGGGCGGCCAGCACGCCGTGGCAGTTCTTCACCAGTCACCCCGAGCCCGAGCTGGCCACCGCGGTCGCGACCGGGCGCCGGCGGGAGTTCGCCGCGCACGGCTGGCCGCCGGGGGACGTGCCCGACCCGCAGGACCCGCAGACCTTCGTCCGCTCCCGGCTCGACTGGGCCGAGCTGGACAAGCCCGAACACCGGGAGATGTACGACTTCTACCGGCGGCTCATCGCCCTGCGCAAGCAGCGTCCCGACCTGTCCGACCCCCGGCTCGGCCAGGTCGACGTCCGCCACGGCGACCAGTTCCTGCTGATGCGGCGGGGCGGCTGCCTCGTGGTGGCGAACCTGGCCGGCAAGGCGCAGCGCATCAACCTGCCCGGCGTGGTGCGCCGCGTGCTGCTCGCCACGTCCGAGGGGGTCACCGTGATGCGCGACGGCATCGAGCTGCCCCCGGAGTCCGCCGCGATCGTGGCGCTCTGAGCAGCCCGGAAGCCCGGCCAGTGCCGGCAAGGATCACGAAGCGCGGATCGGTGGCCGTCGCCATGATCGCCACGGGCGGGCTTCTCCCGCGCTCTCTCCGGCGAACGCCGGCCCCGGGGCCCGGGCTGCGGGACGCGCCGGCCGCCGCTAGCGTGCCCGTTGTGGACGAAGCCGAGTCGCCGGCGGGGCTCGCCGGCATCGCGCACCAGGCGGGTGACAGCACCGTCCGGTTGCGCCCGGTCGCCGAGCCGGACCTGGCCATGTTCCGCCGGTTCCTCACCGAGCCGGGCCTGATCGGGCTGGACTGGGCCGGCTTCCGGGACCCGGGCGTGCCCGCCCGCCGGTACGCCGAGGACAGCTTCCTGGGCGAGGGGGACGGCCGGCTCATCGTCCAGGTCGAGCCCGAGGCGGCTGCCGCCGGCCTGGTGAGCTACCGGTCGGGGATCTACGGCGGACGCGCGCCGTACTGGGAGATCGGCATCGCCCTGCTGCCCGAGTGGCGCGGCCGGGGCATCGGCTGGCGGGCCCAGGCACTGCTCTGCGACTACCTGTTCGCGCACACCCCGGCGCAGCGGATCCAGGCCGGCACCCACGCGGAGAACCCCGCCGAGCAGCGGTCGCTGGAGAAGGCCGGCTTCCAGTTGGAAGGGGTCATCCGCGCCTGCGAGTTCCGGGCCGGCGCCTGGCGTGACGGCTGGCTCTACAGCCGGCTGCGCGACGACCCGTCCCCGCTCTGATCCGGAGCGGTCAGGGGATCGGCCACTCGTGGACCGGCCGGTTGCTGTGCATGAGGTCGACGTAGTGGCGGACCACCTCGCGCAGCGCCTCCGGCCGGTCCAGGTGGTCGGCGGACTCCAGCCGGTGCAGCGTCTCCACCTGCCAGGTCGCGCCGTTGCGGCCGGTCAGGCAGCGCTGCTCGACGATGCCGAGCAGCCGGTCCCGCTCCCCGGGGTCGAGGCCCCACCGGTCCAGCCCGTGGTGGGCCAGCGGCAGCAGCCGGCGCAACACCAGCTCGGTCACCGGCAGGTAGCCCAGGCCCGGCCAGAACACCTGGGCGTCGATGCCGTGCCGGGCGCAGTTGGTGAAGTTCTCCTCGGCCGCGCTGAACGACATCTGCGACCAGAGTGGCCGGTCGGACTCGGCGAGGGCGCGGACCAGGCCGAAGTAGAAGGCGCCGTTGGCGACGGTGTCCAGCACGGTCGGCCCGGCGGGCAGCACCCGGTTCTCGACCCGCAGGTGCGGGCGGCCCTTCAGCACGTCGTAGACCGGGCGGTTCCACCGGTAGATCGTGCCGTTGTGCAGCCGCAGCTCGGCGAGCTTCGGCACGCCGCCGGCGGCCAGGGTCTCCGCCGGGTCCTCGGGGTCGCAGACCGGCAGCAACGCCGGGAAGTAGCGCACGTTCTCCTCGAAGAGGTCGAACACGCTGGTGATCCAGCGTTCCCCGAACCACACCCGGGGGCGTACGCCCTGGGCCTTGATCTCCTCGGCGCGGGTGTCGGTGGCCTGCTGGAACAGCGGCACCCGGGTCTCCCGCCACAGTTCCCGGCCGAACAGCAGCGGCGAGTTCGCGCCCAGCGCGACCTGGACGCCGGCGATCGCCTGCGCGGCGTTCCAGTAGTCGGCGAACTGGGCCGGGCTGACCTGGAGGTGGAACTGGGTGCTGGTGCAGGCGGCCTCGGGGGTGATGGTATCCGCGGTGGTGGCCAGCCGCTCCACCCCGCTGATCGAGATCCGCAGGTCCTCGCCCCGGGCGGCGAAGATCTGCTCGTTGAGCAGCGCGTACCGCGGGTTGGCCGAGAGGGTCTCGGCGGTCAGGTGCTCCGGGCGCAGGGTCGGCAGGATGCCGATCATCACCATGTGCGCGCCGACCGCGCGGGCCTTCTCCTCGGCGGCGTTGAGGCTGGCGCGGACGTGCTCCTCGAACTGGGCCGTGCCGGTGCCGGTCAACCGGCGCGGCGCGACGTTGATCTCCACGTTGAACTGGCCCAGCTCCGTCTGGAAGCTGGGATCGGCGATCGCCTCCAGCACGTCGGCGTTGCGCATGGCCGGCTGGGATTCTTCGTCGACCAGGTTGAGCTCGATCTCCAACCCGGTCATGGGCCGCTCCACGTCGAAGCGGGACTCCCGCAGCATCTCGGCGAACACGTCCAGGCAACGCCGCACCTTGTCGCGGTAGCGGGCCCGGTCCTCCCGGCTGAAGGTGCGCACGCCGACGTCCTCGCCCATGGTCACCACCCTGTCACCGTTGGTCCCCCTAACCTCGCACGCCACCGTGGCGCGGGGAAGGGCCGGGGGATCCCTTACTACCCAGCTGTCCGGCCGGTGATCCCTGTCGCGTCGCACAGTGTCGCGGCCGGTCCGACCGGCCCGGGTGGCTAGCATGGCCGGATGCGCGAGATCACCACCCGGCTGTTCGTGGCGGCGGCCATCGCCGAGGCCTGCTCGTGGGCCGCCCTGCTGGCCGGGATGGCCGTCAAGTACGGGCCGCCGCGCAACGAGACCGGCGTGCACGTGTTCGGCCCGATCCACGGGGCGCTCTTCGTGGCGTACGGGCTGCTCGTGCTGGTCGTGGCCCGGCAGCGGCGCTGGTCGCTGTGGCACACCGCCGTCGCGCTGGCCTGTGCGGTGCCGCCGTTCGCCACCGTGCTCTTCGAGCGCTGGGCCCGGCGCCGCGGTCTCCTCGCCGCGCCGGTCGCCGCCGAGTGCCCGCTCACCCCGGTCGGCTGACCGCCGCGGGTCCCCCCGCCAGGAAGTCGCCGAGCAGGGCGGCCAGCTCCGCCGGGGCCTCCTCGGCCATGTGGTGGCCGGAGGGGATCGACGCCGCGCGCACGTCGTCGGCCCAGTCGCGCCAGATCGCCGCCGGGTCGCCGTACAGGTCGACCATGTCGTCCCGCTCGGACCAGGCGAAGAGGACCGGGCAGCCGATCCGCCGGCCGGCGGCCCGGTCGGCGTCGTCCGCCGCCCGGTCCGGGCCGAGTCCCGCCCGGTAGTCCTCGCACATCGCGTGCACCGTGGCCGGGTCGTGGATGGCCCGGCGGTAGTCGGCGTACGCCTCCGCGCCCATCACCTCCGGCGAGCCGCCGTACCAGGCGTCCGGGTCGGCGTTGATCACGCGCTCGGCCGGCTTCGCGAGCTGGCCCAGGAAGAACCAGTGCCACCAGCGGGCCGCGAACCGGGCGTCGCAGCGCGCGAGTGCCTCGCCGATCGGCACGCCGTCCAGCACGCCGAGCCGGGTCACCCGGTCCGGGTGGTCCAGGGCGGTCCGCATGGCCACGTAACAGCCCCGGTCGTGGCCGACGACCGCCGCCCGGGGGTGGCCGAGCGCGTCGAGCAGCGCCACCACGTCCCCGGCCATCGCCCGCTTCGAGTAGGCCGTGTGCGCCGGGTCGCTGGGCGGCTTCGACGAGCCGCCGTACCCGCGCAGGTCCGGGCAGATCACGGTGTGCCGGGTCGCGAGCAGCGGCGCGACCCGGTGCCAGGTGGCGTGGGTGCGTGGGTGCCCGTGCAGCAGCACCACCGGCGGCCCCGAGCCGCCGTGCCGGACCCGCAGGCGCACCGGGCCCACGTCGATGTGCTCGAGGGTGAATCCGGGGAACATGGCCGAGCCGGTGCCCCGGCGGGCGGGGGCGGAAACCTCAGCCGAGCGCCGAGCAGGCGGCGACGCCCGCCAGCAGCAGCACGCCGAGCACCGCCTGGAGCAGCAGCGCCGGCCCCAGGTGCGACCAGAGCGTCGCCGTACGCGGGGTCAGCAGCTGGCCGGTGGTCAGGTTGACGATCCGCTCGATCCGCGGCGGGAGGTCGGCGTCGCGCTGCGGGCGCAGGGTCAGTTGCACGAGGTCGCCGGGGTGCAGGGCGCTCTGCGGCAGGTGGCCGTGCAGCTCCACCTCGACCAGCCGGTCGGCGGCGTCGCGCACCCGGACCGGGGTGACCAGGAACTCCGGCCCCTTCTTCAGCTCCTTGAAGCTGCGCCGCGCGCCTCCGCCGCCGCTGCTGAACAGCGCCCGCACCACGCGGAGCAGGAGCCCCACCACGCCCGCCGCCGTCAGCACCCCGACCAGCACCGGCTGCCCCACCCGCACCTCGCGGGCGTAGCCCTCCAGGAGACGGACCAACCGGCCGGTGACGATCCGTTCCGTCGGGTGGACGGGGCGGCGGATGTGCAGCTCCGTGTTCATGTTCACCACCGAGAGTCCTGTCGTGTTCACTCATGGTATCGATTCCCCGGGTTGAACGACGTGAATGAACGGCGGTCACGGGCCCGGTCCGGAAGGTGACATCCCGGGTCGTGCGGGTATGCGTGCGGCCGAGCTGGAAAGGGGTCGAGCATGCAGCTGTCCTTCCTGCGCCCGCTCTACGACCGTCCCGGGCCCTGGTGCTCGGTGTACCTGGACGCCTCGCGGGACACCCACGACGCACGTCCGCAGGTCGACCTGCGCTGGCGTGCGCTCAAGGGGGACCTGATCGGGCAGGGCGCCGACCCGGTGACGATCGAGGCCGTCGAGGAGGTGGTCCGCCGGCACCAACCGATGCCCGGCGACTACGGCATCGCGGTCTTCGCCACCCGCGGGCGGGTGGTGCTCACCGAATACCTCTCCGCGCCGCCACTGCGCGACCTGGCCACCTGGTCCGCGCTGCCGCACACCATGCCGCTGGTCGCCCAGCGCGGCGAGCAGATCGCCTGGGTGCGGGTGCTGGCGGACCGTACCGGCGCCGACGCGGTCGCGGTCAGCGCCGGCGGGGTGCCGCGCCGGGCCACGGTGAAGGGCCGCGAGAGCAGGCAGCTGCGCCGGGTGCAGCCGGGCGGCTGGTCGCAGTCCCGCTACCAGCGGGCCGCCATGGAGGCGTGGCACCACAACGCCGGTGACGTCGCCGCGGCCACCGCTGAGCTGGCCGACCGGGTCGGTGCGGACGTCGTGGTGGTGGCCGGGGACGTCCGGGCCACCGGAATGATCGCGGCCCAGCTGCCGGAGCGCTGGCAGGACATGCTGGTGCGCACCGACGCCGGCGCCCGCGACCCCATCGGCGCCGACGACACCCTCATGGACGACATCACCGTGCAGACCATCGCCGAGGCCGCCGACCAGCGGATCGCCACCGCGCTCGAACGCTTCGGGGTGCAGGAAGACGTCGGCGCGGGGCTCGACGCGGTGGTCTCCGCCCTGCAACGCAACCAGGTCGACACCATGCTGATCGTCGACGACGCGTCCGCCAACGGCGAGCTGTGGATCGGTCCGGAGCCCACCGAGATCGCCACCGACCCGGGACAGCTGCGGGACATGTCCGTGGGCGACCCGCAGAAGGTACGCGCCGACGCCGCGCTGCTGCGCGCCCTCGTCGGCACCGACGCCGAGCTCACCGTGCTCGCGCCCGAGGAGGCGCCGGAACTCACCGACGGCGTCGGCGCGGTGCTGCGCTACGTCGACGCGAGCACGCCCGGGCGGGGCAATGGCTGACCGCAGCGTGGCGGACCTCGTCGTCGAGCGGCTGCGCGCCTGGCGGGTGCCCCGGGCGTTCGGCTACCCGGGGGCGGCCATCGCCCCGCTGGTCGCCGCGCTCGACGCCGCGGGCGGGGACCCGGACTTCATCCCCGCCCGGCACGAGGAGACCGCC
Organism: Micromonospora halotolerans; assembly: GCF_032108445.1. Taxonomy (NCBI): domain Bacteria; kingdom Bacillati; phylum Actinomycetota; class Actinomycetes; order Micromonosporales; family Micromonosporaceae; genus Micromonospora; species Micromonospora halotolerans. Next base: position 6,760,123 of record NZ_CP134876.1, on the reverse strand, counting down.
GCGTTCATGGCCACCGGCCACGCCAAGTTCACCGGCGAGATCGGGGTGTGCCTGGCCACCCAGGGTCCGGCCGCGGTGCACCTGCTCAACGGCCTCTACGACGCCAAGCTGGACAGCAAGCCGGTGGTGGCGATCGTCGGCGAGGACGTCACCGGGCCGCTCGGCGGGGCGCACGAGGAGATCGGGCTGAGCCGGCTCTTCGGCGACGTCTGCAACCAGTTCGTCCGTTACGGCCGCAGCCCCGACCAGGTGCCGGTCCTGCTGGACCAGGCGTTCCGCACGGCGGCGGCGACCCGCAGTCCGACCTGCGTGGTGCTGCCGCACGCGTTGCAGCTCGCCGCGGTTCCCGACCTGCTGCCGCAGACCGCCGGCGTCATGTCGGCGACCCCGGGGGAGCCGCTGGCCCGCGTGCTGCCGCACGACGCCGACCTGGACGCGGCCGCCGCGCTGCTCGGCACCGGTCAGCGGTTGGCGATCCTCGTGGGCCAGGGCGCGCACGGCGCGGCCGACGAGATCGTGGCCCTCGCCGACCGGCTCAGCGCGGGCGTGGCGACCTCGCTGCTGGGCAAGCCGGTGCTGGACGAGCGGCTGCCCTTCCACACCGGGGTGCTCGGTGAGGTCGGCACCACCGCCGCCGCGCAGCTCATGGGCGGCTGCGACACGCTGCTCATGGTCGGCACCAACGACCCGTGGACCGACTGGTTCCCGATGCCGGGCCAGGTCCGCACCATCCAGATCGACATCGACGGCCGGCGGATCGGCACCCGCTACCCGGTGGACGTGCCGCTGGTCGGCGACGCCGCGGAGACCCTGCGCGCGCTGCTGGCCCGGGTGCCGCACCGGCCCAACCCGCAGTGGCGGAGCGTGGTGGAGAGTTCGGTGGACCGGTGGCGGGACGCCGCGGCCGAGCGGGCCGCCGCCCCGGCCGAGCCCATCAACCCGCAGCTCGTGCTGCAGGAACTCTCCGCCCGGCTGCCGCGCGACGGCTCCGTCGCGGTGGACGTCGGTTCGGTCATCTACTGGTACGCCCGGCACCTGCAACTGCCACCGGGCGTCCGGGCCCAGCTCTGCGGCACGCTCGGCTCGATGGGCTGCGCGCTGCCGTACGCGGTCGCGGCCAAGCTCGCCCGGCCCGACGAGCCGGTGATCGCGCTGCTCGGCGACGGCGCCATGCAGCTCAACGGGCTCGCCGAGCTGATCACCGTCGCGCACCACTGGCAGGAGTGGCGGGATCCCCGGCTCGTGGTGCTGGTGCTGAACAACCGCGACCAGTCCGGAATGGGCGGCGGGCGACCACCCGGCGCGTTCGCCGACCGGCGCCCCGACGTGCCGTACGCCGGCTGGGCCCGGCTGCTCGGCCTGCACGGGGTGCGGGTGGACCGCCCCGACCTGATCGGGCCCGCCTGGGACGAGGTGCTCGCCGCGGACCGGCCCAGCGTGCTGGAGGCCGTGGTCGACCCGGCGGTGGCCCTGGACCCGCCCGAGCCGGCCCTGGCCGACCTGCGCGGCCTGTTCGCCGACGGGGACGCCGCTCGGCGGGTGCGGGAGCGGGTGCTGGAGACCGGCACAGCCGTGGAGGCGGAGGACCTGGTCTAGCGGGGACCGGACCACCTTCCGGCCGGCGCTGCCCCCACCGGGGCGGTGCCGGCCGTTGTCGTGCCGCCGCCCGGCCACGCTGCTTTCGCCCCCGTTCCGCCCCGGACGGCGGGGCAGGGCGGAAGGGCTCCGGTGCGTGCTGCGCGCGGTGCCGCCGCCCGCCCGCTGATTGGTCCGACCCGTGGGGGGATGCCCCGTTTAGACCCCATAGGGACGGGAAGCCGGGCCGCGTGGTGAGCGAACGAGGCAAGGTGGGGCCGGGTCGGAAGGTGCCGGTGGGGCCGGCGTCCGGGGCCGGCCTGACCGGCGAGCGGGTGGTGGCGGCGGGCAGCGCCGCCCGGCTCCTGGTCGCCGTGACGGCCCGGGCGCTGCGCGGCGACGACTGCGGCGACCTGGGCCACACCGGGCCGCTGTCGCGCTTCACCGGGGCCCCGGAGCCGGTGCGGCGGGCCGCCGCGGCGCGGGCCGCCGGCCGGGCTGCGCTCACCCCCGCCCAGGTCGCCGACCTGGACGCCGAGCGGGTGGCCGCCTGGTTCGTCGACCAGTACCCGACCCGCCGCTGGCCCGGCGCGATGCTCGGATCACCGCACGGCGCCGCGGCGCACCTCGCGGTGGCGCTCGGGGTGCCGTGGCTGCCGGCCGGGTTCGAGGTGGCCGCGCACTGGGCCCGGGGCGCGGTGGACCGCCCGGACGCCGCCCTCGACCACGGGGCCGCGCTGGCCGGCCGGATGCTCGCCGGCAACGCCCGCGTGCACGTCCGGCAGGTGCACTGCCCCGCCAGCCGGGGCGCCTCGGCGGCCGCCACGGTGAGGTTCGCGGTGCGCTGGCGGGCACTGCCCGCGGCGTACGCCCGGTTCCTGGCCGAGGGGCTGGAGCCCGGGGCGCCGGTGTTGCTGCTGCACGACGCGCGCACCTGGCCGGTGCGGGACGAGGGGAGCGGCCACAGCTTCCAGGTCGGCTGCCCGGCCAGCGGCCTCGACCCGGTCGACTTCCACCCGGACGCGCACGCGCTGCGCCAGGTGCTCCGCTCGGCGGGCGGCGACGGGGCGCGCTGGACCCCGCCGGACGTCACGTCCCCGGCGGCGTTCGCCGAGAACGGCGTGGAGTCCGGTTTCGAGCACGACGCCCGGGAGTGGGGCGGCCGGCAGGGGCACCCGCTGCACCGGGTCGTCGTCCCGCAGCCGGACGCGTTGAGCGCGGCCACCGCCGACCTGTACCGGCGCTGGCTGCGCCGGGCCGGCAAGACCGGCGACCGCCTCGTGGTCGAGTGTGGCCGGCTGCTCGACCCGTGGCAGGTGCTCCGGGCGGGCCTGGTGCCCTACTGGTGCGAGAACGCGACCCGCCGCCGGGTGCAGGGGGCGGAGTGGTGGCTCGCCGGCAGCGAGCCGTTCAGCTCGGTGGACGTGCTGCCCGAGCCGCCCGGGGTCCGCTCGCCCGCCCTCGCGGGCCTGCCCCAGTGGCTCGCGGTGGCCGGGTTCGGCCGCCGCCGGCGCGCCCTGGACCGGGGCTCCGCGCGGGGCTACCCGGTCACCGCTGTGCCCACCCGCCGTGCCACGGAGGTGTTGCGCAACCAGCCGTACGACCTGCCCGTGCCGCCGCCGCTGCGGATGGCCGAGGCCCTCAGCGCACTGCGCGACGCGGGCGCCCACCAGGGGTTACTGGTCTCCTGAGCGCGGCCGCCGGCGGGTCGCCGGGCAACCTGGCGAAACATCCTCGCGATCCTGCGGACCGTGATTGAGTACCTACGGAGCGGGAACACCGCTCGCCGCGGAACGGCCCACGACGCCGTGCGGCGGGCGGCCGCCGCTTCCGGCGTGCCGTCACGTAACCCAACTTCCGGCCCGGTGCGTGGCCCGACCACGCGCACGACCGGTTCCGATCCGGGCGGGGGACCTTCCTGAGGGAGGCGCGGATGTTCGGACAGACCACCACACCCACACCACCACCGACCGAGCGGGGCCTGGAGGACCTCGATGCGGCGGCGCTGGCGTACGCGGCACGGATCGCCGCCCTGCCACCCGAGCGGCGGCAGGAGGCACGGGACGACCTGGTGCGCTTCGCGCTGCCCTTCGCCGGGCGGCTGGCCCGCCGCTACCGGGGTCGCGGGGAACCGCTGGAGGACCTGGAGCAGGTGGCCCGCCTCGGCCTGGTGAACGCCGTCGACCGGTACGACCCGGAGCGCGGCTCGTTCACCGCGTACGCGGCGATCACCATCGTCGGTGAGATCAAACGGCACTTCCGGGACCGCACCTGGGGTGTGCACGTGCCGCGCCGGCTGCGCGACCTGATCCTCGAGGTCGGGCAGGCGACGGCGGCGCTGACCAGCGAGCTGTCCCGGGCGCCAACGGTGGCCGAGCTGGCCGTGCGGCTGGAGACGCCGGAGGAGGAGATCCTCGCCGCGCTGGAGTCGGCCGCCGGATACAGCCCGGCCTCGCTCAACGCGCCGGTCGGCGGGGAGAGTTCCGCCGAGTTCGGCGACCTGGTCGGCGAGTCGGACAACGCCCTGGAGTCGGTCGACGACCGGGTCACGGTCAGCGGGCTGCTGCACCGGTTGCCGTGGCGCGAGCGGCGGATCCTCGCCATGCGCTTCTACGGCAACCAGACCCAGGCGGAGATCGCGGCCCGGTTCGGCATCTCGCAGATGCACGTGTCGCGGCTGCTCTCCCGGGCGCTGACCTGGCTGCGCCAGGCGATGCTCGCCGACGCCCCGCCACCGTGGCAGAACGGCGCGGCCGAGTCCGAGCCGGCCAGGGCGAGGATCTCAGTGAAGCAGAACGGCGACCGGGTGGTCGTCGAGGTCGGGGGAGAGGTCGACCGGGACGGCGCGGACCGGCTCCGGAAGGCCATGCTGGAGGCGGTCACGGGGCAGCCCCGCGAGGTGGTGGTCGACCTCGTGGGCGCGGGCGGCTTCGACGCGGGCGGGATCGCCGCGCTGATGGCCGGCCGGGACGCCGCCGCCCGCACCGGGGTCCCGCTGCGGCTGACCCGGGTGCAGCCCGCGGTGCGCCGCTCGCTCGCCGCGGCCGGACTGCCCGCCGCCGACTGACCGATCCGGACCGCGCCGGCTCCCGTTCGGGATGCCGGCGCGGCGCTGTCCGAGGGAGGTCGCCCGCCCACGCGTACCCCAAAGGAAGGGCCGGCGCCCGAGGGGCGCCGGCCCTTCCGTGTCCGGTCAGTTCTCCGTGGTGTCCCCGTTCCCGCGGGGGTGCTCCCAGCGGGGGTTCGACGGCGTGCTGCGCTGTGGACCCAACTGGGTCTGCTCCGGCTCGTCGGAACCCTCGAAGCTGGGCCGCCGCACCTCCTCCGGCTCCGGCACCTCGACCGGGCGGGCGCCGGACTGCGGCGCGGGTTGGTACTCGACGGCCTCGCGGGCGCCGTGCGCACCCTCGGCGGCCGGCGACTCCGGAACGTGCCGCACGTGGTGCAGCTCCTCGCCGAAATGCTGCGGCGGCTTGGTGGTGCGTTGCGGCAGGTCACGGCCGAGATCGGAGACGAGCGGGCCGTACTTCAGGTCGAAGGCCGGCCGCTCGGAGCGGATCCGCGGCATCCGGTCGAAGTTGCGCAGCGGGGGCGGGCAGGTGGTGGCCCACTCGAGGGAGTTGCCGAAGCCCCACGGGTCGTCCACGGTCACCATGGCGCCGTAGCGCCAGGACTTCCAGATGTTCCAGATCACGAAGAGGGTGGACGCGCCGAGCACGAAGGAGCCGATGGTGGAGATCACGTTGAGCGTGGTGAAGCCGTCGCCGGGCAGGTAGTCGGCGTACCGGCGGGGCATCCCCTCGGCGCCGAGCCAGTGCTGCACCAGGAAGGTGGCGTGGAAGCCGAGGAACATGGTCCAGAAGTGAATCTTGCCCAGGCGATCGTCGAGCAGCCGCCCGGTCATCTTCGGGAACCAGAAGTAGAGGCCGCCGAACGCGGCGAAGACGATGGTGCCGAAGAGCACGTAGTGGAAATGCGCCACCACGAAGTAGGTGTCGGTGACGTGGAAGTCGGCCGGCGGGCTGGCCAGCAGCACCCCGGTGAGGCCGCCGAGGAGGAACGTGACCAGGAAGCCGATGGCGAACAGCATCGGCGTCTCGAAGGTGATCTGGCCCTTCCACATGGTGCCGATCCAGTTGAAGAACTTCACGCCCGTCGGCACCGCGATGAGGTAGCTGAGGATGCTGAAGAACGGCAGCAGCACCTGGCCGGTGGCGAACATGTGGTGCGCCCAGACGGTCATCGACAGCACGGTGATCGCGATGGTGGCGAGCACCAGACCGGTGTAGCCGAAGATCGGCTTCCGGGAGAAGACCGGGATGATCTCGGTGATGATGCCGAAGAACGGCAGCGCGACGATGTAGACCTCGGGATGGCCGAAGAACCAGAAGAGGTGCTGCCAGAGCATCGGCCCGGCGGTGGTCGGGTCGTAGACGTGCGCGTGCAGGATCCGGTCGGCGGCGAGCGCGAACAGCGCGGCGGCCAGCAGCGGGAAGACCAGGATCACCAGGACGCTGGTGAGCAGCAGGTTCCAGGTGAAGATCGGCATCCGGAACAGCGTCATGCCGGGCGCGCGCAGGGTGATGATCGTGGTGATCAGGTTGACGGCGCCGAGGATGGTGCCCAGACCGGAGAGCGCCAGGCCGACCACCCACATGTTCCCGCCGACGCCCGGGCTGTGCTGCGCGGTGCTCAGCGGGGTGTAGGCGGTCCAGCCGAAGTCCGCGGCGCCCTGCGGGGTGATGAACCCGCCCAGGACGATCAGGCCCCCGAAGAAGTAGAGCCAGTACGCGAAGGCGTTGAGCCGGGGAAACGCCACGTCCGGCGCGCCGATCTGCAACGGCACGATGTAGTTGCCGAAGCCGAACACCATGGGCGTCGCGAACAGCAGCAGCATGATCGTGCCGTGCATGGTGAACAGCTGGTTGTACTGCTCGGGGGAGAGGAACTGCATCCCGGGCTGGCCCAGCTCCGCCCGCATGAGCATCGCCATGATCCCGCCGACGATGTACCACGCGAAGGCCGTGATCAGGTAGAGCAGGCCGATGAGCTTGGCGTCGGTGGTGCGCAGCAGCCGCCACAGGGAGTTGCCCTTGATCGCCTCCTGGACCGGGCCGGGGTAGCCGCCGAACCGGGCCGGCGCGAGGACGGCAGGTCCCCGGTCTCGTGGCTCCCTGACTACCTGATTCGGCATGGCTTCTCACCCCGTGTGACGACAGACAGGACGGGCACGCGTACCCGTCCCCTCAGCCCATCAAAGCAGGCGAGAGCGGAGAATTCGGTCAGTTCGCCGGTAGCATGGCCCAGACCACCTTGCCCGCGCCCGCCGGGGTGCTGCCCCAGCGCTGGGTCAGCTCGCGGACCAGCATGAGCCCGCGTCCGCCCTCGGCCCGCAGGTCGGGGTCGGCCGCCCGCGGGTCGGCCGGGCTGCCGTCCATGACCGCCACCCGCAGGTACGGCCGGCGCAGGGTCAGCGTCACCTGCATGGGGGTTCCGGCGTGCCGGACGACGTTGCCGACCAGCTCGCTGAGGACCAGCGAGGCCGGACCGGCCAGCTCCGGGATGTTCCACCGGCCGCACGCGTCGGTGACCAGCTCGCGGGCCCGCCGGCAGGCGCCGGCCACCGGCTCCAGCCGGGCACGCAGTCGCGGGGCCGCCACCGCCCCGGCCAGCGCCGCCGCCTGCGCACAGTCGCGACGGACCGGCACCACCCGGCAGGCGGTCGTCTCGGCGAGCCAGGCGGCCGTCTCCCGCGGTGGGGCGGACAGCACCATCGGCACGGCCGGCCAGTCCGCGGCCCGGCGGGCCGCGGCGGCGAAGACGGACAGGGCGAGCGGGTCCGTGACGTCGAGCTTCTCCAGGTCGACCACGAGAGCGTCCGGCTGCGCGGTGAGGCACCGGTCCAGGACCGTGTGCACCGAGCGCATCGTGCCCAGGTCGAGCGCGCCCGCCAGCCGTACGATGGTGACCGGCGTCTCGTCGCGGACCTCGCACCTGATCCGGGTCGACATCCAGGCCCTCGTTTCCATCTCGTCGGGGACCTGGGAGATACCCCCGCCCGGGCCGGGCGAAACCGGACACCCGGCCTGCGCGGGCCTGGTCAGCGCCGGTTCGCGGCCCGGGTGGTGAGCAGCCCGAGGGCGATCATGCCGACCCCGAGCAGGAAGTGCAGCCAGTTGTCGGCGCCGTTGAGCGGGATGAAGTTCGCGCCGCTGTCGTGGTCGACCACCACGCCGTAGAGCCAGAGCACGAGGTAGATCGCGCCGCCGCCGATCAGGAACGCCCGCGCGCCGGGAACCGTCCGGGCCAGCAGCAGGCCGGCGACCCCGAACAGCAGGTGCACGATGTTGTGCAGCACCGAGACCTGGAACAGCCCGAGCAGCTTCGCGTCGGAGTCGTGGCCGGCGAACTTGAGGTCGCCGAAGTGGGTGGTGATGCCGGGGATGAAGCCCAGCACGCCGATCACCAGGAAGAGCACGCCGACGCTCGCCGCGGCTCGGCGTACCGGCGCCCGGCCGTCGGCCGGGTTGCGCCGCGCACGGGAGTGGGCCATCGAGTTCGTCATGCCGGCCTCCTCGCCAGACAAGGGACCGGGCGGCTTTCCCGGGCCCACCGGGGGCAAACGCCCCCGGCGACCGGGCCCGTCGGCTCAGGCGAGCTGCAACGACCGGGCGGCCAGCCGGCGGACCTGCTGGTACAGCTCCACGTACCGCTGGGCCATCACCTCCGGGGTGAACCGGGTGGCCGCCTCGCGCCGGCACTCGTCCTCGTCGAGCAGGCCGGCGGCCAGCACCAGGTCGCCCAGCTCCTCCTCGTCGGCGGTGAGCAGGCCGGTGCGGCCGTGCTCGATCAGCTCCGGCAGGCAGCCCCGGGCGGTGGCCACCACCGGCGTGCCGAGCGCGAGCGACTCGACCACCGCGGTGCCGCCGGGCTCCTCCCAGCGCAGCGGGAACAGCGACGCCCGCGCTCCCGCCACCAGGTCGTCGCGCTCCGCACCGGCGACCGTGCCCACCCACCGCACCAGGTCGCCGTCCACGTGCGGGGCCACGTGCTCGTAGAAGAACCGGACGTCCGGGTTCTGCCGGGCCTCGTCGCCCGCCGCGGCCAGGTCCTCGGGCCGGTGGTACGGCCCCACGGGGCCCGCCAGCACCAGCGGGAAGCCGACCCGCCGGGCCAGGCGGGCGCCCAGGTCCTGCCCCTTGCCCGGGTTGATCCGGCCCAGGATGACCACGTGCTCACCCTTCGCCACCCGGGGCCGGCGGTCCGCACCCACCGCCAGCGGGGTGGACAGGTGCACGTGGCCGACCGAGTGCTCCTGGAGGGCCCGCGGCGCGCGGGCGAGCTGACTGGCCGAGACGCCGCTGACCCGCACCCGGCCGCCGCCGTCGAGGTTGCCGTACAGCTCCGGGTGCTTGGCCAGGTCCCAGTGCAGGGTGTGCAGCGCCGGCGGGGCGTCCCGGCCCATCGCCGCCATGGTGGCCAGCCCGACCGCCTCCACGTGGTCGTGCACCAGGTCGATGTCGTCGCGGGCGCGCAGCGCGCGGACCACTCCGTGCAGGTGCGCCTGGGCCACCCCGCAGACCTGGTTGTACGGCCGTTGCAGGGCGTGGAACTGCCCGTCCGGGAAGACGGAGATCCGCTCGTCGACCGGCAGCGTGCTGGTCTCCACCGAGGCGAGCACCACCCGCACGCCGAGCCGCCGCAGCTCCGGCACCAGCGTGGCGACGACGTTCTCGATCCCGCCGTAGCCGGGCGGCGGCACGGACAGCCAGGGACCCGCGTTCATCAAGACAGTGAGACTCATCGTGCGGCGTCCCTTCCTCGGGCGGCGCTCACGGGTTCACGCCGCGACCCGTCGCCGCGGCACTCGGTGTCGCAGCTGCGCCAACGGCGGCCGCTCCTCGATCGAGACGTCGCTGACCACGATCTCGCGGTCCAGGTGGGGCAGTGCCTCCGAGCCGCCCCGCCGGAACTGGGTCAGCAGGGCGGTCGGGTCCACGCCGGGCACCGCCCAGCCGCGCCGCTGCAACCGGGACCAGGCGGTCAGCAGGATCTGCGCCGACATCCGGCCCAGCGCGGCGGTGTCCTGGTGCCGGTGCTTGCGCTCACCCAGGTCCACCTGGGCCAACGCGTCCAGTCCGACCAGCTCCAGCAGGTCGATGAGCATGGCCGTCTCGACGCCGTAGCCGGAGACGAACGGCACCTGCGCCAGCACGTCGCGGCGGCCCGCGTACTCGCCGGCGAGCGGCTGCACGAAGCCGGCCAGCTCCGGCCAGAACAGGTTCAGCAGCGGCCGGGCCATCAGCTCGGTCACCCGGCCCCCGCCGTCGGCCTCCACCCCGGTGGTCCGGACCAGGGGCCGGTGGTAGAAGCCCTTCACGAAGTCGACCGACGGGTCGGTGAGCAGCGGCCCGACCAGCCCGGTGACGAAGTGCGGCCGGAACTCCCGCAGGTCGGCGTCGACGAAGGCGACCACGTCGCCCTCCGCCGCCGCCAGCCCGGCCCAGAGCGCGTCCCCCTTGCCGCTGAGCCGGGGCAGCCCCCGCGTCATGGCGTCCTGGCTGACCACCTCGGCGCCGGCCGCCCGGGCCACCTGCGCGGTCCGGTCGGTGGACCGCGAGTCCACCACGATCAGCTCGTCCACCAGCGGCACCCGGTCCATCAGGTGCTGGCGGATCGTCGAGACGATCGCCCCGACGGTCGCCTCCTCGTTGCGGGCCGGCAGCACCACGCTGACCCGGCTCGCGCCCTTGGCGCGCAGCAGGCGGCGCGCCGGCCAGTCGTCGGCGGACGTGGTGCGGTAGGTGGCCCAGGCCTCCACCACGGGTGAGACGGTCGACGCTGTATCCGGCACAGGCACGCTCCCAGGTCGTGGCGGATCCACGGGCTCCTGGTTTGCCCAATCCGCCGCCCGTGCTAACCGGATCATGCCGAACACCTGATCACCAAGCTGGTTCCGGGCGGTTCCCGGCCGGTGAACGTCTGATTGCGCATCCGGTACACGTTTGGCCCCGCGGTCGCGCGGGGAGTGGTCTCGACGGTCCGTTTTTCGCGGTGGAAGGGTCGGGAGAGCATGCGAGTGTGCCGGGTGGGACTCGTCGGAGCCGGCGGAGTGGCGCAACGCCACGCCCGGGTGCTGACCGGCTTCGAGGACGTGGAACTGCTCGGGGTGACCGATGTCGCCCCGGAAGCGGCGGCGACGCTCGCCGGCGCGCACGGCGCGCGGACCTTCCGCGACGTGGACGACCTGCTCGCCGCCGGCCCGGACGCGGTCTACGTCTGCGTGCCGCCGTTCGCGCACGGCCCGGTCGAGGAGGCGGTGATCGCCGCGGGCGTGCCGATGTTCGTGGAGAAGCCGGTGGCGGTGGACCTGGAGACCGCGGAGCGGGTCGCCGCGCTGGTCGAGCGGCGCGGCCTGCTCACCGCGGTCGGCCACCACTGGCGCTACCTGCACGTGGTGGAGGAGGCCCGGCAACTGCTCGCCGACCGGCCGGTGCGGATGGTCAACGGGGCCTGGTTGGACAAGGTGCCGCCGGTGGCCTGGTGGGCCCGCCGGGACCGCTCCGGCGGGCCGGTCGTCGAACAGGCGGCGCACGTGCTGGACCTGGTCCGGCTGCTGGTCGGCGAGGCGACCGAGGTGACCGCGTACGGCGACGGCAGCCCACCGCCGGTCGACGGCGCGGACATCGACTCGGTCACGGCGGCCACCCTGCGCTTCGCCTCCGGGGCGGTGGGCACCCTCGCGGCGGCCTGCGTGCTCGGCTGGAAGCACCGGGCCGGCCTGGAGATCCTGGCCGACGGGCTGGCCCTGTCCCTGGCCGAGGACGGCCTGACCGTCTGCGACGCCGACGGCGAGCGGCCCCTGCCCGCCGACCCGGACGGCGCCCGGGTGGCCGTCGACCGGGCCTTCGTCGACGCGGTCCGGGGGATCGGCGACGACGTCCGGGTCCCGTACGCCGAGGCGCTGCGCACCCAGCGGCTCGCCCTGGCCGTGGCCGAGTCGGCGCGTACCGGGCGGGCGGTGGCGCTGCCCACCGGGCCGGCCGCGCGGCTCACCGCCGCGGTCGCCGACGCGCCGCCGGCCGGGCCGACGGGGGTGACCGTCGATGCGTGACCGGGTGGTGGTGGTCAGCGGACCGGGCCGGGTCGAGCTGGTCGAGCAGGACGCGGCCGAGTTGCGTGAGGGCACCTTCCGGGTGGAGACCCTCTACAGCGGGGTGTCCGCCGGCACCGAGCTGAGCTACGTCAAGGGCACCAACCCCTACCTGCACGTCACCTGGAACGCCGGCCTCGGGCTGTTCCAGCCCGGCGAGGCCAGCACGCCGTACCCGGTCACCCGGCTCGGCTACATGCAGGTCGGGCGGGTGGTGGAGAGCCGCACCCCGGCCGTCGCCGTGGGCACGGTCGGCGCCATGACCTACGGCCACCGCAGCGGATATGTCGCCGACCCGGTCGCCGAACGGTTCGTGCCGCTGCCCGACGACCTCGACCCGCTGCTCGGCGTCTACGTCGCGCACATGGGCCCGATCTGCGCCAACGGCCTGCTGCACGCCGCCGCCGACCTCTGCGGCACCGACGTCCGCTCGCTCGGCGACGGGGTGCGCGGGCGGCGGGTGGCGGTGGTCGGCAGCGGCGTGGTCGGGCTGCTCACCGCGCTGTTCGCCCGGCGGCACGGTGCCGCCTCCGTGGTGGTCCTCGACCCCACCCCGGCCCGGCGGGACGTGGCCGAGGCGCTGGGCCTGGAGACCCTCGACCCGGCGGCGGACGACCCGGCCGTGGTGCTCAAGACCCGCTGGAACCACGCCGCCGGCGACCGGGGCGCGGACGTGGTCTTCCAGTGCCGGGGGCAGGACTGGGCGCTCCAGCTCGCGCTGCGCCTGCTGCGGCCCCAGGGCACCGTGATCGACCTGGCGTTCTACCAGGCCGGAGCGGACGCGGTCCGGCTCGGGGAGGAGTTCCACCACAACGGGCTGGCGCTGCGCTGCGCCCAGATCGGCCGGGTGCCGCGCGGGCTGACCCCGACCTGGGACCGGGAGCGGCTCTCCGCGGAGACCGTCGAGCTGCTGCGCCAGTACGGCGACCTGGTCCGCAAGCACCTCGTGTCCGCGGTGGTGCCGCTGGAGGAGGCGCCGGCGCTGCTCACCGACCTGGCGCAGCGGCGCCGCTCCGAGCTGCAGGTGGTGCTCACCGGCTGAGCCTGGGCCGGCCCGGTTACGGTGCTGCCATGACCACCGACGCCGGCCGCCCGCCGGGGCTCGCCGCCCTGCTGCCCTACCTGCGCGCCCACCGCGGCACCCTCGTGGCGGTCGGCGTGCTGTCGTTCACCGGCGCCGGGGCGGCGCTGGCCCAGCCACTGCTCACCCGGGGCGTGCTCGACCGGATCACCGCCGGCCGCCCGGCCACCGGGCTGGTCGCCGTCCTGGTGGCCCTCGTGGTGGTCGGCGCGCTGCTCGGCGGGCTCCGCGACTTCCTGCTCCAGCGCACCGCCGAGGGCCTCGTGCTGGGCACCCGGCGGCGGCTCGCCGGGCACGTGCTGCGGCTGCCGATCGCCGAGTACGACCGGCGCCGCACGGGCGACCTGCTCTCCCGGGTCGGCGCGGACACCACGCTGCTGCGGGCCGTGGTCACCTCGGGCCTCTTCGAGACCGTCACCGGGGCGGTCATGGTGCTCGGCGCCGGCACCGCCATGCTGCTGCTCGACCCGCTGCTGTTCGGGGTGACCCTGGCGGCCGTCGCGGTCGGCGTCGGCTTCGCCCTCACGGTCGCCCGGCGGGTCCGCGGGCTGGCCCGTCAGGCCCAGGAGCGGGTCGGCGAGATGACCTCCGCCGTCGAGCGGGCCATCTCGGCGGCGCGGACCATCCGGGCCAGCCGCGCCGAGCGGCGGGAGACGGCGACCGTGGTGTCGAGCGCGACCGAGGCGTACGAGGCCGGGCTGCGGGTGGCCCGGGCGCAGGCGGTGGTGGGCCCGGCCAGCACGGTCACCGTCCAGGGCGCCTTCCTGCTGGTGCTGGCCGTGGGCGGGGCACGGGTGGCGTCCGGCGCGATCGGCGTGGGCGATCTCGTGGCGTTCGTGATGTTCCTGTTCTTCCTGGTGCTGCCGTTGGGGCAGGCGGTGCACGCGTACACCCAGCTGCAGACGGGGCTCGGCGCGCTGGCCCGGATCGAGGAGATCCTCGCCGTGCCGGGGGAGGGGGCGGACGAGCGGCCGGCGCCGGTCACCGCCCGGCCCGGCGCGACCGGCCCGGCGGCGCTGGAGTTCGACCGGGTCGACTTCGGCTACCCGGGCGGCCCGCCGGTGCTGCACGAGGCGAGCTTCACCGTGCCGGCCGGCACCCGCACGGCCCTGGTCGGCCCGTCGGGCGCCGGCAAGTCCACCCTGCTCGCCCTGGTCGAGCGCTTCTACGAGGTGACCGGGGGCACGCTGCGCCTGGACGGGGTCGACGTGCGCGACCTGTCCCGGGACGCGCTGCGGGCCCGGCTCGGCTACGTCGAGCAGGAGGCCCCGGTGCTCGCCGGCACGCTCCGGGACAACCTGCTGATCACCGCTCCGGACGCCACCGACGACCGGCTGCACGCCGTGCTCGACGAGGTCAACCTCGGGCACCTGGCCGAGCGGACCGCCGACGGGCTGGAAGTGCAGGTCGGCGAGGGCGGCGTGCTGCTCTCCGGCGGCGAGCGGCAGCGGCTGGCGATCGCCCGGGCGCTGCTGGCCGGGCCGCCGGTGCTGCTGCTCGACGAGCCGACCAGCAACCTCGACGCCCGCAACGAGGCGGCGCTGCGGCGGGCCATCGACGCCGTCGCGGTGCGCCGTACCCTGCTGATCGTGGCGCACCGCCTCTCCACCGTGGTGGACGCCGACCAGATCGTGGTGCTGGACGCCGGCCGGGTGGTCGCCGTCGGCACCCACGACGAGCTGACCTCGACCAGCCCGCTCTACCGCGAGCTGGCCACCCATCAGCTCCTCGTCGGCTGACCGCGCGAAGCGCCCTGACCTGCGGAAACAGCCCGCAATTCGGACACTCCCCGGCAACCGCGCCGCACGGGTGTCACAATCGGCTCCCGTTCGCGTACCGTTGCCGCTCATGGGTGTGTCGCAACGTCTGAAGACCAGGTTCCGGCGGTTCCTCCAGCGCCCGGGAACGACCGTCGACCTGGCCCCGCTGGAGAAGCTGCTGCCGGCGATCGAGGCCCGCGAGGCCGAGCTGGAGAAGCTCTCCGACGCGGAGCTGACCGAGGCGGCCGGGCAAGCCGCCGGCTACGAGGAGCTGTGCGCGATCGGCCGCGAGGCGGCCCGCCGCGGTCTCGACCAGCGGCCGTACGACGTCCAGCTGCTCGGCGCCATGGCGCTGCTGTCCGGCAAGGTCGCGGAGATGGCCACCGGTGAGGGCAAGACGCTGACCGCGGCCATCGCGGCCTACGGGCACGTCCGGATGGGCAACGGCCCGGTGCACGTGCTCACCGTCAACGACTACCTGGCCCGCCGCGACGCCGAGTGGATGGGCCCGGTCTACGCCCTGCTCGGGCTCACCGTCGGCTGGGTCAACGAGGCGTCCACCCCCGAGGAGCGGCGCGCCGCCTACGCCTGCGACGTCACCTACATCGCGGTCAGCGAGGCCGGCTTCGACTTCCTCCGCGACCAGCTCGTCACTGACCTGTCCGAGCGGGTCCAGCCGGCCCTGAAGACCGCCATCGTCGACGAGGCCGACTCGATCCTCATCGACGAGGCCCGGGTGCCGATGGTCCTGGCCGGCGCGGTCCCCGGCGAGCAGGACCCGGTGCACGCGGCCGCCGCGTTGGTGCGCGGCCTGCGCAGGGACAGGCACTACACGATCGCCGAGGACGGCCGCAGCGTCGCCTTCACCTCGGTCGGCCTGGCCACGGTCGAGGCGAAGCTGGGCGGCATCGACCTCTACGACGAGGAGCACGTCGGGCAGCTCTCCGCGGTCAACGTGGCGCTGCACGCGCACGCCCTGCTGCACCGCGACGTGGACTACATCGTGCGGGACAAGTCGGTCGAGCTGATCGACGAGATGCGTGGCCGGGTGGCCCAGCGCCGCCGGTGGCCGGACGGGCTCCAGGCGGCGGTCGAGGCCAAGGAGGGCCTGGACGCCACGGCCGAGGGCGAGGTGCTCGGCACCATCACGGTGCAGGCCTACATCGCGCTCTACCCGACCGTCTGCGGCATGACCGCGACCGCGGTCCTCGTCGGCGACCAGCTCCGCGAGTTCTTCGGCCTCGAGGTGGCGGTGATTCCGCCGAACACCCCGTGCGTCCGCGAGGACGAGACGGACCGGATCTACGCCACCCGGGCCGAGAAGGAGGAGGCGCTGATCGACGAGATCCGGCGCTGCCACGAGGCCGGCCGTCCGGTGCTGGTCGGCACCCTCGACGTGAAGGAGTCCGAGGGGCTCGCCGCCGGCCTGCACGCCGCCGGGGTGTCCTGCGTCGTGCTCAACGCCAAGAACGACGACGAGGAGGCGGGGATCATCGCCGAGGCCGGCGCGTA
The DNA here is from genome assembly GCF_032108445.1 of Micromonospora halotolerans. Classification (NCBI taxonomy): domain Bacteria; kingdom Bacillati; phylum Actinomycetota; class Actinomycetes; order Micromonosporales; family Micromonosporaceae; genus Micromonospora; species Micromonospora halotolerans. The sequence continues at coordinate 6,744,042 of NZ_CP134876.1, read as the reverse complement.
CGGCGCGGTGACCGTCTCCACGCAGATGGCCGGCCGGGGCGTGGACATCCGGCTCGGCGGCAGCGACCAGGCCGACCGGGAGCGGGTCGCCGAGCTGGGCGGCCTCTACGTGATCGGCAGCGGCCGGCACGACAGCCGCCGCGTCGACGACCAGCTCCGGGGCCGGGCCGGCCGGCAGGGCGACCCGGGTGGCTCGGTCTTCTTCGTCAGCCTGGAGGACGACCTGGTCGTGCGGCACGCCGGCGACACCGTCCCGGCGTCGCCCCGGATGAACGCCGACGGCCTGGTCACCGACCCGCAGGTCGACTACGCCGTGGAGCACGCCCAGCGGGTCGCCGAGGGCGTCAACCACGAGATCCACCGCAACACCTGGCGGTACAGCCAGGTGATCGAGCAGCAGCGCAAGGCGCTGGCCGAGCGCCGGGAGCGGCTGCTGACCAGTGACATCGCCGCGCTCATGCTGCTGGAGCGGGTGCCGGAGAAGGCCGGCGAGATGGACGAGGACCTGCTCGCCGAGGTGGCCCGCAAGATCGCCCTCTACCACCTGGACCGGCTCTGGGCCGAGCACCTGGCCGAGCTGTCCGAGGTCCGCGAGGGCGTGCACCTGCGGGCCCTGGGCCGGCTCGACCCGCTGGACGAGTTCCACCGCAGCGCGGTGCCGGCGTTCAACGCGCTGATCCCCGAGATCGAGACGCGGACCATCGCCACCTTCGAGGAGACCGAGTTCTCCGACGGGTGGGAGCCGGACGCCGCCAAGCTGGTGCGGCCGACCGCCACGTGGACGTACCTGGTGCACGACAACCCGTTCGGCTCGGAGCTGGACCGGCTGATCGCCTCGGTGGGGCGGCGGCTCATCTCCGGCTCCCGCTGACCCTCCGCGAGGGGTCCCTTCCGGCCTGGTACCGCGCCGGAAGGGACCCCTTTGCGCGGTTTCGATCCTGGTTTGGGAGGGTAGTAGGCCGGGGCTTCGAGTCAGGGAGAGCAATCATGGGACAGGCAACGGCGCCGGACGGGCACACCGCGTGGACGGGCGCGGAGGTGGCGGAGGCCGTGGCCCGGTGAACCTCGACACGCGGGACCCCATGACCGACACGCTCGGGGTGCTGGAGACCGCCGCGCTGCTGCGGGAGCTGACCGCCGGCCTCATCGCGGTCACCGACTTCGACGAGGCGCTCGACCGGCTGGTCCGGATCGCCCGGGACGCCGTACCCGGGGTGGACTGCTGCGGATTCACCGCGCTGCGCGCCGGTGAGCCCGCCGGGGTGGCCGCCTCCGACCCGGAGCGGGCCGAGCTGGACGACCTGCGGCACGGCCCGGACACGCCGGCCCTGACCGCCATCCGGCGGCGCGAGATGATCACCGCGGCCGACCTGGCCGGCGAGTCGCGCTGGCCGGCCTGGGCGGAGCGGGCCCGCGGGCTGGGCGTGCACGGGGTCATCGCCGCGCCGGTGGACGTGGACGAGCAGGTGATCGGCGCGATCAACCTCTACGCCGAGTCGGCCGGCGCGCTCACCCCCCGGCACCAGCTCACCGCCATGCTCCTCGCCGAGCACGCCGGGCTGCTGCTGGCCGCCACCCGGGACCGGGAGCGGCTGGCCGCCCGGGCCGACCAGCTCGACGCCGCGGCCCTGGCGGACGGGGTCGTCGGGCAGGCCGTCGGCGTGATCATGACGCAGCGCGGCTGCGCCGCACCGGAGGCGCTGGACGTCCTCCGCAGCGCCGCGTCCTCGTTGGACATACCGCTGCGTGAGGTGGCCGAGCGGCTCCTGCTCACCGTCTCCCGACCCCAGGACAACTGAGCGACATTCGTTTCGCCCCGACGGGCCCCGGGTAGCACCCTGGACTGGTGAGCTGCTCGGACCTGGGGAGGAACCGATGGAGAGCCGGCTGCGGGTGCAGGGCAACCCGATCCAACCGATGCTGGTGACGTTCCCCTTCGGGCTCTTCGTCAGCGCCGCGGTCTTCGACCTCGCCGACGTCGCCGGCGGCCCGGCCTTCCTCGGCGAGGTGGGCTACTGGACGGCCGTCGCCGCCCTGGTGGCCGCCGCGCTCACGACGGTCGCCGGGATGGTCGACCTGTGGGACGTGCGGGCCGACCGGACCCGGCGGACCGCCATCACGTTCAACCTGGTCAACGCCGCGATGGCGGCGCTGTTCCTGCTGACCTGCCTGATCCGGGCCCAGGCGCCGCAGCGCGGCGCGAACGGCGTCGAGGTGGCCGTCGAGCTGCTCGCGCTGGCCGTGGGCTCGGTGGGGGTGTGGCTGGGCTCCCGGCTGATGCGCCAGTTCGACCGGCGCCGGGCCGCGGAGCCGGCCGGCTTCGAGGCGCTGCGGGACATCCCCGGCGCCACCGTGGAGATCATCCGCCCGAAGGCCTGAAAACGCCTTGCCGCCGGCCGCCCCCGGCCGCCAGGCTCGCCGGGTGGACACCGAACGGGACGCCGACGACCTGATCGCCGAGGGAGCCGCCGCGCCGGTCGAGGGCTGGGACTTCTCCTGGCTGGCCGGGCGGGCCACCGAGGAACGCCCGCCCTGGGGGTACGCCCGCCTGGTCGGGGCCCGGATGGCCACCGCGCGTGCCGCCCTGGACATCGACACCGGCGGGGGAGAGGTGCTGGCCGAGGTCCCCGCGCCGCCGCCGCTGCTGGTCGCCACCGAGGCGTGGCCGCCGAACGTGCCGGTCGCCCGGCACATCCTGCGCCGGGTCGGGGCGACCGTGGTCCAGGTCGCCGACCGGCCGCCACTGCCGTTCCGCGACGCCACGTTCGACCTCGTCGTGAGCCGGCACCCGGTCGACACCTGGTGGGACGAGGTCGCCCGGGTGCTGCGCCCCGGCGGCAGCTACCTGTCCCAGCAGATCGGCGCCGGCACGGTCCGTGAGCTGAGCGAGGCGATCCTCGGGCCGCTGCCGCCGCCGGAGCACCGCCACCCCGAGCAGGCGGTCGCCGCGGCGGAGGCCGCCGGACTGACCGTGGTGGACCTGCGCACGGCGACCCTGCGGACCGTCTTCCACGACATCGGCGCGGTGGTCTGGTTCCTGCGCAAGGTGGTCTGGACGGTGCCCGGCTTCACCGTCGACCGGTACCGCGCCGAGCTGCGCCGCCTGCACGAGCGCATCCGGGCCGAGGGCCCGTTCGTGGCGCATGCCCGGCGCTTCCTCATCGAGGCCCGCCGACCCTGAGCCGGCGGCCGCCCTGAGTCGGCCGCCGTCAGTGCGCGGCGGAGTGGTGGTCGGCCAGCACGTCGGCGCCGAAGTCGCTGGCCGGGCGGCGCAGCACGGTGTGCGCGTGGTTGCCGTCCTCGGTGGTGTTGTCGTACTCGATCAGCAGGTCGTCGCCCTGGATCCGGTAGTAGTGCCGCTGACCCGGGCCGACCGGGCCGGCCCAGGCGAAGTGCAGCTCGCCGCCGGCGAGCCGGCGCACCTCGCGGGTGGCCAGCTCCGGCGGGAGCCGGTCGAGGTAGAGCGCGACGAGCCGGTCGAGCAGCGCCCGGCCGGACGGGGCGAGCCGGCCGCGGGGCACGCCGAGCGGGTCGAGCCGCCCGGGCGCCGTGGCCCGGGTGGCGCTGATGATGTCGGCCGGCGCCTCGTCGGTGACGACCGCGGCGGCCCGGCCGGTCGGCCCGAGCGCGTCGAGCAGCTCCCGGGCCAGGTCCTCCTCCGGCCCGAGCGGCCGGGAGACCGGCCGGCCGGCATGCCGGACGGTGGCCGGGTTGGCGCCCAGGAAGATCGGGGCGGGGGAGACCTGGTCGTTGACCACGGTCATGCTGACCGACAGGTGGTGCCCCTCGAACCGCCAGGCCCACCGGTCGTCGCGCCCGGGATCGCCGAAGACGGCCACCCAGTAGTCGCCGCTGTGCCGGCCGCGCCGCCAGCCTTCCGCCCGGTCGAGCACCTCCTCGAGCGCCACCACGGCCATGGCCTGGGCGTACGCGGCGGGGCTGAGCGCGGTGGCGAGCAGCCGGTGGGCGGCCTTGCGGGCCGTCACGTCCAGGTCGGCGAGGCTGGTGCCGGGGCGGGGCCGGGGCCGGTACTCCAGCCACCGGCGGGCCGGCTCGTCGTCGAAGTCGTGCCGGGCCCGCTGCCGGGCCGGCTCGTCGAGCGCCGCCAGCAGCGCGCCGGCCGCCGCGCGCATCTGCTCGGGTACGGGATCCTCCACCGCACCTGTATACCGCCCCGCCGCCGGTCGCGTCCGGCGCGCCGGCGGCTCGGCCGGGCCGGTCAGTCCCGGCCGAGGAGGGTGAGCATCTCGGGAAGGTCGAAGAAGCGGGCCGTCTCGACCGCCGACGGGTCGCCGTGCTCGGGGTCGGCGCCGGCGTCGAGCAGCGCCCGGACCGCCTCGGCGTTGCGACGGAACACCGCTGCGGCGAGCGCGGTCTGCCCCCGGTCGTTGGTCCGGGCGGGGTCGGCGCCGCGGGCGAGCAGCGCGCCCACGGTCTCCGGACGGGCGTGGTACGCGGCCAGGATGAGCAGCGTGTCGCCCTTGTCGTTGGTCAGGTTGACCGGCAGCCCGGCGTCCACGTTCGCCGCCAGCTCGTCGGTCGCCCCGGCGCGGGCCAGGTCGAACATCCGGTGGGCGAAGGCGAGCGTCTCGGCGTCGAGGTCCTGGGGCATCGGTCCAGGCTAGTGCGAGCCCGCCGGGCGCGCCTGGTAGCTTGCCGAGCCGGCACGGGAGGCGCGGATGGACGAGCGGGTGTACGTCGGCAACGCGGCGGTGGACGGGGCGGCCGACGCGGGCTGGCTGCTGGGTCACTTCAAGCCGCCCGGCGACGTCCGGCACAGCACCGAGGTCGAGGTGAAGTGGGGTGTGCACCCGGCGGGGGAGACCCGCTCGCGGTGGGCCACCGGCGAGCGGCGCACGGCCCTGCTGGTGCTGATCAGCGGGGCGTTCCGGATCGAGCTGCCGGATCGCACCGTCGTGCTGCGCGCGCCCGGCGACTACGTGGTCTGGGGCCGGGGCGTGGACCACTCCTGGTACGCCGAGCGTGAGTCGGTGGTGCTCACCGTGCGTTGGCCGTCGGTCGCCGGCTACCGGGTCGGCCCGCCCGTCCTTCGCTGACCTCCCGAGCCGCGAACCGCACCGTCCCAGGATTCGGTATTACCTACTAAACCCATAGGGTTTAAAGACTATGCTGAGGAGGCACGCCGCCCCCGTACCGTGAGGACGCACCGCCGATGACCAGCCCCGACCCGTCCGACCTGCTCGCCGTCACCGCCCGCTGGGCCGACCCGACCGGCTGGCCGGTGGCGCTGCGCTTCGACCGCGCCGAGCGGTGGTACGCGCGACTGGCCGCCGGCGCCGAGCACGAGGTGTGGGCGTTGAGCTGGCTGCCCGGGCAGGGCACCGACCTGCACGACCACGGCGGTTCCTCGGGCGCCTTCCTGGTCGTCGCCGGCACCCTCACCGAGGAGACCGTCGGCGGGGGCCGGCTGCGCCCGCGCCAGCTCGCCGCCGGCGCCGGCCGCCGCTTCGGCCCCCGGCACGTCCACGTGGTCGGCAACCGGAGCGACCAGCCGGCGGTCAGCGTGCACGTCTACCGGCCCGCGCTGCGCCGGATGACCCGCTACCACCTCGACGCCGGGCGGCTCCGGGTCGCCGAGGTGGCCGAGGCCGGGGTCGCCTGGTGAGCCGCCCCGCACTCCGAGCCCCGACCGTCGCCGCTGGAAAGGACGCCACGATGGCGCACACCCCCACCCGCACCGGGAGCTGTCCGGTCCCACCGCCCGGCTCCCGGAGCATCGACGAGATCCTCGCCGCCGCCCGCGCGCGGCTGCGCCGGCTCGACCCCGAGCAGGCCCACCTGGCGGTCCGCGGCGGGGCCCTGCTCGTGGACATCCGGCCCGCCGGCCAGCGTGCCGCGCACGGCACCGTGCCGGGCGCCCTCGCCGTCGAGCGCAACGTCCTGGAATGGCGCTTCGACCCGCGCTGCGCGGCCCGCCTGCCGCAGGCCGTCGGCTACGACGTGCCGGTGATCGTCCTCTGCCAGGAGGGCTGCACCTCCTCGCTGGCCGCCGCCGCCCTCCAGGACCTCGGCCTGCACCAGGCCACCGACGTGGCGGGCGGCTTCGCCGCCTGGCGCATCGCCGGCCTGCCCACCCTCGGCCCCACCCCGCCGCTCCGACCCTCGCCCGCCGCGCCCCCGGTGACCGCCGGCCGGGCGCCCCGCTGACCGCCCCGCCGCACCCCCGGTGGGGCGGGGCGACCGCCCGCACAGGAGGCTCCCATGTCCGTCGTCGCCATCTCCTCCCGTCCGGCCCGACCGGGCCGCCCCGACCGCGTCGCGCCGCACCGGCCGCGTACCACCCCGACCCTGACCATCACCCTCGACCTGGGCGCCGGCGCGCTGACGCCCGGCCTGGCGCGGCTGGTCGACGTGCTGGACGAGCTCGCCGCCTCCGGCGAGGGACTGCTCCGGCCCGAGGAGCACCAGGCCGCCCGCGCGGTGCTCGACCTGCGCCGCGCCACCGCGCCGCCGGAGCCGCCCGCGCTGCCCGCCGGTGCCGAGGAACCCGGCACGGTACGCATCCTCACCGGCACCCGCCGGATCCGCCACGACGGCGTGGAGGTCACCCTCACCCGGATCGAGTACGACCTGCTGCTCTTCCTCGCCGAACATCCCCGGCGGGTGTTCACCCGGCGGCAACTTCTCGCCAACGTCTGGGGCTACGAACACGCGGTGGCCCGCACCGCCGACGTCCACGTGCGCCGGCTGCGCGCCAAGCTCGGCGTCGACACACCGCTGGTGACCACCGTGTACGGCATCGGCTACCGGCTGGCCGACGAGGCCCGGATCGTGGTGGACCGCGAGCGCTGAGGCACCGCCGGCCGCTGAGCGGCGTACCCGGGATCCGGGTACGCCGCGTTCACGTTTCCGCGCCGGCCGGCCCGGCACCGGCCATTGTGAACCGGGCAGGGACCCCCCGTACCGGGTCACCTCGTCGCTCTGCTGTAATCAACGGGCCTCGTACGCAGAGCGAGCATCCGGCTCCGATGTGTTCGTCAATTGTCACATTCATGCAACGCAGCCGCCCCTTGACCCTCGCGCAGGCGCCGGGAAGCATCGATGAAGCGGCGTCCCGGGCCGTGGGGAGATACCCGGACCAGCCAAGGAGGACCATGTCGGTCAGCCCCGCCTCGTCGCGCGCCGGATGGCATACGTCCCAACCCGCGGTCCCGGGTCGTCCCCCCGGCGGCCAGCGCCGGCCCGCCAACACCTCGGCGCCCATGCTCACGGTCACCTTGAACATTCCGCTGGCCTGCGAGGAGTCGCTCACCCCGGCCGCCCGCCGGCTGCTCGACGCGGCCCGTGAGCTGCTTGAACGCGGCGACGCGGTGATCAGCACCGGCACCGCCCCGGCGGAACGCCGCCCGGACCCGGTGCCGGGCAACCGCGCCCCGGGGCGCCCGCTCGCGCCGACCATCCCGACCCTGCACATCCTGGCCGCCTCCCGGTCCGTGCTCCGCGACGGCGAGCCGCTGCCGCTGACCCGGCTGGAGTTCGACCTGCTGCTGCACCTCGTCGCCCACCCCCGCCGGGTGTTCACCCGCCTGCAACTTCTCAACGCCGTCTGGGGCTACGAGCACGCCGGCGTCCGCACCGTCGACGTGCACGTGCGCCGCCTGCGCGGCAAGGTCGGGGTGGACGTCCCGCTGGTCACCACCGTCTACGGCGTCGGCTACCGGCTCGCCGACGACGCCCGGGTCACCATCGACCGCACCGGCTGACACCGCCCCGGTCCGGCCGTCACGTGCCGATCGCCTCCGGACGGAGCCCCGACCGCCCGGCCGATCGCACCGTTCCCGCTCCGCAGGGACGGAGCCCCGACCGCCCGGCCGATCGCACGGTGACCCGTCCCGCCGGGCAGGATGGTCGGATGCGCGTCCGCCCCATCACGCCCGAGCTGCTCGTCGCCGAGCTGGCCGACCGGCTCGCCGGCGCCGCCGTGCCCGGCCGGCTGCGGGTGGCCGTGGACGGGCCGCCGGCCGCCGAGCCGGACGCCCTGGCCGCGGCCCTGGTGGACCCGCTGCGCGCCGCCGGCCGCCCGGTCCTGCACGTGCGGGCCGCCGACTTCCTCCGGCCCGCCTCGGTCCGCCTGGAACACGGCCGGACCAACCCGGACGCCTACTACGAGGGGTGGGTCGACGAGGCCGGCCTGCGTCGGGAGGTCCTCGACCCGGCCGGGCCGGACGGGTCGGGCCGGCTGCTCCCGTCGCTCTGGGACGCCGCCGCCGACCGGGCCAGCCGCGCCCCGTACGTCGACCTGCCGCCCGGCGGGGTGGTCCTGGTGAGCGGCGCGCTGCTGCTCGGCGGCGGCCTGCCGTTCGACGTCGCCGTCCACCTGGTGCTCTCCCCGGCGGCGCTGGACCGGCGGACCGACCCCGAGCTGCGCTGGACCCTCCCGGCGTTCGCCCGGTACGCCGACGAGGTCGCCCCGGCGTCCTTCGCCGACGTGGTGGTCCGCGCCGACGACCCGCGGCACCCCGCCCTCGTCGAGGCCGGCTGACCCGGGCGATCGGCCCGCTTCGGGACGACCGGGGCCGGGGCGGCGGGAAGGGGGACGGTCCGGGCGGCGCAGCCGGGTACGAACGGCCACGAAGAACGCGGAAATCCCCGGTTTGACCGGCGGAGCGGGCGGGTAATCGCCCGGCTCACAGAGCACGGGTGATCTCGCCCGTGCATCCATCGGACCACGTTCCGGGGCGCTTGCGCCCCGGAGGCGTTATGAGGCCCCAGGAAAGGCAGGCAGCGATGCTCGTCCACGACACGACAGCCACGGGCCGCTCCCAGGCGGAGGTCGACCAGATCCGGCAGTCCCTGACGTCGCGGTACGACGAGCTGACCGCGGAGTACGAGCAGGCCGTGCTGCAGAGCCAGGTGCTCCGGCTGGTCGAGGTCGGCGACACCGCCGGCGACGACCAGGCCGACAGCGGGACCAAGACCGCCGAGCGGGACACCGCCCAGTCCCTGCTGCGCACCATCCTCGACCGGCGCGCCCAGTTCGAGCACGCGCTCACCCGCCTCGACGAGGGCACGTACGGCTTCTGCGAAGGCTGCTCGGCGCCGATCCCGGTGGAGCGGCTGGAGATCTTCCCGTCCGCCACCTCCTGCGTGTCCTGCAAGCAGACCCGGGAGCGGCGGGCGGCCTGAACGTCGCCCGGAGTTGCCGGTCGGTCCCGGTAGCGGTGGACTCACCAGATGGGTGACATCAAGGTGGGCACCGCCTCCTGGACCGACCGGACCCTGCTCGACTCCGGCTGGTACCCGGCGAACGCCGACACGCCGGAGAAGCGGCTGTCCTACTACGCGCGGCAGTTCCCGCTGGTCGAGGTGGACGCCACCTACTACTCGCCGCCCGCCGAGCGGACCGCGCAGCTGTGGGTGGACCGCACCCCGCCCGGCTTCACCTTCAACATCAAGGCGTTCAGCCTGCTGACCGGGCACCCGACCCGGGTCTCCGCGCTCTACAAGGACCTGCGCCCGGAGACGGAGAAGAAGAACCTCTACCCGGACGACCTGCCGCCGCAGGCGTACGAGGAGGTGTGGACCCGGTTCCTGTCCGCCCTGGACCCGCTGGTCGAGGCCGGCAAGCTGGGCGCCATCCTGTTCCAGTTCCCGCCCTGGTTCACCATCAAGCGGGACAACAAGCAGTACCTGCTCGAGGTGACCCGGCGGTGCGCGCCGCTGCGCCCGGTCTTCGAGTTCCGGCACGCCTCCTGGTTCGACGGCGACAACGCCGAGGAGACGCTCGGCTTCCTGCGCGAGCACCGGCTGCCGTTCGTCTCCGTGGACATGCCGCAGGGGCACAGGTCGTCCGTACCGCCGGTGCTGGCGGCCACCGCGGAGCTCGCGGTGGTGCGCTTCCACGGGCACAGCGACAAGTGGACCAGCAAGGACATCCACGAGAAGTTCGGCTACGACTACTCCGACCGGGAGCTGCGCGACTGGGCGCCGAAGCTGCGCGAGCTGGCCGGCGAGGCCGAGCGCACCCACGTGCTCATGAACAACTGCTACCGCGACTACGCCCAGCGCAACGCCACCACCCTCGCGGGCCTGCTCGACGCCGGCTGAGGAGTTCACCCGGCCCGGGTGAGGGCGCCTCACCCGGCGGGCCAGCAGCATGGACGGTGTGCGCGGTCCGTCGACCGGCGCGATCGCGCGGCCGAGGAGGAGGTGGGGTCATGACGGTGCGGGTCGTAGCGGATCGACGCCGCGGCGGTGTGCTGCACGTGGTCGGGAGTCCCGACGTGCCTCGGCGCGGCGGGCGGCCCGGTCGGTTCAGCCCGACCCGGCTCTGGCGGGGGCCCAGCGGGCCGCCGCGACGCACCGACGACCGACGCTGGGAGAACGACGCACGGGGGTGGGCAGATGGCTGAGCAGTTGATTTCCGCGTTCGAGTCCTCGCTCGACAAGACGAACGTGATCCTCAAGGAGATCGAGTCGGCGTACGGCTGGCCGAAGGCACAGCGCAACCAGTCCTACGCGGCGCTGCGCACGGTGCTGCACCTGCTGCGGGACCGGATGCCGGTGCAGGAGAGCGCCGAGTTCGCCCAGCAGCTGCCGGTGCTGGTGCGCGGCATCTACTTCGACGGCTGGCAGCCGGAGAACGTGCCGATCAAGCTGAACCGCGACGACTTCCTCTACGAGGTCCGGCAGGGCTTCCCGTACGACGTGGAGGGCGGCCCGCAGCGGGTGGTGCAGGTGGTGCTGGACACCCTGCGCCGGCACGTGACGCAGGGCGAGTGGGAGGACGTGAAGGCCACCATGCCGAAGGACCTCGGTCACATGATTCCCTGACCGGGCCCGTTCCCGGCCCGCTCCGCCGCACCGGCGGGGCGGGCCGGCGGCGTCCGGGTGACCGGCAGCCCGGCCCGCCGGGCCAGCCCGGCGAACGCCACCGCGTCGACGATGGCCGCGCCGCCCGGGTCGTTGTTGAAGTAGACGTACGCCGGCTCGCCGCCCGGGAAGGCGGTGGCCAGCCGGCGCACCCAGGTGGCCAGCGCGGCGCGGCCGTAGCGGGGCCATGGCCGGGCCCGGCCCTCGTGCAACCGCAGGTAGCCGAAGTCGGTGGTGCGCCACAGCGGCGTGATCGGGCGGCTGAGCCGATCGGCCCAGACGAGCGCCGCCCGGTGGCGCTCCAGGACCCGCCGGGTGTCGTCGGTCCACCAGGTCGGGTGCCGGGGCTCGACGGCCACCCGCACCTCGCCGGGGAACAGCCGCAGGGTGGCGTCCAGGGCCGCCGGGTCGGCGCGCATGGTGGGCGGGAGCTGCACCAGCACGGGCCCCAGCCGGTCGCCCAGCCCGGTCGCCCGGTCCAGGAACCGGGCCACCGGCTCGGCCGGTTCCCGCAGCCGCTTGATGTGGGTGAGGTAGCGGCTCATCTTCACCGCCACGCAGAAGTCGTCGGGTGTGCGGTCCCGCCAGGCCACGAACGTGTCCCGCTCGGGCAGCCGGTAGAAGGCGTTGTTGACCTCGACCGTGGCGAACCGGTCGGCGAAGTGCTCCAGCCAGAGCCGCTGCGGCAGCTTCGCCGGGTAGAAGCGCTCCCGCCAGTCCCGGTACTGCCAGCCCGACGTGCCGACCAGGATCATCGCGGCCGCCTAGGCGAGGTCGATCCGGAACACCTCGAAGGCGGCCCCGTACCGGACGCCCAGCCGGGTGCCGGCCGGTCGGGCCAGCCCCTCGAGGAACTCCTCGGCGTCGAAACCGCCGTCGCCCAGCCCGCTCAGGTACGCCCCGTGCGCCCGCAGCGACGCCACGCCGCGGTCGAAGCTGGCCGTCACGTCGACCCCGTGCCGGGCCTGCGGGGAGCCGGCCGCCCAGACCTCACGGACCCGGGACCACGGCTCCACCCCGTCCGTGAGCTGCTCCGGGAAGATCCAGCGGTTGCCGGCGTCGCGGACGGCGTCCAGCGTGGCCCGGCCGCAGGCGATGTGGTCGGCCTGGTTCAACGCGTACGCCCCGTCCCAGGTGTCCCGGAAGTTGTTGGTGAGCACGATGTCCGGCCGGTGCCGGCGCACCACGGCGGCGATGGCGCGGCGCAGCGCCACGCCGTACTCCAGGAGCCCGTCGGGGAGGCCGAGGAACTCCACGGTGTCCACCCCGACCACGGCGGCGGAGGCCCGCTGCTCCTCCTCCCGCAGCACCCGGCTGCGCTCCGGGGGCATGGCGTCGATGCCCGCCTCGCCGCTGGTGAGCAGGCAGTAGACGACCTGCTTGCCCTGCCCGGTCCAGCGGGCCACCGCGGCGGCCGCGCCGAACTCCAGGTCGTCCGGGTGGGCCACCACGGCGAGCGCCCGCTGCCAGTCCTCGGCCAGCGGCGTCGACGGCTCCGGCTGCCCCACGGCCACCCCCTTCCCGTGTTTCCTTCCCGCCATCCTGGCACCGGACGCGCCCCACCGCGCGGCGACCTCGGCGGGGCCCGGCGAACCGTCCGTGCGGCGGGGTTCGGGCGTCTACGGTGTGGTTAGAGAAGATCAGGCGTGGGGTACCACCCGCTGCACACGGACCCCGACGACGGGGCGGCACACCGAGGGAGACCCATGGCACTCAACGACGACGACATGCAGACCACCGGCGGCGGCGGTGCCGAAGGCCCGGCCGACGGTGGCGCGACCCCGGGCCAGCAGGACGGCGGCGCCGACGGCGGCGCGGACCGCGGCGCGGAGCGCGGCCGGGACCAGGGTGCCGACACCGGCGCGGAGGGTCCGGCCGACGGCGGCGCGACCCCGGGCCAGCATGACGGTGGCGCGGACGGCAGCGCCGAGGGCCCGGCCGACGGTGGCGCGACCCCCGGTCAGCGCGACGGCGGCGCCGACGGCAGCGCCTGACGGATGGCCGTGACGCACCTCGACCCGCCGGGCGGCCGTGGCCGCCCGGCGGTTCTGTCTTCCGCGGCCGACGCCCTCGCGCGTTGCGTGGCCGTCGAGCCGGCCAAGTTCGCCGCCGACCACTGGGGGCGCAGCCCACTGCTGTCCCGGGCCGCCGAGCTGCCCAACCCGGCCGGCTTCACCGACCTGCTCAGCCCCGCCGACGCCGACGAGCTGCTCAGCCGCCGCGGCCTGCGTACCCCGTTCCTGCGGGTCGCCAAGGAGGGCCAGCTGGTGCCGGCGGCGCGCTTCACCGGCGGCGGCGGCGCGGGCGCCGAGATCGGCGACCAGGTCCTCGACGAGAAGATCCTCGGTCTGTACGCCGACGGCGCCACCCTGGTCCTCCAGGGCCTGCACCGCACCTGGCCGGCGGTGGTCGACTTCGCCCGCGACCTGGGCGCCGCGCTGGCCCAGCCGTTGCAGGTCAACGCCTACCTGACCCCGGCCGGCAACCAGGGTTTCGCCACCCACTACGACACCCACGACGTGTTCGTGCTCCAGGTGGACGGCCGCAAGCACTGGCGGATCCACCCGCCGGTGCTGCCCGACCCGCTGGAGAAGCAGCCGTGGGGCGGCCGGGCCGACGAGGTCTCCGCGGTCGCCGAGGGGCGGGCCGCGCTGGACGTGGTGCTCGAACCCGGCGACGCGCTCTACCTGCCGCGCGGCTGGCTGCACAGCGCCCAGGCGCAGGAGTGCAGCTCGCTGCACCTGACCGTGGGCATCCGGGCGCTGACCCGGTACGCCCTGGTCGAGGAGCTGCTGGGGCTCGCCGCCGAGGACGCCCGGCTGCGCGCCGGGCTGCCGTTCGGCCTCGACGTGGCCGAACCGGACGCCATCGAGCCGGAGCTGACCGAGACGGTCGAGGCGCTGCGCGACTGGCTGCTGCGGGCCGACCCGGCCGCGGTGGCCGCGCGGCTGCGCGACCGGGCCTGGCCGGCCGCCCGCCCGGCGCCGATCCGGCCCCTCGCCCAGGCCGCCGCCCTGGTCGCGCTCGACGCGGACAGCCGGGTCGCGCCCCGGGCCGGACTGCGCTGGCAGCTCACCCCGACGGGGGACGGGAAGGTGGCGCTGCGCCTCGTCGACCGCACCATCACCCTGCCCGGCACCTGCGAGCCGGCCCTGCGCGCGCTGCTCGCCGGCGAGGTGACCCGGGTCGGCGACCTGCCCGGCCTGGACGACGACGCCGACCGCCTGGTCCTGACCCGCCGCCTCCTGAAGGAAGCCGTCCTAACCCCCGCCTAACCCCCCGCCCCCCGCCTCCCACCCTTCCCGCCCCGTCGATCATGAAGTTGGCGGCGCGACACGCCGTCGGCGGCGCCGCCAACTTCATGATCGACGCCGAGCGTGCGGGGTGGGGGCAGGTGGTGGGGGTCAGCGGGTGGCGGTCAGGGTCAGCAGGAGGGCCGTGGTCGCCAGGCCGGCGGCCGCTACCAGCAGGATCGGGCGCGGGGTCAGCACGGCGTGGCGGCGGTCGGCGAGCAGCCGGGCCGGCGCCAGCCCGACCAGCGGGCCCAGCAGCGTCACCACCAGGGCCAGCACCGGCATGCCGACGGCCAGGTCCCCGCCGGAACCGGCACCCAGCGCCCGGGCGCCCTCGCCCAGGGCGTACGCCACCAGCGCGCCGCCGATGCCGCAGCCCACCAGCAGCGGATTCGCCGAGCCGGGCAGCTCGCCCGGCTGCCGGGTGCGGTCCAGCAGCTCGCGCACGCCGCGCAGCAGCGGTACCGGGTCGCCGGTGGCGTCCCGGGCCGGCCCGGGCGGGTCACCCAGCCGCCGGCCGCCGGCGCCGATCCGCTCCCGGAGCTGCCCCCACAGGTGGGCGGCCTCGGTGTCCACCCGCTCCACCATCCGCTGCGCCTCGGCCACCTCCGCCTCGGCCCGCCGCACCTGCGCGGCGGCGTCGGCCACCGCGCGGTCGGCGGCGGCGACCTGCTGCGCGTACCAGTCGTGCGCCTCGGCGCGCTGGGCGGCCACCCGGGCGGTCAGGTCGGCGAGGCGGCGGATGTGGGCGGCGTACGTCTCACTGGCAACGGGTTCGTTCATCGGGACGGACCATAAGGGATGATCACCTGTCCGGTGCGGTGCACCGCCCGGTCGAAGTAGAGGCCCCGCCACGGGCGGGGGTACCAGTCCGGGCCGCCGGTGCCCGGATAGAGCGAGGAGCCCAGCTCGGCGCCTTGCACGTCGAGCGCCACCCAGGCGCCGATCTGGTCGGTGCGCGCCGCCGGCCCGCCCAGGTCGACCCGCATCCGGGCCACGCCGCGCCACCAGGCCAGCACGTGGGTACGCCGCTCCGGCCCGTCGTGCAGGATCCGGCGCAGCTGCTCCAGCCCGGTCCGCGCGCCGGCCTTCCCCGCGAGCTGCCCGGCGGCCGCGTCCACCGCGTACAGCAGCAGGAAGTGCGGGGTGCTCGGGGTGCCCGGAGCGCCGAGCCCGTCGCCCACCTCGGCCATCAGCTCGGGCACCGTCTCCTCGTCGTACCAGGCGGCGTCGTCGGCCAGGTCCTCGTAGAGGGCGCGGGCGGCCGGGTCGGCGTCCGGGTCGAGGCAGGCGATGGAGAAGCGGGCGGTGCCGGGCCGGTACTGCCGGGCCAGGGAGCGGGCGGCGGCGTCGAGCACCGCGCACGCCTCGTCGACCCGGGTGCCGAGCACGGCCAGGTTCCGCCCGGGGGCCCGGGGCAGCCGCAGTGCCGCCGAGCGGGACTGCACGTCGATGATCTCGCCGAGCAGCGCCACCGGGCTGCGCGGCACCCCCTGCTCGGGGGCGGTGAGCGCCCGGTGGTCGGGCGCCTCGGTCAGCCTCGGGATCGCGTCGCCGTCGAAGAGGCGGGCCGGGGCGGCGTCCTGCGGGCGCATCCGCCACAGCCGGTGCTGGAGCTGGCTCCACGTCTCCCAGTCGCCGGCCGACGGGATCCGGGCCACCTCGTTCCCCTCGGCCAGGCCGGACTCGGCGTTGACCACGGCGTGGTGCCGGGGCAGCGACTGCGCGGCGTCGTTGCGTTCGGCCAGGATCCGCAGCGCCTTGGGCAGCGCGATGCGCAGGGTGAACTGGGCGACCAGGGCGGGCCGCCCCCACAGCGCCTCGATGCCGCGCACGTCCTGGGAGGCGAGGACCAGGTGGATGCCCTGCGAGCGGCCCCGCCGGGCCAGGTCCTCCAGCAGGTCGGCGGCCTCCCGGGCGACCACGTCCCGCCCGGCGAGCAGCGCCTGGAACTCGTCGACCACCGCCACGATGCGCGGCCAGTGCCCGGTCGGGTCCACGGCGCGCAGCTCGGCCAGCTTGGTGACCTCGTGCTTCTTCGCCGCGTCGGCCCGGCGGCGCAGCTCCTCGGCGAGGAAGCGCAGCAGCGCCAGCCCGAACTCCCGGTCGGTGTTCACGTTGATCCCGACCAGCCGCATGTGCGGCAGCCAGCTCGGGTCACGCCGGCCCTGGGCGAACCGGGCGAAGGACACCCCCTCCTTGAAGTCGAGCAGGTAGAACTCCAGCTCGGCGGGGGAGTAGCGGGCGGCGAGCGCGCCGATCCACGCGAAGATCAGGTTGGTCTTGCCGGTGCCGGACGGGCCGCCGATCAGCGCGTGCGGCGGGTAGTCGCCGAGGGTGAGCAGCACCGGCCTCCCGTGCGGGCCCTCGCCGATCGGCGCGGTCAGCCCGTGCGCCGAGTCCTCCCGCCAGTACTCGCCGGGCGGGGGGAGCAGGTCGGTGAAGGGCGCCGGCGGCGGACCGGCGTTGACCCGGGAGGCCACCTCGCGGCAGGTCTCGGTGACCAGCCCGGCCGGCGGCGGGGCGTCGAGCGCCACCGGCAGGCCGCCGATCCGGGCGTCGTCCGGGTCGACCACCACCTTGGTGACGGTCGGCCCGTCGGGCAGGTCGATCCCGCGGACGACCAGGTGCACGCCGCAGGCCGCCCCGGTGCGTACCACCCGGTCCAGTTGGCCGCGCTCGTGCCGGGACAGCTCGTCGCCGCCGAGCAGCACCGCCACCCGCCACGGCTCCGGGCGCCGGCCGGTCGCGGCGGCCAGCTCGCGCAGCGACGCGTACTCGCCGGCCAGCACGGTCTCGTTGATCCGGCGGATCTGCTCCACCAGGTCGTCGAGCAGCCGGCCCAGGCCGCCGGGGCCGACGAAGGTGAGCAGCCCGGCGGTGCCGAGCGGGGCGAACCCGGCCAGCCCGCCGCCCAGGTGCTCCGGGTCGTACCCGAAGAGCCGGACCGCGCCGGGGTCGGCCCGGCCGACCGAGCGCAGCAGCAGCGCGGGCACGACCGCGGCGACGCCCTCCCGGTCGCTGCCGGCCAGGTGCACGTGCCCGGCGTCGAGCAGCGGGACCAGCGCCGGGACCGGCTCGGCGCCGGGGATGCGGACCGTGCCGACCCGGACCGCGCCGGGTGGCTCGGCCCGGCCGGCGGGGGTGGCTCGCCAGTCGTCCCAGGGCGCGGACGCCGCCCCCGGCGCCTCCCGCCCGGCCGCGGCGGCGGCCCGGCGGGCCAGCTCGGCGATCCGGGCGGCGTGCCGGGCGTCGATCTCGGTGAGCCGGCGGTCCCGCTGCGCGCCCACCCGCTCGGGTACGGCGGCGGCGGCGCGGCGCACCCGGGCCAGCCGGTCCCGGCCGGCGGCCAGGTCGGCGTCGGCCGCGGCGAGCCGGTTGCGGGTGGCGCCCAGGGCCTCGGAGAGCATCCCCCGGACCCGCGTCACCAGTTGCGCGCGGACGTCAGCCACGGGACGGCTCCCGGTCGTCGGTGTCCTTCGGCAGGTCGCGGCCGAGCCGGTCGAGCAGCACCCCGGTGACCACCCCGGCCGTGACGGCCGGGTCGGCGGCGTGCGGCTGCTCCTGGTCGTCGGCGCGGCGCGGTGGCGGCATCCGGCAGACCCGGGTGAGCAGGGTGTCCAGCACCGGTGGGGGCAGGCCGGGCAGCAGGTCGCGGACCCGGCCGTCCAGCTCCCGGCGCAGCCGGCCCAGGTCGTCGGCGCGCGGCGGGTGGCCGAGCAGCTCGCCGGCCAGGCCGCGCAGCATCGGCGGGGCGATCGCCGCCAGCCCCAGCCCGGCGTCGGCGTGCGCCCGGCGCAGCTCCCGGTGCAGCCGGTCCCGGTCGCCGGCGCGGATCCCGGTCACCACCCGGCGCAGCAGCTCGCGGGAGTCCCCGACCCGCTCGTCCGGCTCGTCGGGTGCGCCCTCCCGGCCGCCGGTCAGCTCCGCCACCCGAACCGCCCACCAGCGGCGTACCGCCGGCTGCTCGTCGGGTTCCGGGGCGGCGCCCGCGGCCGGGGGCCCGCTCTCGCCGCGGGCCGCGTCGTGCCTCGGCCGGCGGTCCGTGGCCTTCGGCGCGGGCGCCCCGTCGGCGGCCAGCCCGATCGCGGCCAGGTACGCCGACAGCTGCTCCTGCGCCACCCGCAGCGCGTAGCCGGCGGTCTCGGCGTGCTCGGTCGCGGCGGACAGCTCCGGCACCCCCATGGGGTTGGCGGACTCCTGGCGCACCCAGCGCAGCCGCTCGGTGGCCTGGCCGAACTTCTCCAGCGCGGCGGCGAGCTGGGCCAGGGGCAGTTCCTCGGCGGCGGCGCGGACCTGCGCGCCGATGTCC
The DNA here is from genome assembly GCF_032108445.1 of Micromonospora halotolerans. Classification (NCBI taxonomy): domain Bacteria; kingdom Bacillati; phylum Actinomycetota; class Actinomycetes; order Micromonosporales; family Micromonosporaceae; genus Micromonospora; species Micromonospora halotolerans. The sequence goes on along the minus strand of NZ_CP134876.1, from coordinate 6,725,604 downwards.
TCGACGATGGACACGACCGGTCCTCAGAGGGTCGCGACGTAGAGCTGCGCCTGCTCGACCGCCACCAGCGTGGCGGCGAGACACTCCTCCAGCTCCTGGCTGGCCTGGGTCAGCGAGGCCTGGGCCGCCTCGACGGTCTCGTGGCCGCTGCCCTCCAGCGCGCCGGCGAGGGTCTGCTGCGCCTCGGCCAGCTTCTCCCCGGCCGCCTGCACCGCTGTCTGCCCGTCTCCTATCTGTTGGAGAGCGACATCGATGGCTGCCTTCAGCTCGGCGACGCTCGCCACGGGGGACCTCCTGGGGGCGGGGAGATCTCCATTACAACCCATCCCGAGGGGCGGGAGAACATCCACCCTCGCGGCGTTCCTGCCCGGCTGTCCGATTGTCGCTCTGACGTGCGGAAAGGCGCTCCATGGGGGTGCCGGGGGTCCCGCGGGCGCACCCTCGAGTCCCGTCGACGGGACGCGCCGGAGGCCGTCAGCGGGGCACCCGGCGCGGGCCGTACACCTCGGCGCCGAGCGCGCCCACCCGGGACCGCAGCTCCCGGTCGGCGGTGACCACCGCCCGCCGGCGGTCCGGGGCGGCCGTGACCAGCGCGACGATCGTGTCGTCGCCGGATCCGGGCGCGGAGACCACGGCGCACCCGGGCACCGCCGGGACGTCCCGGGCCGCGCCCTCCACCACGAGCACCACCTCCACCGGCGGTGGCAGCTCCGGCGGCAGGCCCGATTCGGCGACGGGCACCAGCGCGTCGCGCAGCCGGGCGGCGGCCCCGGCCCGGTCCCGCCACCAGCCGTCAGGGCGCGAGCCCACGACGTTCGCGCCGTCGACGATGAGCAGGGGCCGGGTCTCCATGCCCCCAGCGTGCCACCCGCCCGCGTTTGCCGCGCCGACCGCCGGGTAGCCACCGCCGACCGTGCCGCGCCATGTCGCGCCCCGGCGGCCGTGCCGACCGACTGCGGAGGACAGAGATGATGGGACCCGGTGACTTCGGCAACGACCCGTGGGACGAGTTCCTGGCCCGGTACTTCGGGCGGGGCGAGGGGGGACGCCGACCGGCGCATCGGGTCGACATCACCCGGCTCATGACCGCCGACGCGCGGGAGATGCTGGCCGACGCGGCCCGCCGCGCGGCCCAGAAACACAGCACCGACCTGGACACCGACCACCTGTTGTGGGCGGCGTTGCAGCGCGAGCCGCTGCGCGACCTGGTCCGCCGGGCCGGCGCCGACCCGGACGCGCTGGTCAACGCGCTCGGCGGGCGCGGTGACGGGGCGCCCCGCGGGGAGGTCCCGCCGAACCTGTCGCTCACCCCGGCCGCCAAGCGGGCGCTGCTCGACGCCCACCAGCTGTCCCGGGCCATGGGCGCCAACTACATCGGCCCCGAGCACATCCTCATGGCGCTCCCGCTCAACCCGGAGTCGCCGGCCGGCCGCATGCTCGCCGCCGGGCGGATCCAGCCCGAGGCGCTCCAGGCGGCCAGCGCCGAGCGCGGCCCGATGACCGGCCCGAAGCCGGACCGCGGCACGCCCACCCTCGACCAGTATGGCCAGGACCTCACCGACCTGGCCCGCATGGACCAGATCGACCCGGTGATCGGCCGGGCCGACGAGATCGAGCAGGCCGTGGAGATCCTGTCCCGGCGCACCAAGAACAACCCGGTGCTGATCGGTGAGGCCGGCGTCGGCAAGACCGCCATCGTGGAGGGGCTGGCCGAACGGATCTGCGACGGCGACGTCCCGCAGACGCTGCTCGGCAAGCGGGTCATCCAGCTCGACCTGGCCAGCCTGGTCGCCGGCACCCGCTACCGGGGCGACTTCGAGGAACGGCTCAAGAAGGTGATCGACGAGATCCGCGCCCACCGCGAGGAGCTGATCGTCTTCCTGGACGAGATCCACACCCTGGTCGGCGCGGGCGGAGCCGGCAGCGAGGGCGGCATGGACGCGTCCAACATGCTCAAGCCCGCCCTGGCCCGCGGCGAGCTGCGGGTGATCGGCGCGACCACGCTGGACGAGTACCGGCGCAGCATCGAGAAGGACGCCGCGCTGGCCCGCCGGTTCCAGCCGGTGCTGGTGCCCGAGCCGACCGTCGAGGACACCGTCGCCATCCTGCGCGGCCTGCGCGACCGGTACGAGGCGCACCACCAGGTCCGCTTCACCGACGAGGCGCTGGTCGCCGCCGCCGAACTCTCCGACCGGTACGTCACCGACCGCTACCTGCCGGACAAGGCCATCGACCTCATCGACCAGGCCGGCGCCCGCGTCCGGCTGCGCACCCGCACCCCCGCCGCCGACGTGCGCGACCTGGAGCAGCAGCTCGACGAGGTGCGCCGGGACAAGGAACAGGCCGTCTCCGACGAGCAGTACGAACGGGCCACCCAGCTACGGGACCGCACCGCCGAGCTGGAGGACCAGCTCCGGCGCGCCCGTGGCGACGAGGGCCCCAACCACGTGCCCGAGGTCGGGCCGAAGGAGATCGCCGAGGTGGTCTCCCGCGCCACCGGCATCCCGGTCAACCAGCTCACCGAGGAGGAACGGGACCGGCTGCTGCGGCTGGAGGGGCACCTGCACGAGAAGGTGGTCGGCCAGGACGAGGCGGTCAGCGCGGTGGCCGAGGCGGTGCGCCGCTCGCGTACCGGCCTGGCCGACCCGAACCGGCCGATGGGCAGCTTCCTCTTCCTCGGCCCCACCGGCGTCGGCAAGACCGAGCTGGGCCGGGCCCTCGCCGAGGCGCTGTTCGGCGAGGCCGACCGGATGGTCCGGGTCGACATGAGCGAGTTCCAGGAGCGGCACACGGTCAGCCGGCTGGTCGGCGCGCCCCCCGGCTACGTCGGCTACGAGGAGGCCGGCCAGCTCACCGAGGCGGTGCGGCGCCGCCCGTACGCGGTGGTGCTGCTCGACGAGATCGAGAAGGCCCACCCGGACGTGTTCAACATCCTGCTCCAGGTGCTCGACGACGGGCGGCTCACCGACAGCCAGGGGCGCACGGTCAACTTCAAGAACACCGTGCTGATCATGACGAGCAACCTCGGTTCGGAGCTGATCACCGGCACCCAGCGCACGGTCGGCTTCGGCGCCGGTGAGCCCGGCGAGCAGGAGGCCAACGACCTGCGCGAGCGACTCATGCGCCGCCTCCAGGAGAACTTCCGGCCCGAGTTCATCAACCGCATCGACGAGGTCATCATCTTCCAGCGGCTGGAGGCCGAGCAGCTCCGCCAGATCACCGGGCTGCTGCTGGAGGAGACCCGCCGCCGGCTGCACGCCCAGGACATCCGCGTCGAGTTCACCACCGCCGGCGTGGACTGGCTGGCCGAGCACGGCTACCAGCCCGAGTTCGGCGCCCGGCCGCTGCGCCGGGTCATCCAGCGCGAGGTCGACAACCGGCTCTCCCGGATGCTGCTGGAGAACCAGATCTCGCCCGGCCAGCAGATCACCGTCGACGCCCGGGACGGCCAGCTCGCCATCGACGTGGCCGCCGGCGACCGCGACTACACGGCCGCGACGACGTCCCATCCGCGATGAGGGAAGACGCCCCACACCCGACGGATCGGAGGGCGGACATGACCGAACCGGAGGAGAGCCGGGAGGACACCGAACGCAGCGAACCCATCGTGGCGCCGCCGACGGCCAACCCGGCCCGGGTCAAGGTGCCGCCGGAGGGCTTGAAGCAGCAGACCGACAAGGGCGAGGGCGACCCGACGCCGTCCGGGTCGCCGTCGGGAGAGGAGGCGTGATGGTACGCGAGGCGCGACTCGATCCGGAGGTCGAGGTGATCTGGGACGACTTCCACGCCGAGGTGAACGTCCCCTCCGAGCAGCTCCGGCAGTGGCTGCTCACCCGCGGATCCGGGGAGGAGGCGTTCGGCCCGAACCCGGACCTGGACCTGCCCGAACCGGGGCGGCGGATCCTCCAGGTGCTCACCAAGCGCAAGGTGGACCTGACCCCGGAGGACATCGAGGTGATGCGGGACGCCATCGAGCGGATCCGGGCGCTCAGCGCGGAGAAGCCGAGCCGGGGCAACGCCGACGACGAGTGGCGGCACTCCCTGCTCGACCTCGGCCACGACGTCCTCATCGAACGCTGACCGCGGCAGGGGCGGCACCCGGGAACGCGTCCCGGGTGCCGCCGCCGTCGGTCTACTCCGATTCCATGCTGGGCAGCATCAGCCCGGCGGCGTCCGCGGCGTCCTGCCGTTCGCCGCGGGCCCGCTCCTCCCGGCTGAGCAGGTTGGCGAACTCGGTGATGTCGGCCGGCTCCGGCACCTCCGGCAACCGGCGCAGGAACGCCTCCAGGTCGGCGGAGGCGGCGGTGTGCGCGGCGGCCGCCTGGCGCAGCAGCTCCCGCTCGTCGGCGGCGGGGTACAGATCAGTCATGTCGCCCAGATACCCGCGCTCAGGCGGTTCGCACCCCGCCCGGGGTGGTCGACTGCACGCCGAAGTCCGGGTGGGACAGCAACCAGGCCAGGTAGTCCGGGTGGTTCGCCAGCGCGTCGGTGTACGCCGCCACCGCCGCCTCCAGCACCGGCTCGGCGACCCGGGCCGCCGGGGCGTCCGGGTGCCAGCCGAGCAGCAGCCGCCAGCGCAGCGGCGCCCCGGCGAGCCGGCGGGTCACCAGGCCGGCCACCGGGCGGAAGGTGGCCTGGCACAGCGCCACGGCCTCGCCGGCGTCGACCAGGTCGAGGCAGCCCCGCACGTCCGCCTCGTAGACCTTGCGGGGGGTGAAGCCGGCGCGGGCGCAGGCGGCGGCGAAACAGTCGCCGAAGCAGCCGTCGCCGGGCGCGGCCACCCACTGCTCGCGGCGCAGGTCGACGAGGCGCACCTCGTCCCGATCGGCCATCGGGTGGGTCTGCGGCAGGAGCACGAAGACCGGGTCGACGGCCACCTCCCGCCAGCTCAGCCCGGACTCCGCCGACGGGGTGGCGTCGCCGCACACCCCGGTGAGCGCGAAGTCGAGCCGCCCGCCGGCCACCAGGTGGGCCAGCTCGTCCGCCGACCACGACGCGTACATGGTGATCTGCACGTCGGGGCGCTCGGCGGCGAGCCGGTGCACCAGCCGCCCGAGGATGGGGCTGTTCACCCCGCCGAACCGGTAGCGCCTCAGCGCGTCGCCCGCCCCGGCCAGCCGGGCCGCCTCGTCCTGCAGGCCCTTCATGGCCGGCAGCAGCACCCGGGCCCGGTCCAGCACCAGCTCACCCAGCGCGGTGGGCCGGGCGCCCCGGCGGTCCCGCTCGAACAGCGGCCCGCCCAGGGCCCGCTCGATGCGTTGGAGCTGGGCGGTCAGCGCCGGCTGGGCCAGGCCGAGCGTGGAGGCCGCCTTGGTGACGCTTCCCGTCTCCGCGATCGCGCACACCACCCGCAGGTGTCGCAGCTCCAGATTCATAACGTGACGGTAGGACCACCCAACGGCTGGGCGGAAGGGTCTTACGGCATCGGTATACCTGTATGGGACAGCCGTCAGACGTCGCGGGGACGCTCCAGGTCCGCGAGGCGGGTCCGCCGCCCGGAGACCACGTCGCGCACCTTGTCCAGCACACCCACGGCCGGCTCGACGATCTTGTTCCACGGTGGGGTGGCCGGGGTGCCCGGATGCGGCCGGGTCGGCGCGGCCTCCTCGGCGATCTCCCAGCGGTTGCCCAGCCGGATCAACTCGGCGTCGCTGGCCACCTCGCGCAGCGGCGTCACCAGCGCGGCGACCCGGCCGACGTGCCGGCGCACCCGGTCGGCGACATCGGCCACCGCCGGGTCGTCCGGGCCGGACAGTCCCTTCAGCGCGGTCAGCAGGGCGGCGTCCGCCTCGATCTCCCGGTCCACCAGCTCGGCGCTCTCCGGGACGGCGGCCCGGGCGGCCGGGAAGAGGTACTGCTCCTCGGCGGAGACGTGCCGGGACACCGCGGCCGTCAGCACGTCCAGCACCTCACGGCGGCGCGCCGGGTCCAGGCTCGCGTCGCCGGCCTGCTCGGCCAGCCCGAGCAGCATCCGGTGCTCCCGGTCCACGAGGTCGGCCAGGCTCCGCCCGCCCGGCCGGTACGCGTCGTCGGCGGTGGGTGGCAACGGCGGCAGGGGGACGGTCATGGTGCCCTCCGTGAGCTGGCGGCCACGGCCATCCGGGCTCGGCGCGTCGGGCGCCGCGGAACAGCCGATCGACGGGTGTGGTGGTCCGGCGGTACCCGCCCGCGCGATCCGCGAAACCGCGCCCCGACCGGGGGCGACCGGCCGGCCGGCCCTGCTGGTATGAAGAAGCGATGACGAGCGACCCCGCCTCCGCCCGACCGGACCCCACCGACGAGGTCGTGGACCTCTGCCGCGACCTGCTGCGCATCGACACCACCAACACCGGGGACAACGACACCAGCGTCGGGGAGCGCCGGGCCGCGGAGTACGTCGCCGAGAAGCTCGCCGAGGTCGGCGTCGACGTGGAACTCCACGAGTCCGCGCCGGGCCGGGCCAACCTGGTCGCCCGGATCCCCGGCACTGACCCGGGCCGGGACGCGCTGCTCGTGCACGGGCACCTCGACGTGGTGCCCGCCGACCCGGACGAGTGGTCGGTGCACCCGTTCTCCGGCGAGATCCGCGACGGCTACCTGTGGGGCCGCGGCGCCATCGACATGAAGGACTTCGACGCGATGGTCCTGGCCGTGGTCCGCGGCTGGCAGCGCGCCGGCGTCCGCCCGTCCCGCGACATCGTGCTCGCCTTCACCGCCGACGAGGAGGCCGGCAGCGACTACGGCGCGCACTTCCTCGCCCAGCGGCACCGCCACCTCTTCGACGGCTGCACCGAGGCGATCGGCGAGGTCGGCGGCTTCTCCTACGCGGTGGACGAGTCGCGGCGGCTCTACCTCATCGAGACCGCCGAGAAGGGCATCGACTGGCTGCGCCTGCACGCCAAGGGCCGCCCCGGCCACGGCTCGATGGTGCACGACGACAACGCCGTGACCGCGCTCGCCGAGGCGGTCGCCCGGATCGGGGCGTACCGCTTCCCGGTGGTCATGACCGACACCGTACGGGCGTTCCTCGCCGAGATCTCCGACGTCCTCGGCATCGAGATCGACCCGGACGACCCGGAGACCGCGATCGCCAAGCTCGGCCCGATCGCCAACATCATCGGCGCGACCATCCGCAACACCGCCAACCCGACCCGGCTGACCGCCGGCTACAAGGACAACGTCATCCCGGGCCGGGCCACCGCCACCATCGACTGCCGCAGCCTGCCCGGGCAGAGCGAGGTGCTGGAGCGGCAGCTGCGCGAGTTGGTCGGGCCGGACATCGCCATCGAGTACATCCAGCGCCAGCCGGCCCTGGAGACCACCTTCGACGGCGACCTGGTCGAGGCCATGTCCGCCGCGCTGCGCGCCGAGGACCCGGGCGCCCTGCCGGTGCCGTACATGCTCTCCGGCGGCACCGACGCCAAGGCGTTCTCCCAGCTCGGCATCCGCTGCTTCGGGTTCGCGCCGCTCCGGCTGCCCGCTGACCTCAATTTCTCCGGCCTGTTCCATGGCATCGACGAGCGGGTTCCACTGGACGGACTACAGTTCGGCGTGCGGGTTCTCGACCGCTTTCTCCGCAGCTGCTGACCGTGCCCGTCGCGCCGTCGGCGCGGAACCTCCCCCATCGCGAAGGGACTGCCTCACATGACCGACCAGCACGGTGAGCTGGACGCCGCCCTCGAGCGGGTGATCGACGCGGCCCGCGCCCACCTGGCCGCCGTCCGCGCCGCCCAGGGCCGGATCGACGACGACGCCGTCTGGCAGGCGTACGTCAATTTGAACAACGCGTCGTTCGCCTACGACGAGCAACTGCTCGACGCGTTCGGCGAGGTGACGCCGTGGGACGTCGAGTCGATCGACCCGGACGAGGCCGACGAGCGCTTCGGCGGTGCCGAGGGCGTCGAGGCGACCGACCCGCACCCGCGGGTGATCTCGGTGCGGCAGCGGCGGGACTACCGCGTCCCCAGCGTCTCCGCCCTCATCCGGGCGGCCGAGGCGGCCCGCCGCGAGGGCACCCCGGAGGAGGACGAGCCGGCCCCGGTCGAGGGTGTCGGCGAGGCGGTGCTGGAGCTGCTGCAGGCCGGCGACGGCTCGCTCTCCGCCCTCGACGTGCCCGAGCTGGAGCCGCTCGACGGCGTGGTCATGGTCAGCGAGGTCGGCACCCCGGTCGACCTGGAGTCGTTCGACGACGACGACCCGGTCGGCCCGTTCCAGCCGGCCGCCGACGACCGGCTGGTCGGCCGGCTCGACGAGCACCCGTTCCTGGAGCTCGACGAGGAGCACGACCACGCCCACTAGGCAACGACGCCCCCGGAGCCACCGCGCGGTGGCTCCGGGGACGGTCCTGCCCGGCAGCCGTCAGTAGGAGAGGCCCGGCTGCGGCTGGTTCACCCGGCGCCGGCGCAGCATGACCTGCCGCGTGCCGTCCCGGTAGAGCCGCACCCGGGCCAGCTCCCAGCCGGAGAACTCCGCCTGGATCGCCAGCTGCGCCGCGGCGGTCAACCGATCAACATTCGAGGGCAACCGGAGCGGCGCGTATTCGTAGTCCATGCCCTCTATGCTGCCCAGCTCGGCGGCCTCTCGCCACCCCCTGCCGGTGACCCGCGTCGCCCTCCGCGCCCCGCCCCGAGGCGGGTTCAGCCGTCCCGTTCCGGGTAGCCCACCGGCACCGCCGAGACGTCGTCCAGCGCCGTGACGATCTCCTCGGGCAGGGTCATCCGCTCCACCTGCAGCGCGCCGAGGAGCTGCCCCACGGTCCGGGCGCCGAGGATCGGCGCGGTCACGCCGGGCCGGTCCCGGACCCACGCCAGCGCCACCTCCAGCGGCGACACGCCCAGGCCGCCCGCCGCGATGGCGACCGCCTCGACGATGCTGGAGCAGCGCGGCTCCAGGTAGGTGGCGACGAAGCGCTCGAAGTGCGGCGACACGGCCCGCGAGTCCGCCGGGCGGCCGTTGCGGTACTTGCCGGTGAGCACTCCGCGACCCAGCGGCGACCACGGCAGCACGCCCAGCCCCATGGCCTCGCAGGCGGGCAGCACCTCGCGCTCCACGCCCCGCTCCAGCAGCGAGTACTCCACCTGGGCGGCGACCACCGGGGCGCGTCCCGGCCAGGCGGCCTGCCACGCGGCGGCGCGGGCGGTCTGCCAGCCGGAGAAGTTCGACACCCCGACATACCGGGCCTTGCCGCTGGACACCGCGTGGTCGAGCGCGGAGAGCGTCTCCTCCAGCGGGGTGTCCGGGTCGTACCCGTGCACCTGCCAGAGGTCGACGTGGTCGGTGCCGAGCCGGCGCAGCGAGGCCTCCAGGGTGCGCAGCAGGTGCCCCCGCGAGCCGTCCCGGCGGCGGCCGCTGCCCGGCCGCAGCCCCGCCTTCGTGGCGATGAGCAGGTCGTCGCGGGGCACCAGGCTGCCCAGCAGGGAGCCGATCACCGACTCCGCGTCGCCGTCGGCGTACACGTCGGCGGTGTCCACGAGGTTGCCGCCCGCGTCGAGGTAACTCTTCAGCTGGGCGGCCGCGTCGTCGGCATCGGTGTCCCGTCCCCAGGTCATGGTGCCGAGCGCGAGCCGCGAAACCGCCAGCCCGCTTCGGCCGAGCGGTCGCTGTTGCATGGGTGAACCTTATTTCGAACCCGGCGTCACGGATATCCTCGCCCGGAGTCAAGTTCCCGCCCGACCTGCCGGGCGGGTGTGACGTGTTCGATGTGAGCCGGTGATCCGCTCCACCGCCCCCATTGCGTAACCTGATGCGACCTGTGGTGCGGATGGTGGGAGGACCAGTGCGACTCGGGCTCAGCCTCGGATACCAGACGGCGTGGAGCACGCCGGCCGACCACCTGGCGCTGGCCCAGGAGGCGGATCGGCTCGGCTACTCGGTGGTGTGGGCAGCGGAGGCCTACGGCTCCGACTCGCCGAGCATGCTGGCCTGGATGGCCGGCCAGACCGAGCGGATCGACGTGGGCGCCGCGGTGATGCAGATCCCCGCGCGTACCCCGGCGATGACCGCGATGACCGCGGCGACCATCGACGCGCTCTCCGGCGGCCGGTTCCGGCTCGGCCTGGGCGTCTCCGGCCCGCAGGTCTCCGAGGGCTGGCACGGCGTCCGCTTCGCCAAGCCCCTGGCCCGCACCCGGGAGTACGTCGACATCGTCAAGCTGGCCGTGGCCCGCAAGGAGGTCGCGTACGACGGCGAGCACTACACGCTGCCGCTGCCGGACGGCCCGGGCAAGGCGCTGCGGCTGGGCTTCCACCCGCCGCGCGAGCACATCCCGATCTACCTGGCCGCCGTCGGGCCGAAGAACCTGGAGCTGGCCGGCGAGATCGCCGACGGCTGGCTGGCCGTCTTCTACGCCCCGGAGTTCGCCGAGGAGCAGCTCGCCTCGGTCCGCGCTGGCCGCGCCAAGGCCGGCAAGGAGCTGGCCGGCTTCGACGTCGTCCCGTCCGTGCCCGTGGTGGTCGGCGACGACATCGCCACCTGCGCCGAGCTGGTCCGCTGGTACGCGGCCCTCTACGTCGGCGGCATGGGCAGCCGGCAGCAGAACTTCTACAACCAGCTCGCCACCCGGATGGGCTACGGCGACGCCGCCCGCGAGGTGCAGGACCTCTACCTGGCCAAGCGGCAGCGCGACGCGGCCGCCGCGGTGCCCATGGAGTTCATCGACCGCACCTCGCTGCTCGGCCCGAAGGAGCGCATCGCCGAGCGGATGCGGGAGTACGCGGCCGCCGGCGTGACCACCCTGTCGGTCACCCTGTTCGTGGCGGACCGGGACAGCGGCGTCCAGACCCTGCGGACCGTCGCCGAGGCGCTGGACCTCTCCGGAGTCGGCGAGTGACCTGGGTCGAGGCCATCGTCCTGGGCATCGTCCAGGGGCTCACGGAATTCCTGCCGGTCTCGTCCTCCGGGCACCTGCGGATCACCTCGGCGATCTTCTTCGACCGGGACGCCGGGGCGTCGTTCACCGCGGTGACCCAGCTGGGCACCGAGGCGGCGGTGCTCATCTACTTCTTCAAGGACATCTGGCGGATCGTCCGGACCTGGGTGCTCGGCCTGTTCGACCGCTCGGTGCGCTCCAGCCTCGACTACCGCATGGGCTGGTACGTCATCGTCGGCACCATCCCGATCGGCATCTTCGGGCTGCTCTTCAAGGACCAGATCCGCACCGCCGGCCGGAACCTGTGGCTGGTCTCCACTACGCTGATCATCGGCGCGATCGTGCTCGCCTTCGCCGAGTACTGGGGGCGGCAGACCCGCACGCTGGAGAACTTCCGGATGCGCGACGGCGTCATCATGGGCTTCGCCCAGGCCGCCGCGCTGGTCCCCGGTGTCTCCCGCTCCGGCGGCACGCTCACCGCCGGCCTGCTGCTCAACCTCACCCGCGAGACGGCGGCCCGCTATTCGTTCCTGCTGGCCATCCCGGCTGTGGTGATCTCCGGCGTGTTCAGCATCCCGGACGTCTTCGAGCCGTCCGCGCCGGGCACCGCCGCGCCGAGCGTGGCGCAGATGGTCGTCGCCACGGTGATCGCCTTCGGCATCGGGTACGCGGCCATCGCCTGGCTGCTGCGCTACGTCGCGCACCACACCCTGTACCTGTTCGTCCTCTACCGGGTGGCGCTCGGCTCCTTGGTCCTCTGCCTGCTCCTCACCGGCACGATCGCCGCCACCTGATCTGATGCCGAGACGCCGCTGGCCGGCACCCCGTGTTGGGGTGCCGGCCAGCGGTCGTTGTGTGGGTCAGCTGTTCCAGTGCTGGTGAACGATGTCGGTGGCCTGCTGCTCCCACTGGGCGTAGGCGTCCGGGTAGGCCGACACCTGCACGGTCTGCGCGGCCTCGGTCAGCGGCATGGTGTCCCAGCCGTCGACCTGCTTCAGGCCCTTCTCGAAGGCCAGGGTGGCGTACTCGGGGTTGGTGATCTGCTCCGGCGTGCCCCAACCCGAGCTCGGGCGCTGCTGGAACAGGCCCAGCGAGTCGTGGTCGTTGGCGTCGCCGAGGTGGCCGAGGTTCTCCAGCTTCGACTCCTGCAGGCTCGTGGCGATCGAGATCACCGCGGCCCGCTCGGGCAGACCGGCCTTCTTCGTCGCCGCGATGATCGCCTTAGCGTTCGCGATCTGCTCGTCGTTCAGGTCGATGTGCGACTGGGCGCCCTGCACGGTCGCCACGGCGGCCGGCTTGCCCTGCACGGGGCGGGCGTCGGCGTGGGCGGCGACCGGACCGGCGAAGACACCACCGGTGAAGGCCAGACCAGCAATACCCAGCACGCTCTTACGCAGCATCGTGTTCATGGGGGATGGCTCCATTCGGGGGTTGGCGCACCACCACACCGACGGGGGGGTCGGCTCTTAGCTGGTGGGCGCAAGCACCGTCAGGCGCTCAAGAAGTCTTAAGGGGGATCATCCAGCGGACGGGGCGGGGGCCTCTTCGTCGCGCCGGGACCATGTACAACGACCGACCAGCCACCATCATTCCCGGGGGCGGGGCACCCGCCTCGGCGGGCAGTCCCGCTCGGGGAGTTCCGCCTCGGCGGGCGGGCCGGTCACCCCGTCGAGCGGGGCGCGGTCCTCGGTCGTGCACCGGGTATAACGACCCCCACCCACCGGCCATTCCACCGCCGGGATGCCGCCGGTCACCCCCCGAAACGGACAGCCCGCCCAGACCGGCACCGTCGGTGGAACGCTATGGGTGTATCCCGGCCCCGGAGTCACCCACAGCGTTCCACTCACCGCCCCCGGCAGCGCCGGAACCGGACATACATCCCAGACCGTGAGGCAGTGAGCGCCAATCGCCAGCCCGTCAGGCCGTCGCCGACTGGTCGCCATGTTCCGACTCGGCCCCTTTGCTCTGCCGCCACGGAAGCAACACTCCGGCACCTCTGGTGTTGCGTGGGGTGGTGCAGAGCAAAGGCGGTCATTGAGCACCTGTCACCTGGGGTGCCGCGATCGGACGTGCTGCGTCCCGACCCGGCGTCGGCGAGCACGTTGCAGAACGCCGGGGCCAGCGCCGGAACGGTGAGTGACCAGGGCGGAAACCACAGCGCCGCCCGGCCCCGGAGGGACGGGCGGCGCTGTGGGTGTCGGTGTGCAGGTCGCCTCTCGGCGAGTGGCACGACGCGGCTCCAGCCGGACGGTATTCCGCGAAGGCAATTTAGGTGAGGCCCGGGGACACTGGACACACCGACGCTCTGCACAACGGCCCGACCGGCCCCGGTGTTCCGGGCGTCGGCGTGTCCGCCGTCACACCTCGCCCCGGTGCGGGTAGTCCGACGGGCGACACCGCCACATCCCGTGGCGCAGTCGATCAAGGGGGTGGGAGCGCCTAGGGTGGTCTGCGTGGCGACCCTTCTGCTTCTGCGACACGGCCGGACCACCGCGAACGCCGACGGTGGCCTGGCCGGCCGGCAACCGGTCGAGCTCGACGAGACCGGGCGCGCCCAGGCCGCGGCGGTGGGCGAGCGGCTCAAGGGGCTGCCCCTCGCGGCGGTGGTGACCAGCCCGCTGATCCGCTGCCGGCAGACCCTGGAGCTGGCCCTGCCCGGGGCGGCGCCGATGGTCGAGGAGGGGCTCATCGAGTGCGGCTACGGCGCCTGGGAGGGGCAGCCGTTGAAGAAGCTGGCGAAGGAGCCGCTCTGGCCGGTGGTGCAGCAGCACCCGAGCGCCGCCGTGTTCCCGGAGGGGGAGTCGATGGCGGCCATGTCGGCGCGGGCGGTCGCCGCTGTGCGCTCCTGGGACGCCCGGATCAGCGCCGAGCACGGGCCCGAGGCGGTCTGGCTGGCGTGCAGCCACGGCGACGTGATCAAGGCGATCGTGGCCGACGCGTTGGGCGTACACCTGGATCTGTTCCAGCGGATCGTGGCCGACCCGGCGTCGGTGACCGCGATCCGCTACACGCCGCTGCGGCCCTTCCTGGTCCGGCTCAACGACACCGGCGGCGACCTCGCCGGGCTGGTCCCGCCGCCGCGCAAGCGGCGCCGGCGGGCGACCCGGGCGACCGACTCGGACGCGGCGGTGGGCGGCGGCGCGGGGGCGGCCCGGTGAGCCGCCCCGCCACGCCCGGGAAGGGCGGGCGGCGGCCCTGGCGTTTCGCCCTGGGCGGATTCGGCGTCGGTGCGCTGCGCGACGGTTCGGCACGCCGGATAGGGTCGTGGGTATGACCCACCAGGTGCACGCCTTCGAGCCGCCGGAGCGGTTCGTCGCCGGAACCGTCGGCCCGCCGGGGGAGCGCACGTTCTTCCTCCAGGCGCGCGGCGGAGGCCGGCTGGTCAGCGTCGCGCTGGAAAAGGTCCAGGTGTCCCTGCTCGCCGAGAAGCTGGAGGAGCTGCTCTCCGAGGCGCAGCGCCGTTTCGGCGTCGAGCTTCCGGAGGCGGCCCCGGTGACGGGCGACAACGACCCGCTCGACACCCCGGTCGACGAGGAGTTCCGGGTCGGCACCCTGGGCCTGGCCTTCGACGTGGACTCCGCCACCGTGGTGATCGAGGCGATCGCCGCCGGTGAGGCGGAGGCCGAGGTCGAGCTCGGCGACGCGGACGACGACACCGACGAGGACCCGGACGAACCGGACGACGACCTCGATCGGCTCCGGGTCCGGCTGACCCCCGACGCGACGCGCGCGTTCATCGAGCGGGCCCGGCGGGTGGTCAACGCCGGCCGTCCGCCCTGCCCGCTCTGCGGCCAGCCGCTCGACCCGGCCGGTCACCTCTGTCCCCGGCACAACGGTTACCACCGGTGACGTCGTCCGAACTTCAGCCCCGACAGGACGGCGTCGCCTCGCTGCGACTGCTCAGCGACGGTGAACTGACCCTGGAGGGGCGGCTGGTCGACGCCTCCAACACCACCCTGCGCGGCATCATCACCCTCGACGGGGCGTCCGCGCGCTGCGTCTACAAGCCGGTCCGCGGCGAGCGCCCGCTCTGGGACTTCCCGGACGGGACGCTCGCCGGCCGGGAGGTCTCGGCCTACCTGGTCTCGCAGGCCACCGGCTGGGATCTGGTGCCGCCGACCGTGCTGCGGGACGGTCCGTTCGGTCCCGGCTCCTGCCAGCTCTGGATCGACGAGCCGGAGGACGCCGAGCCGCTTGTCGGTTTCGTGCCGGCCGAGACGGTGCCGCCGCGCTGGTTCCCGGTCGCCGCGGCGCGCGACGACGACGGGGCCGCGTACGCGCTGGCGCACGCCGACGATCCCCGGCTGGCCCGGCTGGCCGTCCTCGACGCCGTGATCAACAACGCCGACCGCAAGGGCGGCCACGTGCTCGTCGGTCCCGACGACCGGGTCTACGGGGTCGACCACGGGGTCTGCTTCCACGTCGAGGAGAAGCTGCGCACCGTGCTCTGGGGCTGGGCCGGCCGGCAGCTCCCGCCGGACGCGGTGGCGATGCTCGACGACCTGGCCGGCCAGCTCACCGGGGCGCTCGGCGACGAGCTGGCCGAACACCTCACCCTCCGTGAGGTCGCCGAGGTGGCGGCCCGGGTGGACCGGCTGCGGGAGACCGCGCGGTTCCCGCTGCCGCCCGCGGAGTGGCCGGCCATGCCCTGGCCGCCCATGTGAGCCGCTGTCGCGTTGATCACCCGAGGCGCGCCACCCGAGCGGCTGACGGATCGTTAGGCTGGAAATCATGGAGTCTTGGGCGGGACACGAGGTGCCACGGCTGCCGGGCAAGGGCACGCCACTGAACTTGTACGACTCGGCGCGGCAGGGCCTCCACTCCAGTCAGCCCGACGGCGCGGCCAGCATGTACGTCTGCGGCATCACCCCGTACGACGCGACCCACCTGGGCCACGCCGCCACCATGATCACGTTTGACCTGGTGCAGCGGATGTGGCGGGACGCCGGCCTGACCGTGCGGTACGTGCAGAACGTCACCGACATCGACGACCCGCTGCTGGAGCGGGCCGAGCGCGACGGCGAGGACTGGAAGGTCCTGGCCATGCGGGAGACCGCGCTGTTCCGCGAGGACATGGAGGCGCTGCGGATCATCCCGCCGGCGCACTACGTGGGCGCGGTCGAGTCGATCCCGGACATCGCCGAGAAGGTCCTCGTGCTGCTCAAGGACGGCGCGGCCTACCGGCTCGACGACGGCACGGGCGACGTCTACTTCGACGTCGCCGCCGCTCCCGCGTTCGGCTACGAGTCGAACCTGTCGCGCGAGCAGATGCTGGAGATCTTCCCGGAGCGCGGCGGCGACCCGGACCGGGCCGGCAAGCGTGACCCGCTGGACCCGCTGCTGTGGCGCGGCGCCCGCGAGGGCGAGCCGTCCTGGCCGGGCGGTGAGCTGGGCGCCGGGCGCCCCGGCTGGCACATCGAGTGCGCGGTGATCGCGCTGAACCTGCTGGGCGACCGGATCGCCGTCCAGGGCGGCGGCAACGACCTGCTCTTCCCGCACCACGAGTGCTCGGCGGCGCACGCCGAGCGGCTGACCGGGCAGGCCCCGTTCGCCGACCACTACGTGCACGCCGGCATGATCGGCCTGGACGGCGAGAAGATGTCGAAGTCCCGTGGCAACCTCGTCTTCGTCTCCCGGCTCCGCGCCGACCACGTCGACCCGATGGCGGTCCGCCTGGCCCTGCTCAGCGGGCACTACCGCAGCGACCGCTCGTGGACCGACGAGCTGCTCACCGAGGCGCAGGAGCGGCTGGCCCGCTGGCGCCGGGCCGCCGCCGCGCCGGCCGGCCCGTCCGGCGACGAGCTCCTGGCCGGGGTACGCGCCCGTCTCGCCGACGACCTGGACAGCCCCGGCGCGCTGGCGGTGGCCGACGAATGGGCCGACCGGGCCCTCGCCGGGGTCGCCGACGACGCGGCCGCCCCGAAGCTGTTCGCCGACACCGTCGACGCCCTCCTCGGCATCCGCCTCTGAGCGCCTCATCCCGGCATGGTTCCGCCCTCGCCCGGGGGAGGGACTAGCCGAGGACGAGGCCGGGGTCGGGGTCCTGGTCGGGCGCCGGCGCGGGGATCCGGTACTCCTCGGTGAGCGTGGTCATCGGGCCGGGCCAGGTGGCGTGGGCGACCTCGATCGGCTTGCGCTGGGCGTCGTAGGCGACGTGCAGCAGGTGCAGGACCGGGGTGTCCGGGCGGATCTGGAGGATCTCCGCCTCCTCCCGGCTGGGCTGGCGGGCGCTGATCGTGTCGGTCGCCGTGACGTACCGGCGGCCGGTGGCCTCCTCGGCCTCCTGGTAGAGCGGGCGGCCGAACGCCTCCGCGCGTTCCAGGGAGGTGCCGGCGGTGTCGGCGGGCAGGAACCAGGAGGCGCCGACCTCGACGGGTGAGTCGTCGGTGCGGACCAGGTGCCGCCGGCAGAGCAGTTCGGTGCCGTCGGCCACCCCGAACGCGTCGGCCACCTCGGGCGGGGCGGCGGCGCGGCCGACCGAGACGAGCTGCTGCCGGTACCGGGCGGCCAGGTCGGTGTGGTAGCCGCGGAAGCCGCCGTACCGGCCGCGGGAGAGCCGGTTGAGCCGGCGCCGGGTGCCCCGGACGTACGTACCGGAGCCGGGTTTGGTGATCAGGATGCCCTCGACCCGGAGCTGGTCGACGGCGCGCTGCACGGTCTGCTTGGCGACGCCGAACATCTCGGCGATGGCCGGGATGGACGGCAGCCGCTCGCCGGGCCCCCAGTCGCCGCGGCGCACCTGGGCCTTGAGCTGCGCGGCGATCTGCCGGTGCGGGAACTCGGCCGCGCCGGGATTGATCTGCATGCCCGCCTCCTCATGACAGCTAGGTTCCTAGGATGCCCTAGCGGGTGTGACCGCGCCACCCCGGACACGCGAAAACCGGGCCCCACCGGGACCCGGTTCTCAGTGCGACAGGGCTACCAGGAGCCGGCCGTGGGGCCGGCGGAACCGCCCCGGCGGCGCAGGTACTTCTCGAACTCCTGGGCGATCTCGTCCCCGGTCAGCGGGGTGATGCCGGCGTCGCCGACCCGTTCCTCCAGCTCACGGACGTACTCGCCCAGCTCGGCATCCTGCTCGGCGGCGCTGCGTACCCGCTGCTCCCACTCGGCGGCCTCCTCGGCCAGGTCGGCCATCGGCACCGGCAGGTCGAGCACCTCCTCGACCCGGTGCAGCAGCGCCAGGGTGGCCTTGGGGCAGGGCGGGTTGTTGGCGTAGTGCGGCACGTGCACCCAGAACGACACGGCGTCCACCTCGGCCCGGGTGCAGGCGTCGTGCAGCACGCCGACGATGCCGGTCGGCCCGTCGTAGCGGGTGGGGGTGAGCTGGTAGCGCTTGGCGGCGTCGGCGTCCGAGGCGCTGCCGCTGATCGGCAGCGGCCGGGTGTAGGGCACGTCGGCCAGCAGGGCGCCGAGCAGCACCACCCGCTCGACCTCCAGGCTGTGGCAGATCTCCAGCACCTGCTCGCAGAAGGTGCGCCAGCGCATGCTCGGCTCGATGCCGCGGATCAGCACCACGTCGCGCTCGGTGCCCTCGGGGCTGGCCACCATGAAACGGGTGGTCGGCCACTCGACCCGGCGGGTCTCCCCGTCGGCCATCGTGATGGTCGGCCGGCTCACCTGGAAGTCGTAGAAGTCCTCCGGGTCCAGCTCGGTCACCTGCCGGGCCTGCCAGACCTGCTCCAGATGCTCCACAGCCGCGGTCGAGGCGTCGGCGGCGTCGTTCCACCCCTCGAAGGCCGCGATGGCTACCGGGGACCGCAGCACCGGCAGTCCGTCGAACTCGGTCACGCCGTCACCTCGAGCCGTCGTACGGTCGCGTCCCTGATGTCCTTCACGTCGCCAGCCTACGTGCCGCCGCCGGGCGCGGCCCGTCGGCCGCGCCGGTCCGCCGACCCGACCAGTCGGGCGAACCGGATGAAAGGTACGCGGTGATCCCGCTGACAGTATGTGGGATGCCCATGTTGCGGTGACCTCTCCACGCCGCGCCGCACTAACCTGGCCCTGTGCGGACTTCGTTGCTCGATGTGCTGGCCGACCGGATCCTGATCGCCGACGGCGCGATGGGCACCATGCTCCACGCCGCCGACCTGACCCTGGACGACTTCGAGGGCCTCGAGGGCTGCAACGAGATCCTCAACGTCACCCGCCCGGACGTGGTCCGGGGCGTGCACGACTCCTACCTGGCCGCCGGCGCGGACTGCGTGGAAACCAACACCTTCGGCGCCAACCTGCCCAACCTCGCCGAGTACGGCATCGCCGAGCGGATCCGCGAGCTGTCCGAGGCGGGCGCGCGACTCGCCCGGGAGGCCGCCGACGCGTACGCGACGCCGCAGCAGCCGCGGTTCGTGCTCGGCTCGATGGGGCCCGGCACGAAGCTGCCCACCCTCGGGCACGCGGCGTACGCGACCCTGCGGGACGCGTACCAGGAGAACGCCGCCGGCCTGATCGCCGGTGGGGCGGACGCGCTGATCATCGAGACCTGCCAGGACCTGCTCCAGGTCAAGGCCGCCGTGGTCGGCGCCAAGCGGGCGCGGGCCGAGCTGGGGCGGGACGTCCCGATCATCTGCCAGGTGGCCGTGGAGACCACCGGCACCATGCTGCTGGGCAGCGAGATCGGCGCGGCGCTGACCGCCATCGAGCCGCTCGGCGTGGACCTGATCGGTCTCAACTGCTCGACCGGCCCGGCCGAGATGGGCGAGCACCTGCGCTACCTGTCCCAGCACTCCCGCATCCCGGTCTCGGTGATGCCGAACGCCGGCCTGCCGGTGCTGACCGCCGACGGGGCCTACTTCCCGCTGAGCCCGGACGAGCTGGCCGACGCGCTGGACCGGTTCGTCACCGACTACGGCGTGTCCCTGGTCGGCGGCTGCTGCGGCACCACGCCCGAGCACATCCGGGTGCTGGTCGAGCGGCTGCGCGGCCGGCGGCCGGTGGCCCGGGAGCCGCGCCCCGAGGCGGGCGTCTCGTCGATCTACCACCACGTGCCGTTCGCCCAGGACGCCAGCATCCTGATGGTGGGGGAGCGGAGCAACGCCAACGGCTCCAAGGCGTTCCGCGACGCGATGCTCGCGGCCGACTGGCAGGCCTGCGTCGAGATCGCCCGGGGCCAGGCCCGGGACGGCTCGCACCTGCTGGACCTCTGCGTCGACTACGTCGGCCGGGACGGCACGCAGGACATGCGCGAGCTGGCCGGCCGGTTCGCCACCGCCTCCACCCTGCCGATCATGCTGGACTCCACGGAGCCGGCGGTGGTCGAGGCGGGGCTGGAGATGCTCGGCGGCCGCTGCGTGGTCAACTCGGTCAACTTCGAGGACGGCGACGGCCCGGAGTCCCGCTACGCCCGGGTGATGCCGGTGGTCCGGGAGCACGGCGCCGCCGTGGTGGCGCTGCTCATCGACGAGGAGGGCCAGGCCCGCACCCGGGACTGGAAGGTACGCGTCGCGTGCCGGCTCATCGACGACCTGACCGGCCGGTGGGGGCTGCGCCGGGAGGACATCCTCATCGACGCGCTGACGTTCCCGATCGCCACCGGGCAGGAGGAGACCCGCCGCGACGGCATCGAGACGATCGAGGCGATCCGGGAGATCGCCGCCCGCTACCCGGGGGTCAACTTCACCCTGGGCATCTCGAACGTCTCCTTCGGCCTGAACCCGGCGGCCCGGCAGGTGCTCAACTCGGTGTTCCTGCATGAGTGCGCGCAGGCCGGCCTGACCTCGGCCATCGTGCACGCCAGCAAGATCCTGCCGATGTCGAAGATCCCCGACGAACAGCGCGAGATCGCGCTCGACCTGGTCTACGACCGGCGCCGCGAGGGCTACGACCCGGTGCAGCGGTTCATCGAGGCCTTCGAGGGCGTCGACGCCGCCTCGGCGCGGGCCACCCGCGCCGAGGAACTGGCCGCGCTACCGCTGGACGAGCGGCTCAAGCGGCGGATCATCGACGGGGAGCGCAACGGCCTGGAGGCCGACCTGGACACGGCGATGGCGCAGGGGCGCACGCCGCTGTCCATCATCAACGACCTGCTGCTGGACGGCATGAAGGTGGTCGGTGAGCTGTTCGGCTCCGGCCAGATGCAACTGCCGTTCGTGCTCCAGTCCGCCGAGGTGATGAAGACCGCGGTGGCCTACCTGGAGCCGCACATGGAGAAGACCGACGACGACGGCAAGGGACGCATCGTGCTCGCCACCGTCAAGGGCGACGTGCACGACATCGGCAAGAACCTGGTCGACATCATCCTGTCCAACAACGGCTACGACGTCGTCAACATCGGCATCAAGCAGCCGATCAACGCGATCCTCGACGCGGCCGAGGAGCACCGGGCCGACGCCATCGGCATGTCCGGCCTGCTGGTCAAGAGCACGGTCATCATGAAGGAGAACCTGGCCGAGATGGCCGCCCGCGGGGTCGCCGAGCGCTGGCCGGTGCTGCTCGGCGGCGCGGCGCTCACCCGGGCGTACGTGGAGGACGACCTGCGCTCGGTGTTCCCCGGGCAGGTGCACTACGCCCGGGACGCGTTCGAGGGGCTGTCCCTCATGGACCGGGTGATGACGGCCAAGCGGGGCGGCGCGCCGGTGGTGGACCCGGAGCGGGAGGCCGCCCTGGCGGCCCGCCGGGAGCGGCGGGAGCGGCAGCGGGCGCTGGTCCGCGAGGCGCTGCCGGAGCTGGACGACGCGTCGGTCCGTTCCGACGTGGCCGCCGACGTCGACGTGCCCACCCCGCCGTTCTTCGGCACGCGGGTGGTCAAGGGCGTGCCGCTGGCCGACTACGCGGCGCTGCTCGACGAGCGGGCCACCTTCCTGGGCCAGTGGGGGCTGCGCGGGGCCCGCGGCGGCAAGGGCCCGTCGTACGAGGAGCTGGTGGAGACCGAGGGCCGGCCGCGGCTGCGGTACTGGCTGGACCGGCTCATCGCTGACCAGGTCCTGGAGGCGGCTGTGGTCTACGGCTACTTCCCGGCCTACTCCGAGGGCAACGACCTCGTGGTGCTGGACGAGAACGGGCACTCCGAGCGGGCCCGGTTCTCGTTCCCGCGGCAGCGGCAGGAGCGCCGGCTCTGCCTGGCCGACTTCTTCCGGCCGAAGGGCGAGCAGCTGGACGTGGTGGCGTTGCAGCTGGTCACCGTCGGGCAGCCGATCAGCGAGTACACGGCGAAGATGTTCGCCGGCAACGAGTACCGCGACTACCTGGAGGTGCACGGCCTGTCGGTGCAGCTCACCGAGGCGCTGGCCGAGTACTGGCACCGGCGGATCCGGGCCGAGCTGGTCCTGCCGGGCGGGCGTACGGTCGCCGACGAGGACCCGGCGGACCTGGTCGGCCTGCTACGCACCGACTACCGGGGCTGCCGGTACGCGTTCGGCTACCCGGCCTGCCCGGACCTGGAGGACCGGGCGAAGATCGTGGAGCTGCTCGGCGCCGAGCGGATCAACGTGCAGCTCTCGGAGGAGTTCCAGCTCGTCCCGGAGCAGGCCACCGACGCGATCGTCGTCCACCACCCCGAGGCCAACTACTTCAACGCCAAGTGATCCCGCAGGTGCTCTGACCTGCGGTGCAGTACCTGGATTGGCTCTGATTCGCATGATCATGCCGTCGCGGGCCGCTCGCGCCGCCGAACCTGGGCCGGGCCGATGGCCCGCCGCCGCGCCTCTGGCCCTCGGCCGCCAGCACGTCGGGTGTTAGCCCGCCGGCGGCGCGACATACGACGAAGCCCTGGGCCGCCATGGGAACTGGCAGATCCTGGGTGTGGGCGCGCCGACGAAAGCCAACGGGATGGCGAGGATGGCAGGGAGCAGGTCATCCAACCGCGGGGTGAGTTGGGCTGTCCTGCATGATGTTGTGGCTCAGCAGGTTAACTTTCGAAGAATCCGTGTATGCGGAACTTGTCAGGGTTGTTAGGAATTTCTTGATCTCTTACCCAGGTGACGAAGTCTTCCAAGAAGTTCATGTAAGAGAAGTGGCTTCCGCGCAGTTTGCGCTCGCCTTGGACGTATGGCTCAATAACACTCCAAACCCGCTCTAGTCTGTAATGGATCGGAAGCGCCACCAGAGTCTTGTCGACCACCTTGTATGCGGCCAGGTAGGCGAGCGTTAGGTAGTAGGAAGTTACGTAGGCTGCGGCCCTTCGAAGGTCGTCCGGGAGCTTGGAGATGCCACATTCTGGATTATGCTGACCAATCTCTGCCAGAAGGAACTCCTCTTTTTCGACCAGTTCCGCCGAGCCGACCTGCCGAATGAGATCAACGATCATCGGAAGTTGGTTGGCGCGGTCCATGACCGTGTACTGCCTGATCGCGATCCAAGCCGAGATGGCGAGGGAGAGTAGGGCAGCCACCAATGCGCCAGCATTGAACACTGTCTCCATGGGCTGATGCTAATAAGCACCACCAAGCGCTGAGCAAGAATTCCTGCTAGTGGGAATTGCGTGCCGGAGGCTCCATCCAGGGCTGACGACAGAGGCTGGCGCACAAGATCTTCAGGTGCAGATCCACTACAACCGAGGGCAACCGGGTGGTGGCAGACGTTGGCAAGCGTCGGCAGACTTCGCACTGGTTGAAGGCCCGACCGGTCCGATTGATGATGTTCGCTTCCGAGGGTGGGTGTAAGGGGTTCTAATCCCAGGGCAGCGGATGCAACGGCGTGTACGTCCCGCCCGCGGCCTACTCGTCGGCACGCGAGGCGAGGGCCGAGGACAGCCGCTCGATCTCCTTCTTCGGGTACTTGCTGATCCGCGCCCAACGAAGGGAAGCGATTGCGAGCAGGTCGTCCACTTGCTGGTCGGGTGGCCGCACACCGAATAGGTGGACCGTTTCCAGTGCTGATAGCAGGGCCAGCGGTGCGAGCGAGTGGACTTCGGTCACCTTGCCCGAAGAATCCCAACTGGGCAGCGTTGCAAGGGTGAGGTGTCGCAGCGATGTCAGGCTCGCCAGCGGAGCGAGGGCTGCGACGTGTGGCAGGTGCACCACGCGAAGTTCTTCGAGCGCCGTCAGGCCGGCAAGGTGGTCAAGCGTCCCGTCGGGGTACGTGGCGATCTCCAGCGTACGGAGACCAGTGAACCAGGACAGCGGAGCCAACGTCCGATAGCTGCAGTGCCAGATCCGGGCAGATGTGTAGGCCGCCGGTTCATCGATCTGCGGGAACTCCCGCGCCTTGTCTCGCATCAGTTCCAGGTGCACCATGCGACTTTAGTCTCTTTAAGTAGTCGTCGACCTGAGGCCACAGGCAGAGGTGAGCAGTACAGCAGTGGTGCCCAGCAACGGACGACACCTAGCGGAATCACAGGAAGCACGTCCAGACCGCCGATCAGCGAAGCGCGCCGAACAAGACCGCGCTGTCGATCTCTGGGGGACAAGCAGCCACCCTGACGACACCGAGCGAGCCGCAAGATCATGCCGTGCACAGGCCGTCTGAGGTGAACCAACGACGACCAACGATGACGATCGACGGCAGAGCCCAGCGCAGGTCAGGGGCCGTTCGGTCCGTTTGAAGCCGATACGCCGAGGGTCTTTCCACATTGCTACGCCAAGTGATCAGCGGATGTGCGCTGCCCGCATCACGACACGTCGCGGGGGCGGCCTCCGGTTGAGCCGGCATCAGCGGACACGCCTTCGGTGCCGACGTAGGCCCCTGCCACGATCGTTCCTCTTTGGTGATGCGGTACGCCTTCGATGGCGCGGGCGGCACACGGAGACCTGGCAATGCCGGGGATGCCAGTATTGAAGTCGCTTGATGATCTTATGTCGCTGCGGACATCGGCCTGCAAGGATCTGTGCCATGATCCACCATGCCATGATCATCACGGAAGGTGGAAAATGAAGAAACGTTTCTCGATGTTCATCGCGGGCGTCCTGATGGCTCTTTCGACGACCGTAGCGGCCAGTCCCGCCAATGCCGCCGTTCCGTGCTGGACATCATTCAACCCGGGCTCGCCTCAGGGTAACCCGATGCGCCAGTACTACAAGAACTGTGGATCAAGCACCGTTTCCGTTGCTCCTTATTACAGCAGTGCCTCTATCGTTTTCTACGGCAACAGCTGCAAGACGGTTGCCCCCGGGAATTACGTGAGTTGGTACTTCGACGGGACGTGGGAGGGCGTGAATTACAGCACGGCAACCTGTGCAAACACGTACCTCAACAACTGGTACACGCAGTACAAGACCGCCGGTAGCGTTTACTCCTGCAACACAAGTTTCAAGTGGTGGGGCGCAGAGCTCGAACAGCGGTACGGGAACTGCGACCTCCTGCTCCGACCCCAAACGGTCACTACGGCTTGGAGAACAACGAACGGCAACCTCTACGCCAGTCCGTCCGGAATCCAGGTGGTCGCCGGCGACGACACGGCGATTTGGAACTTCAGATCAACGGTCCAGGCGAATTACACTACGGTTTTGGTGGATATGATCGAGCTTCCGGCCTGACGGCGTTCCCCAGCCGTCGGCCGTCATGCCACGGCTGGGGTTCCCGCCATTCTGGACCGCGGCCCGCGGCGAGTTCGGAATGAAGGCGGCGGGGAATGGCGAACCTCGGCTGATCCAGTGGCGGATCCGGTCGGCGAGGTGGTTCCGGCTGGACAGCGCCGCGATGCGCGGCGTGCCTCCGGCGCGCGGCCCGTCCCGGTGAGGGAGGGGACCTGCGCGCCGGGACAATGGGCCGGTGAACATCACCCGACTCATCAGTCTGGAGGACGCGCCGGCCCTGGCCGAGCTGCTCCGCGCCAACCGTGAGTTCCTCGCGCCGTGGGACCCGGTCCGGAGCGACGACTACTTCACCGCGGACGGCCAGCACGCCGTCATCCAGGCCGATCTCCAGCAGCACGAGCAGGGCTCGAAGCTGCCGCACGTCATCCTCGACGACTCCGGCCGCGTGATCGGCCGGATCACCCTCAACGGCATCGTGCGCGGCCCGTTCCAGTCCTGCGCCATGGGCTACTGGGTGAGCGCGAGCCACAATGGCCGAGGGTTCGCGAGCCGTGCCGTGCGTGAGATCGTGCGGGTGGCCTTCGAGGAGTTGGGGCTGCACCGGGTGCAGGCAGAGACCCTGCTGCACAACGTCAGGTCGCAGGCGGTTCTGGAACGCAACGGGTTCGTGCGGTACGGCATGGCGCCGGAATACCTCAACATCGCCGGCCGGTGGCAGGACCACGCCATGTACCAGGTCGTGAACCCGTCCTCGGCAACCGGCTGAACAGCGCCGAGCGTCAGGCCCCGATCTCCGCGACCATCGTGTCCGCGTCCTCGAACGAGTCGACCGTGCGGAACCCTTCAGCGGCGTACAGCCTCGCGGCGAAGTTCGCCCGCTCCACGCTCAGCGACACCCTGGGGATGCCATGTTCCCGCGCGGTGTCCAGGACAGCGCGCAGGAGCGCCCGGCCCACACCGCGGCCTCGCCAGGGTTCCACCACGCCGATGGTCAGCTCCGGCACGTCGTCACCCACGTACCCGTAGCCCTGATCGGCGGCGGTCAGGTATCGGAGCCAGGCCGCGCCGACGGGCCGGTCGGCCGGGTCCACGGCGACCAGGCCGACGTCGTTCGGCCGCATCCAACCGGCGACATAGTGAGCCAGCTGAGGGTCCGCCATGATCTGGTCGCGGGACCAGTTGCGTTCCGGCAGCCAGTTCATGGCCTCCGCGAGCATGTCGACCATGAATTCGTCGTCGGCCTGGGTGGCGGAGCGGACGCTGAAGTGGGTCACCGCCGAAGCCTCGCATACAAGATCGGCAATGCCAAGATCATGCCGTCGCCGGGCCGCGCGACGCGCACCAACGCCAGTGACCTTCGCTCGGCGGCAGGTGGACGTCAGACGGTGAAGTCCGGAGGCGCGCTCTCGCCGACTCGACCATCGATCGCTTCCCGGAGGATGTCGGCATGGCCGGTGTGCCGTGCGTACTCCTCCACCATGTCCAACAGCATGGCGCGCACGGAGGGTGTGCGACCGTCGGGCCAGGTGAAGGACGCCGGTCCGTCGAGCCCGCGCTCCGTGATGACGTCGTCGACGACCGTGCGCGAGCGCTCGACCGCGTCCCGCCACAGCGCGTGGATGTCTTCCGGAGCATCCAGCGCCCCGGTGCGCCATTCCCAGTCGGGATCGGCGTCGAAATCCACGGCGTCCCAGGGTGCGCCGTAGTCGAGCCCGGCGAGCTTGACCGCCAGCCAGTCCGCCTCGACCAGTGCCATGTGCTTGACGAGACCACCGATCGTCATGGCACTGGCCGCCGTGGTCGCCTGCAGACCGTCCGCGTCGAGCCCCGACGTCTTCCAGGCGAAGGTCCGGCGGTTGCGGTCCAGGACGGACAGCAGGGCCTCGGCCTCGGTGGGCGCTACGGACGGGGAAGGCTCGGGCGCCGTCTCACTCATGAGCGGGAGCTTAGCCAGACTGCGCGATCCTTGCGGCCCTCGCCACCTGGCCGAGGCATCACGGCCTGACTGGCCGGTGGAGCGCCGCGCCAGCGCCATTCCTGTCGCCGAGGATGCCCGGGCAGCGCGGTCCGGCCGGTGCACCACCGCAGTGCCGCCCACGGGTCGACCCCGCCGAGGTCCTGCGCCGCCTCGGGAAACAGCCGGGCGAGTACCCGGTCGCACACGCCCGGCGGTGGATCGATGGCGAGGCCGAGGCCCCGCGCGATGTCGTCGCCGTGCAGCAACGCCTCGGCGCACCCCATCGCGGCGAAGCCCTCCGGATCGGCGTGACCGGTGGGGTGGTAGGCCCGAACGTCCGGTCCCGACGTGCGGACTGTGGCGGCCAGGATGCGGCCGCCGGTCTCGGCGAACTCCAGCACCTCGGCGGGAGAGGCGTCCTTGTCGACGATCGCCATGAAGCGCACATACCGTTCCTCGGGCCGGGCCACGAGTTGGGCGGCGAACGACATCAGACAGTCGCCGACGTGCTCGGCGGTGTGCCAGCAGTCCCACTCGAGACCGCCGGCGCGCGCGGACCAGTCCAGGCCGGTCGCCGGTCGCAGGCCGGCGACCACCCTCGACAGCGCGGCGTCGAGATCATCGGCGGTGACCACCACGGTTTCCTCCACGTTCGTGAGGTCGATGCCACACCGGCCTCGACCAGACCGCCACCATGCCCGACGGGTGTGACGATCCCGGCGGCGGCGAGTGTGGACCGCAGCGAACCCGGGAGAGCTGGGGCGTCAGGAGTTCCGGTCGGCGGACCGGACGGCCCTCTTCCGCTTCTCCGCCACGGCGCCACGCCGCGCCGCGCGGAGGAGGAGGAACGAGTAGCCGCCGGAGATGACGAGCGCGACGAGGCCGACGGCGCCCGCGGCGGGCAGCGATCGGGTGCCGCCGTACGCCGCACCGGCCGCGGCGATGCCGGAGGTGCTCATCGTCGCGAGCATCTGGGGCGGTGTGAGCATCGGAGGCGCGGTGCGGCGCGACCGTCCCAGCAGCAGGCTGAGAAGGACGGTGGCGCCGGCCGCGACGGCCGGCCAGGTGATCCAGCGACGGTCGCCCGCGCTGCCGGTG
Organism: Micromonospora halotolerans; assembly: GCF_032108445.1. Classification (NCBI taxonomy): domain Bacteria; kingdom Bacillati; phylum Actinomycetota; class Actinomycetes; order Micromonosporales; family Micromonosporaceae; genus Micromonospora; species Micromonospora halotolerans. The sequence goes on along the minus strand of NZ_CP134876.1, from coordinate 6,697,295 downwards.
TCGTATGTGATGAGCCACAGACCCATCAGCGCCATCCCGGCCGGGGCGGCCGCGAGGAACAGCGCGGTCGTCGTGGTGGTGCGGCGGATCCTCCGGCAGACCCTGGCCACATCCCGGGCCGGCAGGCTGTCGGGATTCGCGGTGAGCGCCCGCCGGGCCAGTGCCCGGGCTCGGGCCGGGTCGCGATCGACGTTGAGGACGTTCAGGGCGAGCAGGCTGAGCGCCTCGTCGTCATCGGGTGCGAGCTCCACCGCGCGCTTCGCGTCGGCGTACGACTCAGGGTGCCGCCCGAGCATGTGGAGAGCCAGTGCCCGGTGGCGGTGCGCCACCACGTCGTCGGGGGCGAGGTCCATCGCTCGACCGGCCGCCTCGACCGCTGCCGCGGGGCGGTCGCAGCCGAGCAGGGCGCCGGCGAGGCGGCGCCAGGCAACGGCGTCGTCCGGATGCGTCGTCAGATGTTCACGCAGGATGGCGACTGCGGGCTCGTACTGCTTGGCCAGTGCCAGCTCACGTGCCCGGGCGACAGCGTCCGCGCCGACCGTGGACTGCGACTCCATCTTTCGCCTCCCCGTCCCCGCGTAGATCTTGGAGAGTTGACGTCCGCTCCGAACGGCAACCCTCCAGGATCCAAGCAGAGCGTCAGTACGCGTAGGTGACCGAGATCGTGGCGGCGGGGCAGTTGTTCGCCCAGCTGGTCAGGGCGCTCTTCTCGGCGCTGTCCACGGTGAGGCGCCACCGTACCTTCACCCCCACCCACTCGCCGACGTAGCGGCAGCGGGCGGAGGCGTACGACGGCAGCCAGGTGGCCGGGTCCTGGTCGCCCTTGGCCTGGTTGACGTTGTCGGTGACCGCGGCCAGCGCGCGGGAGTCGCCCAGGTCGTTCGCGTACGCCTGGCGGCGGCTGGTGGTCCAGGCGCGGGCGCCGGAGTCCCAGGCCTCGGCGAGCGGCACCATGTGGTCGATGTCGAGGTCGCCGGTGAGCGTCCAGTAGGCGTTGTCGTAGTAGGAGTACCAGCGGCCGCCGGACAGGGTGCAGGTGCCGCTGATCGTGGGCTTGGTGGTGGCCTCGGCCAGGAGGACCTCGTTGCGGGTGGTGCAGCCGTCGCCGTCGGCGTCGATCCAGTGTGGGAAGAGGTCGCGGCTGTAGCCGGTGCGGACCTCGGTGGCCACGGGGAGGCCGGCGACGGCGGTGGTCAGGGAGGCGGAGTAGCCGGCGGCCGGGGCGGGCGGGGTGAGGCCGAGGGTGGCGGCCAGGATCGCGGCGAGGCTGATGGCCGTGGCGCGCAGGGTGCGGGTCATGGGACTCCATCCGGATGGGATTGGCGTGTGGCATCCATATAGACAGAGATGGAAGTGACGGTCTAGATCAAGTTCCGTGAACAGTGGATGACCGAAACCGGACGGACGCCGCGGGCCGCGCCGAACCGGGCGAGCTGCCGGGTGCTCAGGTGTGTGGCGGCGGGACCGGGGTAGACGCCGGGAGCAACGGCGAGACGAGGTGGAGGTCCTGGTGGACTCGTACCCCGCGGTGGAGGACCACGGCCTCATCGGCGACCTGCAGACGGCAGCGCTGATCGCGAAGGACGGCACGCTGGACTGGTTCTGCGCGCCCCGGTTCGACTCGCCGAGCATCTTCGGCGGGCTGCTCGACCGCCGTCGGGGCGGCCATTTCCAGATCACGCCGGACGGTGTGGACTACACCAGCAAGCAGCTCTACCTACCCGGGACCCCGATCCTCATCACCCGCTTCCTCAGCGCCGACGGTGTGGGCGAGCTGGTGGACTTCATGCCGGTCGCGGGCGACCGGGCCACCGACCACCACCGGCTGGTCCGGATGCTGCGGATGGTCCGCGGCAGCATGCGGTTCCGATTGGAGTGCCACCCCCGGTTCAACTACGGGCGGGACGGGCACGTGCTCGAGGTGCACCCGTCCGGCACGGTCTTTCGCAGTCCCGGTCAATCCCTCACCCTGAATCCCATCCGGTACGCCGAGCGCCTGTCCGACGAGCACGAGTTCCAGCGGACCGAGGAGGGCATCCACCTGGTCGCCACCCTGCACGAGGGCGAGGCCGGCGGCGTGATCCTGGAGACGGGATCGCCGGGACCACCGCGTCTCTACCCGCCCGAGGAGGCGCGCGAGCTGCTCGAACAGACGCGGGACTTCTGGCGGCGCTGGATCGGCCGCTCCTGCTACACGGGGCGGTGGCGGGAGATGGTCGAGCGGTCCGCCATGACGCTGAAACTCATGACGTACGCGCCGACCGGCGCGCTGATCGCCGCCCCCACCGCCGGGCTGCCCGAACGAGTGGGCGGCGAACGCAACTGGGACTACCGCTACACCTGGATCCGGGACGCGGCCTTCTCGGTGCACGCCCTGCTCAGCCTGGGCTTCACCGACGAGGCCGTGCAGTACCAGCAATGGGTCGACGCCCGCCTCCGTGACGCCCAGGACGCAGGCGTGCCGTTGCAGATCATGTACCGCGTCGACGGCTCACCGGCACTCACCGAGGAGGTGCTCGACCACTTCGAGGGCTACCGCGGGTCCGCGCCGGTGCGGATCGGCAACGGCGCGGCGGACCAACTGCAGCTCGACATCTACGGCGAGGTACTCAACTCCCTGCACCTCGCCAACGAGCACGGCCTGAAGAGCCCTCACGAGGGCTGGCTTGACCTGGTCCGGACGATGGACTGGCTCTGCGCGCACTGGGACCAGCCCGAGGACGGGATCTGGGAGACGCGGGCCGGTCGCCAGGACTTCACCTACGGGCGACTGATGTCGTGGGTGGCCCTCGACCGGGCCGTCCGGCTGGCCCACCGCAACGGGCGCCCCGCCGACACCGTCCGGTGGACGGACACCCGGAACCGGATCTACGAGCAGATCATGGCGCGCGGCTACCACTCAGGACGGGCAGCGTTCGTTCAGCACTTCGCGACCGACGTGCTCGACGCGGCGCTGCTCGCCATGCCCTCGCTCGGCTTCATCGCCCCGACCGATCCGATGTGGCAGTCGACGCTGCGGGCCATCGACGCCGACCTGGTCTCCGACAGCCTGGTCTACCGGTACGACCCGGGCGCCACGGCGGACGGCCTCTCCGGCGGGGAGAGCACCTTCACCATGTGCACCTTCTGGTACGTGCAGGCCCTGGCCGAGTCCGGCCGGCTCGACGACGCGCAGTTGACCTTCGAGAAGATGCTCACCTACAGCAGCCAGGTCGGCCTCTACTCGGAGGAGATCACCCCGTCCGGGGAGCAGGCCGGCAACTTCCCGCAGGCGTTCAGCCACCTGTCCCTCATCAGCACCGCGTCGAACCTCGACCGGCTCCTCGACGCCCGCCGTTGACCGCCGGGCGCGGGAAACCCGCTGTGCGGCCCGGCCCCGCCCGCTACGGTGACCGGAGTACGGGTTACCGGCCCGGCCCGGGCGGGTAAGCGCCCCCGACCCGCAGCGCGTGCCGCGGTCGCCGTCCACGGCGGGGCAGTCCGAGAGATGCGGCTGTGACGTCCGAGGACGAGCATGGGGGTACGACGAAAGGGGCGGAGATGACCGACGACATCGCTTCGAAGGTTCCGCCGGACCCGGCCCCCGTGCTGAACGCGCCGGCGGGTCCACCGCAGGTCGGGCCGCCGAGCAGCCTGGACCTGTGGGCCCGGGCGCAGACGCTGCACCGCTGCTTCGGTGACGACGACGGCGAACCGCACATCATGCGCGGCCTGGACTGAGGCCACGCCACACCGCAGGCGCCCCGGCCGGGGCGTCCGCATCCGCGCGTCCGCGACCCACCCGTGGGGCGGCGCCGGGGCAGTGGACGGACGCCGGCCGGGCCCTCGGGCAACCGTCCGGCCGGGACGTCGGAGCCGCGAGGCGCCCCGGAGACCAGCCCACGGGCGGATCAGTCGACCCGGCCCGAGGCGAGCAGCGCGGCGGTGGGCAGCGCCAGGCTGCCGTCGTCCTGCCGGTAGGGCGCGGCGAGCCGGTCGTACTCCCGGCGGACGCGCTCGCGCGTGGCCGGCGGCTGCCGTTCCAGCACGTGGCCGATGGTGCTGATGCCGGCCGCCGGACCGGCCCACCAGTCCTCCGGGTCGGTGCGGTGCGCCCAGGTCAGCGTCCCGCACCGCGCCTCGGCCAGCCCGGCGGCGGCCAGCAGCCCGGCCAGGCCCGCCTCGGTGCGGGGGAAGTCCCGCTCGGGCGCGACCCGGGGCAGGTCGGGCGGTGTCGCGACGCCGGCCGCGGCGAGCGCCGCACCCCAGAGTCGTTGCAGGGGCGGCTGCGGGAACGGCCAGACGGTCACCGCCACCCGGCCGCCGGGGCGGACCACCCGGCGCAGCTCGGCCACGCCGGCGGCCGGGTCGCCGACATGGTTGAGCACGAAGTTCGCCACCGCCGCGTCGAAGTCGCCGGACGGGACCGGCAGGCACGGCAGCACCGCCGCGCGGACCTCGGCGCCGGGTGCGGCCCGCCGGGCCGCGTCGAGCATGCCGGGCTCCGCGTCGACCGCCACCACCTCGGCGCCGCGGCCCAGGGCCGCCGCCGCGACGGTGCCCGGTCCGGTGCCCACGTCGATCACCCGCCGTCCGGTCCGGACGCCCGCCGCGTCCAGCAGCGCCCCCGCCGGATACGCGCAGAGCCGGCCGAAGCTGCGCGCGTACGCCTCGGCGCGGCCCGCCCACCGGGACCGTTCGTGCGCGTCGAAATCGGTGTCGATCACCGCCGCAGCGTAGCGGTGACCAGGCGTGCGGGGCGGTCCTACAGTGGCCGCATGACGACGATCCTCGTGACGCTGGCGGTGCTGGCCGCGGTCGTGGCCGTGATGGTCGGGTTCGTCTCCTGGCGGGACCGGCGCCGGCGTGCCACCGACGAGGACCCGGCGGCGGTCCGGGCGGCCCGGGGAGAGCAGCACCGGCGGGCGGCCGAGCGGGAGCACGCGCAGCACGACGGCTGGAACAACGGCGGCCACGGCTTCACCGGCTGACGCGGCGCGGCACCGGCAGCCGGCGGCTGTCCGGTTGCCGCCGTTCACCGCCCCCGGCTGAACGAAGTCCGGCCTGCGCACGTGATCCCGGATGGCATCAACGGCGCACGGTCGGGGTACTGCGCTCACACAGCGGATCAGCCGGGGAGGCATCGGTGGGGGAGAACGCGGGACGCCAGCGGCCGGGACCGATCGCCGGGCTGCTGGTCGCCGTGGTCGTGGCGGCCGGCTGCATGGGCGGCGGGCTGGACCAGGGCGAGCCGGAGCAGCCCCGCCCGCGGCAGAGCGGCCAGCCGGCCTCCCCGGGGGCGGCCTCGACCCGGGCCGACGGCACCACCAGCGTGGCCGAGTTCAAGCAGGACTTCTCCGACGCGGTCGGCATCGCCCAGCGCTACTGGACAGCGCAGTTCCGCGCCTCCGGCAAGCAGTTCCAGCCGATCCGGCGGGTCGTGCCGTACACCCGGTCCGGTGAGGTGTCCTGCGGGGGCGAGGGGCTGCCGCGCAATAACGCCGTCTACTGCTCGGCCGGCGACTTCATCGCCTACGACGTGAACTGGTCGGTGGGTGCGTTCCGGCAGGTCGGTGACGCCTTCCTGTTCTACCTGCTCGGCCACGAGTACGCCCACGGCGTCCAGGTCCGCCTCGGCATCCGCTACAACTTCACCATCCAGCAGGAGTTGCAGGCCGACTGCATGGCCGGGGCGTACATCGGTGACAACGTGCGCTCGGGGGCGCTGACCCTGGCCGAGGGCGACCTGGACGAGTTCCGGGAGGGGCTGCTGGCGGTCGGCGACGACCCGGACCAGCCCTGGTTCGCCGAGGGCTCGCACGGCACCGCCGAGCAGCGCAGCGAGTCGTTCTTCCGCGGCTACGAGAACTCCCTGGACGCCTGCGACCTCGGCTGATGCCGCAGGTCACCCCCGCCGGGGACGGTGACCGGCCGGCGGGGCGCGGCTGAGAGGATCGGTGGGTACCCGCACCCGAGGAGGCCCCCGCTGAGCAGCACCCATCCCGCCGCCGTGCTCTTCGACATGGACGGCACCCTGGTCGACAGCGAGAAACTCTGGGACGTCGCGTTGCAGGAGCTCGCCGCGGTCTACGGGGGCACCCTCTCCGAGGCCGCCCGCAGGGCGATCATCGGCACCAGCATGGCCGTCTCCATGCGGATCGTGCACGACGACCTGGGCCAGCCGGAGCGGGACCCGCAGGCCAGCGCCGACTGGATCAACGCCCGGATCCTGGACCTGTTCCGCGACGGGCTGCGCTGGCGGCCCGGGGCGCTGGCGCTGCTGCGCGCGGTCCGCGCCGCGGGCATCCCCACCGCCCTGGTCACCTCCAGCACCCGGCCGCTGGTCGAGGTCGCCCTCGACACCCTGGGCCGGGACAGCTTCGACGCGGTGGTCTGCGGCGACGAGGTCGAGGCCGCCAAGCCGCACCCGGAGCCGTACCTGACCGCGGCGCGGCTGCTCGGTGTGCCGATCGAGCGGTGCGTGGCGATCGAGGACTCGCCGACCGGGGTGGCCAGTGCCCTGGCGGCGGGGGCCGCCGTGCTGGCCGTACCCGCCGAGGTGCCGCTGCCGCCCGCGGACGGCGTACACCAGTTGGAGAGCCTGACCGCCGCGGACCTGGAGCTGCTCTCGGCTCTGCTCGGTGAACGCCCCGTCTGAGCCGGTCGGTCAGTCGCCCTCGCCGAACACCGCCACGGCGATCTGGTAGCTGTCGAACGCCCGCGCGGCGCCGGCGTAGGCGGCCAAATGGATGAACACCTCGACGATCTCCTCGCGGGTCACCCCGGAGTGCAGCGCGATCCGCAGTTGGCCGCGCAGCGGCTCGTGGGTGCCCAGCGCCGCGGCGACCGCCACCGACACCAGGCAGCGGGCGCGCAGGTCCAGGCCCTCGCGCGGCCACACGTCGCCGAAGGTGTGCTGGGTGGCCAGCCGGCGGAAGTCCGCGCCGACGGCCGGTTCGCCGGGACCGAGCGGCAGGGTGAGCGGCCGGCCGAGCAGCCCCTCGGCGTTCTCCAGCGCCCGCGCGTAGGCGTCCTCCGTCACACCCCTCACCCCCGTGGCCCGAGTCTGGCAGCGGGCGGGGAGCCGGCGGGAACGGAACGGCCCCCGCCACCCTTCGGTGGCGGGGGCCGTCGTGCGTGCCGGGTCAGTCGTGGGCGATGGCGCCCAGCACGTTGATCCGCGCGGCGCGGATCGCGGGCAGCACCGCGGCCACCACTCCGATGATCGCCGCGAGGACCAGGAAGGTCGCCATCTGGCTCCAGGGCAGGACCAGGTCGGTGATGCCCTCGTCCTTGAGCGCCCGGACCACGGCCGCGCCGAGGCCGGTGCCGACCACGACGCCGAGCAGCGCGCCGAAGATCGAGATCACCACCGCCTCCACGGTGATCATCCGCATGGTCTGCGCCCGGCGCAGGCCGATCGCCCGCAGCAGGCCCAGCTCCCGGGTGCGCTCCAGCACCGACAGCGCCAGGGTGTTGATGATGCCCAGCACCGCGATCACGATGGCCAGCGCCAGCAGGATCTGGATCATCCGCAGCGGCGTGTCCAGCTGGCTGGTCTGCTGCTTGATGAACGCGGCCCGGTCCGCCACCGACACCTCGGGGCTGTCGGCGAGCAGCTGCTCGACCTGCGGCTGCACCGCGGCGACCGAGGTGCCCGGGGCGAGCTGCAGGAAGCCCTGGATCGGCTGCGGGATGGCGAAGTCGGTGGCCGCCTGCGGCGGCAGCACCACCGGGTTGGTCAGCTGCGAGCTCTCGTAGATGCCGCTGACCGTGTAGGTGCGGGCCTCGCCCCGGGACAGCTGGACGTTCACCGTCGAGCCGACCGACAGGTTGCGGGACTTCGCGGTGTCCGAGCTGAGCAGCATCTGGTCCGGGTTCAGCCGGCTGATGTCACCGGCGGTCGCCTTCGCCCCGAAGATCTGCTCCAGCGCGGCCACGTCGCTGGACGCGGCCACCCAGGTGCGCTGGCCGTTCAGCGTGGCCATGTCGCCGTACTCGCCGTCGACCAGCCGCACCCCGGGGATGGCGGCGGCCTTCTGCAGCACCGCCGGGTCGAAGCTCGGCGGGCGCGGGCCGCTCTGGGCGCCGGAGATCACCAGCTCCGCCTTGATGGTGTCCTCCGCCAGGGCGCTGATGCTGCCCTTGGCCGAGTCGAGGATCACCGTCACCCCGGTCACCAGCGCGATGCCGACCATCAGCGCCGCGGCCGTGATCGCCGTGCGGCGGGGGTTGCGGCCGGAGTTCAGCCGGCCCAGCTTGCCCGGCACCGACCAGGCGAAGATCGTGCCCAGCAGGGCGACGACCGGCCGGCTGATCAGCGGTGTCAGCAGCGCCACGCCGATGAACGCGAACAGCACGCCGCCGAGGATGATGGCGAGGGTGTTGTCGCCGGCGTGGCCGCCGAGCCCGAGGAAGAGCAGGCCCGCGCCGATCGCGGTGACCACCGAACCGCCGACGGTCACCTTGGTCAGGGGCCGGTCCGGCGTGGCGACATCCTGCATGGCGGCGATCGGCGGGATGCGCGAGGCGCGCAGGGCGGGCAGCAGGGCCGCCACCACCGTGATCACCGTGCCGACCGCGAAGGCCCCGATGACCGCCGCGGGCGGCACGCCCAGACCGGCCAGGGTCAGCCCGCCGGCGAGCTTGCCGAACAGGTACGCCAGCAGCGCGCCGACCCCGATGCCGGCCGCGAGCCCGAGCACCGAGGCGATCAGGCCGACCGCCACGGCCTCCAGCACCACCGAGCCGATGATCTGCCGCCCGCTCGCGCCGATGGCCCGCATGAGCGCCAGCTCGCGGGTGCGCTGGGCCACGATGATCGAGAAGGTGTTGAGGATCAGGAAGGTGCCGACCAGCAGCGCCACCGCGGCGAAGCCGAGGAGGATCTTGTTGAAGAAGGACAGGCCCTCCTTCAGCCCGGCGGACGCGTCGTCGGCGAGCTGCTTGCCGGTCTTCACCTCGTAGTCCGCGCCGAGGGCGCGGGACACCTCGTCGCGCAGCGCCTCCGGCGTGGTGCCGTCGGCGGCCTGCGCGGTCACGTTGGAGAACACCCCCGGCTTGCCGAGCATCAGCTGCTGGGCGACCGGGGTGGTGAACGCCACCTCGTTGACCCCGCCGACCGAGTCCCGGCCGCCGCTGTAGCCGAAGACGCCGACCAGGGTGAACTCCTTCTTCGGCGCCAGGGTCAGCACGCCGACCCGGTCGCCGACCTTGACCTTGGCCGCCTCGGCGAGCGCGACGTTGACCACGATCTCGTCGTCGGCCTGCGGCGCGCGCCCCTCGCGCAGCTTCACCAGGTCGCCCTCGCCGAGCCAGTTCTCGCCGAGCTGCGGCGGGCCGAACGAGGTGACCACCTTGCCGTTGCTGCCGATCAGCCGCGCCCCGTCGGCGTTGACCACGCCGCGGACGTCGGTGACGCCCGGCACCGCCTTGACCCGGTCGACGACCGACGCGGGCACCGGGGCCGCCACCTGCTCGCCCTCGACCTCGGACAGGGTGACCTTCGGCTTCGCGGCCACGTTGACGTCGACGTCGGAGAACGCGTCGGAGAAGACCGCGTCGAAGGAGCGGCCGAGGGTGTCGGTGAGCACGAACGCGCCGGAGACGAACATGACACCGAGCACGACCGCCAGGCCGGACAGCAGCAGGCGCAGCTTGCGCGCCAGCAGGCTCTTCAGAGTGGCGCGGAACATCAGCTGCCCACCTCGGCCGACGCGTCGAGCTTCTTCATGGTGTCCAGCACCGTGTCGGCGGTCGGCTCGATCAGCTCGGAGACGATCTGACCGTCGGCCAGGAAGACCACCCGGTCGGCGTACGCGGCGGCGGTCGGGTCGTGGGTGACCATGACGATGGTCTGGCCGTGCTCACGGACCGAGTTGCGCAGGAAGTTGAGCACCTCGGCGCCGGAGCGGGAGTCCAGGTTGCCGGTCGGCTCGTCGGCGAAGATCACCTCGGGGCGGGCGACCAGGGCCCGGGCGCACGCCACGCGCTGCTGCTGGCCGCCGGAGAGCTGCGCCGGGCGGTGCCCGAGCCGCTCCCGCAGGCCGACCGTGTCGATCACCGTGTCGTACCAGGCCGGGTCGGGCTTGCGGCCGGCGATCGACAGCGGCAGCAGGATGTTCTCCTGCGCGGTGAGCGTGGGCAGCAGGTTGAACTGCTGGAAGATGAAGCCCACCTTGTCGCGGCGCAGCTTCGTGAGGCCGGCGTCGCCCAGCCCGGTCACCGTGGTGTCCCCGATCATGACGGTGCCCCGGGTCACCGAGTCCAGGCCCGCCAGGCAGTGCATCAGCGTCGACTTGCCCGAGCCGGACGGGCCCATGATCGCGGTGAACCGGCCGCGCTCGAACTCGGCGCTCACCCCCCGCAGCGCGATCACCTGCGCCTCGCCGCTGCCGTACACCTTCCACACGTCGCTGGCGCGGGCCGCGGCCTGCGCCTGCTGCCCTACCGTCGCGGTCACGTTCATCTACCTCTTCCGTCAGCCTGCTGGTCCGCACCGCCCCCGCTGGTCGGTGCGCAGTTTCCATCCTCCGTGCCGGCGGGCACGGATCCGTCCGCCCCCGGGCGGAGCCTCGCCGGAATTTCCGTTGGGGTCACCCCCGACGCCGGCTCAGGGTCATCCCTGACCGGCCGGCGCCGCCGACGCTAGGACCTCACGTCACGTCATGGTCAACCCCGCCGCACCGCCGATGGTCACGGTAGGTGACCGGTACCACCTCACCCGCCGGGGCGGACCAGCCCGGTCTCGTACGCCAGCACCACGGCCTGGACCCGGTCCCGCAGCCCGAGCTTGGTCAGCACGTGCCCGACGTGGGTCTTCACGGTGGTCTCGCTCACCGACAGCTCCCGGGCGATCTCGGCGTTGGACAACCCGCGCGCCACCTGCACGAGCACCTCCCGCTCCCGCTCGGTCAGCGCGTCCAACGCCTTCGGCGGGGTGGCCGCCGGGTCGGGCAGCACGTCGGCGAAGCGGTCCAGCAGCCGGCGCAGGATCCGTGGCGCCACCACCGCCTCCCCGGCCGCGACCGTCCGGATCGCGGTCACCAGGTCCTCGGCCGGCACGTCCTTGGCCAGGAAGCCACTGGCCCCGGCGCGCAGCGCGCCGACCACGTACTCGTCCAGGTCGAAGGTGGTGAGGATGAGCACCCGCACGGGCAGGCGGGCGTCCACGATCGCCCGGGTGGCCGCCACCCCGTCCATCCGCGGCATCCGGATGTCCATGAGCACCACGTCCGGCAGCAGCCGCCGGGACAGCTCCACCGCCTCCACCCCGTCACCGGCCTCGGCCACGATGTCCAGGTCGTCCTCGGTGCCCAGCACCATCCGGAAGCCGGTACGCAGCAGCGGCTGGTCGTCGGCGAGCAGGATCCGCACCGGTCGGCCGGCGGTGCTGTCGGTCATCGGTCTCCCTCGTTCGGCCGGGCGCCGGTCACGCCGGGACCGCCCCGGCCGGCTCCAGCGGAATCCGCGCGTACACCCGGAAGCCGCCGCCGGGCCGCGGGCCGGTCCGTAGGACCCCACCGTAGAGGGCGACCCGCTCCCGCATGCCGACCAGACCGTGTCCGATCCGATCGGCCACCGGCGCCGGACCGCGCCCGGTGTCGGTGACCTCCACCGCCAGGAAGCCCGGGGTGACGGTGAGCCGGACCAGCGCGGTGGCCCGGCCGGCGTGCTTGAGCGCGTTGGTCAGCGCCTCCTGCACGATCCGGTAGACGGTCAACGCCACCCCGTCCTCCATCGGCCCGGGCGTGCCGTCGACCCGCAGCGTGACCGGCAGCCCGGCCTCGCGGACCTGCTCGACGAGGGCCTCGATGCCGGTCAGCCCCGGCTGCGGGGTCAGCTCGGCGGCCGGTTCGGCGTCGGTGCGCAGCACGTCCAGCAGCCGGCGCAGCTCCCGCAGCGTGGCCCGCCCGGTCTCCTCGACCGTGGCCATCGCCTCGTCCGCCGCGTCCGGGTCCCGGCGCAGCACCCGGCGCGCCCCGGTGGCCAGCACGCCCATCACGCTGACGTGGTGCGCCACCACGTCGTGCAGCTCCCGGGCGATCCGGCGCCGCTCGTCGGCGACCGCCTGCTCGGCCAACGACCGCTGGGTGGCCTCGGCGATCCGGGCCCGCTCCCGCAGCATCCGGGTGGACTGCCGGCGCGCCTGCACCGCCCGGCCCACCGCGAACGCCACCGACGCGGTGAGCAGGTTGTCGAGCACCAGCACGCCGGGGCCCATGTCGAGCACCCCGTCCAGCGGCGCGACCACGTTCGCCAGCACCACCGGCACCCAGAGCAGCAGCGCGGCCAGGGAGGCCGCGCGCAGCGGCCGGTGCGCCGCCATGGTGTAGGTGAGCACGATGAAGGTCAGCCCCTGGGTGGTGGGCGCCAGCGCGAACAGCACCGGCACGGCCAGCGTGGCCACCGCCGCGCCCACGGCCGGCCACGGGGCGACCCGGCGGATCGCCACCGGGGCGGCGCAGAGCACGCTCCAGCCCAGCGCCGCCCAGAGCTGCTCGGGTCGCAGCTCCCGCGGGGTCAGCAGCAGGAACGCCGCGTCCACGAGCGCCAGCGCGACGGCCGTGGCGGCGTCCGCGGCCAGCGGCCGGTCCCGCGCCCACCCGCGTAGCCGGTTGGTCATGCTCCGACGCTAGCCGCCGCCCGGCGCCGGCCCTCGTCGCCGAAGCCGAACCCGGCCTCCTCCGCGAGGAGGAGGGTCACTCGTCCGCGCCGGGCGCGGCCGGCCGGGACCGGGCGTCGGTCAGCGGGTCGGCCGGCCCGGCCACCGGGAACGGCGGCGGCGTGCCGCCGAAGCTCGGGCACAGCGCCTGATGGCTGCACCAGTCGCAGAGCCGGCTCGGCCGGGGCCGGAAGTCCTGCCGGGCGGTGGCCTGCTCGATGGCCTGCCAGAGCGCCACCACCGTGCGCTCGAAGCGCAGCAGCTCCTCGGCGTCGGGGGAGTAGTCGCACACCTCGGCGTCCTTGAGGTAGAGCAGCCGCAGCACCCGCGGCACCACCCCCCGGGTCCGCCACAGCACCAGGGCGTAGAACTTCAGCTGGAACAGCGCGCGCGCCTCGAACGCCTCGCGCGGGGCGCCGCCGGTCTTGTAGTCGACCACCCGCAGGGCGCCGTCGGGCGCCACGTCCAGCCGGTCGAGGTAGCCCCGGATGAGCAGCTCGTCGTCCACGACCGCGGAAATCAGCGCCTCCCGCTCGGCCGGCTCCAGCCGGCGCGGGTCCTCCACCGCGAAATAGCCCTCCAGCAGCGCCGCCGCCGAGCGGAGGAACCCCTCCACGGCGGCCGTGTCGCCCTCGGCGAACAGCGTCGCCAGCTCCGGCTGCTCGGTGACCAGCCGGTCCCACTGCGGGGCGACCAGGTCGCCGGCCGACTCCGGGGTGCGGGCCCCCGCCGGCAGGTCGAACAGCCGCTCCAGCACGGCGTGCACGAGCGTGCCCCGGACCTGCTCCACGGTGGGTCGCTCGGGCAGCCGGTCGATGCTGCGGAACCGGTAGAGCAGCGGGCAGGTCTTGAAGTCGGCCGCCCGCGACGGCGACAGCGACGCCCGGACGGTGGCCGGTGCCTCTGCTGTCGGGCCCTGCTGCGTGTCGATCACCGGTTCCGCCGTCATGCCCGGAAGGTTAGGGCACCGGTGTGACAGGGCTGCCGTCGCCGCACCGGGGCATGATCGGCCCCGCGTAGCATCGTCCCGGTGGAGCAGCGGACCCGACCGTCACGCCGGCCCGGTCTGACCCTCGGCCGGGTCTTCGGGGTGCCGCTGCGCGCCGACGCCTCGATGCTGCTGCTCAGCGCGGTCGTCACCGTGCTCTACGCCGCGCTGGCCCGCCGCCAGCTCGACCTCGGCCACCTCGGCGGCTACCTGGTCGGCCTCGGCTTCGTGGTCTCCCTGCTCGGCTCGGTGCTGCTGCACGAGCTGGGGCACGCGCTGACCGCCCGGCGCTACGGCATCGGTGTGCGGGGGATCACCCTGGAGCTGCTCGGCGGCTACACCGAGATGGACCGGGACGCCCCCAGCCCCAAGGTCGACCTGCTGGTCTCCCTCGCCGGGCCGGCCGTCTCGGCGGTGCTCGGCGCCGGGTCGGTCGCCGCCACCCTGGCCCTGCCCGCCGGCACCCTCGCCCACCAGCTCGCCTTCCAGCTCGCGGTCAGCAACGTCGTGGTGGCCGTCTTCAACAGCCTGCCCGGGCTGCCCCTGGACGGCGGGCGGGCGCTGCGCGCCGCGGTCTGGGCGGTCACCCGGGACCGGCACCGGGGCACCGAGGTGGCCGGCTGGGTCGGCCGTGCCGTGGCGGTCGCCACCGTGGCGCTGGTCCTGCTGTTCACCCTGCGGCGGGCGCTCGCCCCGCTCGCCCTGCCGCTCATGCTGCTGGTCGCCGTGACGCTCTGGCGGGGCGCCGGCCAGTCCATCCGGATGGCCCGGATCGGCCGCCGCCTGCCGCTGGTCGACCTGGCCCGGCTGGCCCGCCCGCTGCTGCCGGTGCCCACCGGGACCCCGCTGGCCGAGGCGCAGCGCCGCCGCGCCGAGGGGCCCACGCCCGACGCCGCGCTCGCCGTGGTCGACTCCGCCGGCCGCCCGGTGGCGCTGGTCGACCCGGCCCGCGTCGCCGCCGTACCCGCGGAACGGCGCCCGTGGCTGGCGGTGGACGCGGTGGCCCGCGACCTGGGCCGCGTGCCCGCGCTGCCGGTCGACGCCGACGGCGAGCGGGTGCTGGAGACCGTGCGCACCCACCCGGGCGCGCAGTACGTCGTGACGGCAGGCGAAGATGTGGTCGGCGTCCTGCACATCGCGGATCTCGCCCAGCTCCTCGAACCCAAACGGAAGACGAACACGTGACCGCAGAAACCTCCACCGTCCCGGCGCTGCCCCCGGTCCACCGGGGGCCGTTCCGCCCCGGCGACCGGGTCCAGCTGACCGACCCGAAGGGCCGGATGCACACCGTGACGCTGGAGCCCGGCAAGGAGTTCCACACCCACCGGGGCATCCTCAGCCACGACACGCTGATCGGCCTGCCCGACGGCAGCGTGGTCACCACCGCCGGCGGCGGCACCGCGTTCCTGGCCCTGCGGCCGCTGCTGTCGGACTACGTGCTGTCCATGCCGCGCGGCGCCCAGGTGATCTACCCGAAGGACTCGGCGCAGATCGTCGCCATGGGCGACATCTTCCCCGGCGCGAAGGTCCTGGAGGCCGGCGCCGGCTCCGGCGCGCTGTCCTGCTCGCTGCTGCGGGCCGTCGGCACCGAGGGCGAGCTGCACTCGTTCGAGGTGCGCGACGACTTCGCCCAGATCGCCCGGCGCAACGTCGAGGCGTTCTTCAACGGCCCGCACCCCGCGTGGCGGCTGCACGTCGGCGACGTCGCCGAGTGCGCCGAGACCGGGTTCGACCGGATCATCCTGGACATGCTCACCCCCTGGGAGATGCTCGACATGGTCGAGCGGGCCCTCGTCCCCGGCGGTGTGCTGATCGGCTACGTGGCCACCACGCCGCAGCTCTCCGAGCTGGTCGAGGCGCTGCGCGAGCGGGGCGGCTGGACCGAGCCCCGCGCCTGGGAGTCCCTGGTCCGGGACTGGCACGCCGAGGGGCTCGCGGTCCGGCCCGACCACCGCATGATCGCGCACACCGCCTTCCTGGTGTCCGCGCGCAAGCTCGCCCCCGGGGTCACCGCCCCGCCGCGACGCCGCAAGCCCAGCAAGGGCGCCGAGGCGTACGCCCAGCGCCGCGACGCGCTGCGCGCCGCCGAGGCGGCCCGGCGGACGGCCGCCGAGGGGGCGGAGCCGGACGGGGCGTGACCCCGCGGCGCGGGCGCGGATGAGCGGGCGGATCATGGGTCCCGGCGGGGACGACACCGAGCGGGTGGAGACGGTGGCATGAGCGAGCGGATCGGGGCACGCGGCGGGCGCCGCGCCCGCCCCGGCGGTCCGGACCGGCGGCGGCGCACGGTCCGGGAGGCGGTGGCATGAGCAACCCGGGCTACGGCAACGGCGACCTGCCCGCCGTGTTCCCCGACTGGTCGCCCTACACCGACCTGGAGTCGGCCGCCCGGGCCTACCTGCGCGACCCCGACATCGCCCTGGACGCCCTCGGCGGGGTGCTGCGCGGCGCCTCCGTGCTCGGCTTCACCCTGGAACGCTTCGTCAACGAGGTCAACGGGGTGTGGCAGGAGGTCGTCGTCTGCGACGGCAGCCGGCTGGTGCTCTGGCACGGCGAGGACGTCCCGCCGGGGGAGGGGCCGCCCGGCTCGATGACCTCCTCGCTGCGGGTGGTGCCGGTCTCCACGGTCACCGAGGTCGGCTGCCGGCGGCGGCTCACCCGCGCCGACACCGGCGAGGTACGGGTCGACAGCATCGACGTCTACCTGCTGCTCAGCTCGCTGGACGAGGCGCCGCCCAGCGACGAGATGACCGGCGCGCCCCGGCACGACGCGCTGCGCTTCGGCAAGACCCTCGACGACGGCGGGGCCGGGCAGATCACCCGGCTGGAGGAGTTCGCCCGGCTGGTCGCCTCGGTCGTCGGCCGCCCCATGCTCTGAGACACCGCGGGCCGGGGACCTGGCGGTCTCCGGCCCGTCGTGCCCGTCAGCTCAGTCGTCGGCCTCCGGGCCGGCCACCTCCGTGCCGTCACCGGCGCGCACCACGTGGATGCACTCGCCGGGGCACTCCTTCGCCGAGTCGATCACCTCGAGGCGCAGGTGCTCCGGCACGTCCACCCGGGCGCCCGCAGCCTGGCGCAGCTCGCCGTCCGGCCCCTTGACGTACGCGAGGCCGTCGACGTCGAACTCGAAGACCTCCGGCGCGTACTGCACGCACAGCCCGTCACCCGTGCACAGGTCCTGATCGACCCAGACCTGCAGCTGGTCCGTCGCGACGTCGGTCACGAAGCACCCCCCATGTTCTCCCGTCCCACGCTCCGACGGTACCCGAACGCCCGTACCCGCCCGACGACCAGCCCTTGGCGATCAAGCTTCGGTGACGAGCGCGTTGCGGAGGACCGAATCGGGCTCATAGCGGCTAGTGTTAGGTCAGAACGTTCAAGCCCCCCGGGGAGGTGGGACGTGGCACGCAGCGACGACGCGGACTCGCGCGCCGCACGGTGGGAGAAGGAGGCCCACGATCTCTCCACGCAGGTTGCGTTCCTTCAAGAGGAACTCGCCCTGGTGCGGCGCAAGTTGACCGAAAGCCCCCGACACGTCCGGCAGCTCGAGGAGCGGCTGGCGGCCACCCAGGCGCAGTTGGCGCGGCTGACCGAGAACAACGAACGGCTCGTGAGCACCCTCAAGGAGGCTCGCGCGCAGATCGTGACGCTCAAGGAGGAGATCGACCGCCTCGCCCAGCCGCCGAGCGGCTACGGCGTCTTCCTGGCCAAGCACGACGACGGCACCGTGGACGTCTTCACCGGCGGCCGCAAGCTCCGGGTGGCCGTCTCGCCCTCGCTCGAGGTCGACGAGCTGCGCCGGGGCCAGGAGGTCCTGCTCAACGACGCGCTCAACATCGTCGACGCGTTCGGCTACGAGCGGGTCGGCGAGGTCGTGATGCTCAAGGAGATCCTCGCGGGTCCCGACGGCGCGCCGGGCGACCGGGCGCTGGTGGTCTCGCACTCCGACGAGGAGCGGATCGTGCACCTCGCCGAGACCCTGATCGGTTCGCCGATCCGGGCCGGTGACTCGCTCATGATCGAGCCCCGCTCGGCGTACGCCTACGAGCGGATCCCGAAGAGCGAGGTCGAGGAGCTCGTCCTGGAGGAGGTGCCCGACGTCGACTACACCGACATCGGTGGCCTCCACTCGCAGATCGAGCAGATCCGCGACGCGGTCGAGCTGCCCTTCCTGCACGCCGACCTGTTCCGCGAGCACCAGCTCCGGCCGCCGAAGGGCATCCTGCTCTACGGCCCGCCCGGCTGCGGCAAGACGCTCATCGCCAAGGCGGTGGCCAACTCCCTGGCCAAGAAGATCGCCGAGCGGGAGGGCAAGGAGCGGCACACCAGCTTCTTCCTCAACATCAAGGGCCCCGAGCTGCTCAACAAGTACGTCGGCGAGACCGAGCGGCACATCCGGCTGATCTTCCAGCGGGCGCGGGAGAAGGCCGGCGAGGGCACGCCGGTGATCGTGTTCTTCGACGAGATGGACTCCGTCTTCCGCACCCGCGGCTCCGGTGTCTCCTCGGACGTGGAGAACACGATCGTCCCGCAGCTGCTCAGCGAGATCGACGGCGTGGAGGGCCTGGAGAACGTCATCGTCATCGGCGCCTCCAACCGGGAAGACATGATCGACCCGGCGATCCTGCGCCCCGGCCGGCTCGACGTGAAGATCAAGATCGAGCGACCGGACGCCGAGGCGGCCAAGGACATCTTCTCCAAGTACATCCTCTCCGGCCTGCCGCTGCACGCGGACGACCTCGCCGAGCACGGCGGCGACCCGCAGGCCACCGTGGCGGCGATGATCGACGCGGTCGTGCTGCGGATGTACTCGGAGACCGAGGAAAACCGCTTCCTCGAGGTCACCTACGCCAACGGCGACAAGGAAGTCCTCTACTTCAAGGACTTCAACTCCGGCGCGATGATCCAGAACATCGTCGACCGGGGCAAGAAGATGGCCATCAAGGAGTTCCTCACCTCCGGGCGCAAGGGCCTGCGGCTCCAGCACCTCCTCGACGCCTGCGTCGACGAGTTCCGGGAGAACGAGGACCTGCCCAACACCACCAACCCCGACGACTGGGCCCGCATCTCCGGCAAGAAGGGCGAGCGGATCGTTTACATCCGCACGCTCGTCTCCGGCGGCAAGGGCGCCGAGGCCGGCCGGTCCATCGAGACCGCCAGCAACACCGGCCAGTACCTGTAGTCCGACGGCACGACGGAGGCCCGTGGCGCACCGCGCCGCGGGCCTCCCCGCGTCCGCGCCCGCCCGGCGTCGCGCCCCGCCACACCGGACGCCCCGGGCCGCCACGCCCCCTTCCCGCGTGACGGCGACTACGCTCGACCTGACGGGGGACCGGGACGGGCGAGCGGAGCGGGCAGGTCGATGAGCGTTAGACGGATCATGGGCACCGAGGTCGAGTACGGCATCTCCGTGCCCGGCCAGGCCGGAGCCAACCCGATGGTCACCTCCTCCCAGGTGGTCAACGCCTACGGGGCGCGGCCGGAACTCAACCGGGGCGGCCGGGCCCGCTGGGACTACGAGGAGGAGTCGCCGCTGCGCGACGCCCGCGGCTTCACCTACTCCGGGGCGGCCTACGACCCGGCCGAGGCGCTCGCCGACGAGGATCTCGGGCTGGCCAACGTCATACTCACCAACGGCGCCCGCCTCTACGTCGACCACGCGCACCCCGAATACTCCACGCCCGAGGTGACCAACCCCCTCGACGTGGTGCGCTGGGACAAGGCCGGTGAGCGGGTGATGGCCGAGGCGTCCAAGCGGGCCGCCACCATCCCGGGCACCCACCCGATCCACCTCTACAAGAACAACACCGACAACAAGGGCGCCAGCTACGGCTCGCACGAGAACTACCTGATGCGGCGGCAGACCCCGTTCGCCGACATCGTGGCGTACCTGACGCCGTTCTTCGTCACCCGGCAGATCGTCTGCGGCGCCGGCCGGGTCGGCATCGGCCAGGACGGCGGCCAGAGCGGCTTCCAGATCTCCCAGCGCGCCGACTTCTTCGAAGTCGAGGTGGGGCTGGAGACCACCCTCAAGCGGCCCATCATCAACACGCGCGACGAGCCGCACGCCGACGCCGACAAGTACCGCCGGCTGCACGTCATCATCGGCGACGCCAACCTCTCCGAGATCTCCACCTACCTGAAGGTCGGCACCACGGCGCTGATCCTCACCATGATCGAGGAGAAGGCGCTCGGCTCCGACCTGGGCATCGCCGACCCGGTCAGCGAGCTGCGCGCGGTCAGCCACGACCCGTCGCTCAAGCACCTCATGCGGCTGCGCGACGGCCGCAAGCTGACCGCGCTGGACGTGCAGTGGGCGTACCTGGAGCGGGTGCGGTCCTTCGTGGACGACCGCTACGGCGCCGACGCCGACGCGCAGACCATCGACGTCCTCGACCGCTGGGAGAGCATGCTGGACCGGCTCGGCCGGGACGCGTTCCTCTGCGCCGACGAGCTGGACTGGGTGGCGAAGCTGCGGCTGCTGGAGGGCTACCGGGAGCGGGAGAAGCTCGGCTGGGGCTCGCACAAGCTCCAGCTGGTCGACCTGCAGTACTCGGACGTGCGCCCGGAGAAGGGCCTCTACCACCGGCTGGTGCAGCGGGGCTCGATGAAGACCCTGCTCACCGACGAGCAGACCCGCTCGGCGATGACCGAGCCGCCGGAGGACACCCGGGCCTACTTCCGTGGCCGCTGCCTCGCCCAGTACGCCTCCGAGGTGGTCGCCGCGAGCTGGGACTCGGTCATCTTCGACGTGGGCCGGGAGTCGCTGGTCCGGGTGCCGATGATGGAGCCGGAGCGGGGCACCCGCAAGCACGTGGGGGCGCTCTTCGACCGCTGCGACACCGCCAAGGATCTGCTGGAGATGCTGACCGGCGGCTGAGCCGGATGCCGGAAGGCCCGTCCCGTGCCGGTTCCCGGCGCGCGACGGGCTTTTCGTCGTCCGCGCGAGGTAAGTTGATCGCAGGATCGTGGAGGAGGCACACCATGGCGACCCAAGAAGGCGGCCAGACCCAGTCCGGCAAGTCGCACGAGGAGGTCGAGGAGGTCACCGCGCAGGCCAACCCCGAGGTTGCCGAGCGGCACGCCGAGATCACCGAGGACGTCGACGACCTGCTCGACGAGATCGACTCCGTCCTGGAGGAGAACGCAGAAGAGTTCGTCCGCGGATATGTCCAGAAGGGCGGTCAGTGAGCGAAATGCCCGTTTCTTCCGGTAATGGGCTCGCTCGCACGAACGACTTTCGTGGTGCCCTGCCGCGACCGGCCGTGACGGGACGGTCCGGCGTTCTACGGTAGGACCCGGCGCGGCGGCCCGCTTCCCGGCGGGGCCGCCGCGGGCGCGGAATCGGGGGAGGCGAAAGCTCGTCCGCCGGACGCCGCGGACCGCGTCGCGCCCGGTCCGGAACATGTGGACCACGATCATCGCGCCGGATGGGTGCGCGGGATACTCTGCTTCAACTGCACCGGTGGTCTTGGCCAGTTCCGTGACAGTCCCGCGAGGCTGGCCAGGGCGATCACGTACCTGAGAGGAACCACGTGGCAGCGGGTTTTGATCCATCCGGGCGTCTTCCAGATGTGTTCACCAACGCGGGGACGTCCTCCTTCACAACGTTCCTGAGCAAGGTGGCTCCCGAGATGCTGCCCGGCCGTCGGCCGCTGCCGCCCGGCATGGCCGCCGACCTGGCGCCGCACGCGACGACCATCGTGGCCATCTCGGCCAGCGGTGGCGTGGTGATGGCCGGCGACCGGCGCGCCACGATGGGCAACCTGATCGCCCAGCGGGACATCGAGAAGGTCCACCCGGCCGACGCGTACTCGCTGGTCGGCATCGCGGGCACCGCGGGCATCGGCATCGAGCTGATGCGACTGTTCCAGGTGGAGCTGGAGCACTACGAGAAGATCGAGGGCGCCATGCTCTCGCTCGACGGCAAGGCCAACCGGCTGGCCTCGATGATCCGAGGGAACCTGGGCGCCGCCATGCAGGGCCTCGCCGTGATCCCGCTCTTCGCCGGCTTCGACCTGGCCGCCGCCGACCCGGCCCGCGCCGGGCGGATCTTCAGCTTCGACGTGACCGGCGGCCCCTACGAGGAGACCGGCTACGACGCGATCGGCTCCGGCTCGCTGTTCGCCAAGTCCGCGCTGAAGAAGCGGTTCCGGGCGGGCCTGTCGATCGACGACGCGACCCGGCTGGCCGTCGAGGCGCTCTACGACGCCGCCGACGACGACACCGCGACCGGTGGCCCGGACCTGACCCGCCGGATCTACCCGGTGGTGATGACCGCGACCGCCGAGGGCACGCACCGGCTCACCGACGCCGAGACGGCGGCGATCGCCGAGGGCGTGGTGTCCGGCCGCATGGAGAACCCGGGCGGCTGACCCCGCTCCCACACCTGAGTCAGCAGTCCGCAGCACAGCGCCCGAAGGAGAACCGCCGCCGTGGCCATGCAGTTCTACGCCTCGCCCGAGCAGATCATGCGCGACCGCTCCGAGCTGGCCCGCAAGGGCATCGCCCGGGGCCGCAGCGCGGTGGT
This sequence comes from Micromonospora halotolerans, assembly GCF_032108445.1. NCBI lineage: Bacteria > Bacillati > Actinomycetota > Actinomycetes > Micromonosporales > Micromonosporaceae > Micromonospora > Micromonospora halotolerans. Next base: position 6,675,134 of record NZ_CP134876.1, on the reverse strand, counting down.
CCTGAGCTACGAGGGCGGGGTGCTCTTCGTCGCGGAGAACCTGTCCAGCACCCTGCACAAGGTCAGTGAGATCTACGACCGGATCGGCTTCGCCGCGGTGGGCCGATACAACGAGTTCGAGAACCTGCGCCGCGCCGGGGTGCGGATGGCCGACCTGAACGGCCTGAGCTACGACCGGCGGGACGTGACCGGGCTGGGCCTGGCGAACGCGTTCGCACAGACGCTGGGCGCGATCTTCACCGAGCAGTCGAAGCCGTTCGAGGTGGAGATCTGCGTCGCCGAGGTGGGCGCCACGCCGGACGACGACTCGCTCTACCGGCTGACCTACGACGGGTCGGTCAACGACGAGCCGGGCCGGATGGCGATGGGCGGCCAGGCCGAGGCGATCACCGGGGTGCTGAAGAACGAGCACCGGCCGGACATGTCGCTGTCGGAGGCGGTCCGGGCGGCCATGAAGGCGCTGAGCAGCGTCGGCGGCGAGGGCGGGGCGGCCCGCACGATCGCGGCGAACCAGCTGGAGGTGGCGGTCCTGGACCGGCGCCGGGTGGGGCGGACGTTCCGGCGGATCACCGGGGCCGCGCTGACCGCGCTGCTGGACGGCGACGCGAGCGCGGACGCCGCGCCGGCGGCCGGGCGGGCGAAGACCCCGACGGTGCCGACCGAGGAGGCGAAGAAGCCGACCACGTCGGCGGGCTCGGCCGACCTGGAGGGTCAGCCGCAGGAGGAGCAGCCCGAGGAGTGACGCCGGGCGGGTGCCGGGTCCCGGGCCCGGCCCCCGTCAGCGGTGCGGCTTCAGGGGCGTCCACCAGGCGCGGTTGGCCCGGTACCAGTCGACGGTGGCGGCCAGCCCGTGGTCGAGGTCGACGGTGGGGGCCCAGCCCAGTTCGCGGCGGGTGGTGGCGCAGTCCAGGGCGTACCGGCGGTCGTGGCCCTTGCGGTCGGCGACCGGCCGGACCCGCTCCCAGCCGGCGCCGCACGCGGCGAGCAGCCGGCCGGTGAGCTCCCGGTTGGTGAGTTCGGCGCCGCCGCCCAGGTGGTAGATGCCGCCGGCCCGGCCGCGGGCCTGGGCAAGCGCGACGCCGTGGCAGTGGTCGTCGACGTGCAGCCAGTCCCGCACGTTGCCGCCGTCGCCGTAGAGGGGCACGTCGTGCCCGTCGAGCAGGTTGGTGACGAACAGCGGGATGATCTTTTCGGGGTACTGGTAGGGCCCGTAGGTGTTGGCGCCGCGGGTGACCACGACGTCGAGGCCGTGGGTGCGGTGGTAGGCCAGCGCGAGCAGGTCGCCGGCTGCCTTGCTGGCCGAGTACGGGGAGCTGGGGTCGAGCGGGGCCTGTTCGGTCCAGGCGCCGGTGGCGATGGAGCCGTACACCTCATCGGTGGAGACCTGGACGAAGCGGCGTACCCCGTGGCGCAGGGCCGCGTCGAGCAGGGTCTGGGTGCCGACCACGTTGGTGGTCACGAAGTCGGCGGCGGCGGCGATGGAGCGGTCCACGTGCGACTCGGCGGCGAAGTGCACGACGGCGTCGTGGTCGGCGACGGTGGCGTCGACCAGGGCGGGGTCGCGGATGTCGCCGCGGACGACCCGCAGCCTCGGGTCGGCGCGGACGGGGTCGAGGGCGCCCTCGGTGGCGGCGTAGGTGTAGGCGTCGAGCACGGTGACGGCGTTTGCCGTGAGGTCCGGCTCGGCGTCGGTGAGCAGCCGCCGGACGTACGCCGAGCCGATGAAGCCGGCGCCGCCGGTGACGAGGATTCTCACGGCTGGGACCGTACCCGGCCGTGGGACGTGCGAACGCGGGGAATGCCCGGCCCGGTGCGGATGAGACCAGTGGGTTGAGCGCTGCCCATCCGGGGCCCCGGGCGGCTAATGTCACATCATGGAGCGGCGAATCTTCGGCCTCGAAACCGAGTACGGCGTCACCTGCACCTATCGCGGGCAACGTCGACTGTCCCCCGACGAGGTCGCGCGGTACCTGTTCCGGCGGGTGGTGTCGTGGGGCCGGTCGAGCAACGTCTTCCTGCGCAACGGAGCCCGCCTCTACCTGGATGTGGGCTCGCACCCCGAGTACGCGACGCCGGAGTGCGACTCGGTGACCGACCTGGTGGCCCACGACCGGGCGGGGGAGCGGATCCTGGAGGGGCTGCTCGTCGACGCGGAGAAGCGGCTGCACGACGAGGGCATCGCGGGCGAGATCTACCTGTTCAAGAACAACACCGACTCGGCCGGCAACTCCTACGGCTGCCACGAGAACTACCTGGTGTCCCGGCACGGCGAGTTCGGCCGGCTGGCCGACGTGCTGATCCCGTTCCTGGTCACCCGCCAGTTGATCTGCGGCGCCGGCAAGGTGCTCCAGACGCCGCGCGGGGCGGTCTACTGCCTGTCGCAGCGGGCCGAGCACATCTGGGAGGGCGTCTCCTCGGCGACCACCCGCAGCCGGCCCATCATCAACACCCGCGACGAGCCGCACGCCGACGCCGAGCGCTACCGGCGGCTGCACGTGATCGTCGGCGACTCGAACATGAACGAGGTCACCACGCTGCTGAAGGTCGGCACGGCCGACATCGTGCTGCGGATGATCGAGGCCGGCGTGGTGATGCGGGACCTGACGCTGGAGAACCCGATCCGCGCGATCCGGGAGGTGTCCCACGACATCACCGGCCGGCGCAAGGTGCGGCTGGCCTCCGGCAAGGAGGTCTCGGCGCTGGACATCCAGCAGGAATACCTGGCGAAGGCGACCGAGTTCGTCGAGCGCCGCGGCGGCGACCAGACCGCGAAGCGGGTGGTGGACCTGTGGGCGCGGGTGCTGCGGGCCGTGGAGACCGGCGACCTGGACCCGGTGGCCCGGGAGATCGACTGGGTGACGAAGCTGCGGCTGATCGAGCGCTACCAGCGCAAGCACGACCTGCCGCTGTCGCACCCGCGGGTGGCGCAGATGGACCTGGCCTACCACGACCTGCGGCGCGGCCGAGGGCTCTACGGGCTGCTGGAGCGGCGCGGCGAGGTGGACCGGGTGGCCACCGACCCGGAGATCTTCGAGGCGAAGGAGACCCCGCCGCAGACCACCCGGGCGCGGCTGCGCGGCGAGTTCATCCGGCACGCCCAGGAGAAGCGGCGGGACTTCACCGTCGACTGGGTGCACCTGAAGCTGAACGACCAGGCGCAGCGCACGGTGCTGTGCAAGGACCCGTTCCGGGCGTACGACGAGCGGGTGGAGCGGCTCATCGCGAGCATGTGACCCGGAGGTGGGCGGCCGGTGCGGCGGCCGCCGGCCCACGGGTACGCTGGCGTCGCGATGAACACTTCCGAACCTGCCGGCCGCCCCGGCCGCGAGAGGTCCGCCGGCCGCGACGGCGGGACCGAGAAGCTCAACTGGGTCGAGCGGCGCCGCGAGAAGATCCGCGCCGAGGTCGAGCGCAACCGCCGCGGCGAGTACGCGGTGCCGACCTGGGTGCTGGCCGCCGCGCTGGTGCTGATCGTGGTTGCCTGGCTGGGGCTGATCTTCTTCGCCGGCTGACCCGGCTGACGGCGCGCCTGCAACGGCAGTTCATGGGCCGGGCAACCGTCGGCGTCGATCCCGCCGAGCTGGCGGCGTACGCCGCGGGGCAGCCGTTGAGCCGCACCCGGCTTCGGGAGCTGCTGGCGCGGCGCTGGCCGGACCGGGACCGCTCCGCCCTGCTGCACTCGGTGCAGTACCTGCTGCCGCTGGTGCACCTGCCGCCGGCCGGCACGTGGGGCGGTCGGGTGGACGGGCCGTGCGGGCCGGCCGAGGGCTGGCTCGGCGCGCCGCTGGACGTGCCGGATCCGGCCGTCCCGGGTCGCCGAGCCGGGGCCTTGACCGCGTCACCGCCCGCATGCTCGTCTATGGCTCACAGGGAAGCCGACACGTGCCGTCGTGTGCTCCCCAGTCGACGACGAGGGAGCGTGACGTGATCGCACACATCGACCTCGGCCTGGACGAGCAGGCCCACCCCGGCATCAACGGGCTGGCCCGCTACCGCCCGGAGACCGCCAAGCCGCTGTTCGACCTCGCCGACACGCTGCTGCACGCCCCGCATCCCACACTGACCGCGGGGGAGCGGGAGCTCATCGCCGCGTACGTGTCGGAGCTGAACGCCTGCACGTTCTGCTGCGCGTCGCACTCGGCGTTCGCCGCGGCCCAGCTGCCCGCGGGGATGCCGCTGGTGGAGCAGGTCCGCCGGGATCTGGACGGCGCACCGGTCGATCCGAAGCTGCGGGCGCTGCTGCGGATCGCCGGGGCGGTGCAGCGCGGCGGCCGGGAGGTCACTGCCGAGCTGGTCGAGGCGGCCCGCGCCGAGGGCGCCACCGACCTGGAGATCCACGACACGGTGCTGATCGCCGCCGCGTTCTGCATGTACAACCGCTACGTCGACGGCCTGGGGACGCTGGCGCCGGCCGACCCGGCGGGCTACACCCGGGCCGCGGAGCACATCGTCGCGCACGGCTACGGGGCGCGCTGAGCGTCAGCCGAGCAGGCGGGCCGCGTGCCGGCCGGCGGCGGCCGCGGCCAGGAAGTAGGCGTGGTCCCCGTCGAGCCCGCGCCCCATCGTCGACAGGCCGACCGGGCTGGCCCGCAGCGCCGCGTCCAGGCCGTCGGTGGGCACGGTGACGATCCGGTGCCGCGCCGCGAGCGGGGCCAGCGCCGCGCCCACCTCCGTCGCGAGAGCGGGGTCCAGGCCGTCCGGCACGACCAGGTCCGCGGGGGCCAGGGCGACCCGGCCGTACGCGGTGAGGCTGTGGTGGGAGACGCCACGGTGCCGGGGGCGGGGGTCGGCCGCGGAGATCCGCAGCGAGCCGACCGGCCGACCGCCGAGCGTGGCGACCGCGTTGACCGCCTCGCCGACGGCCACCCCGGAGAAGCCCCAGCGGGTGCCGGTGCCCAGGTTGCCGGGCCCTTGGGCGACGATCGCGACGTCGGCGCCGAGCACGTGCCGGGCGGCGAGCAGGCCGCTGTGCAGGGTGCTCGCCTCCAGGTCGCCGCCGAACGCCTGGCCCACGCTGACCGTGCCCGCGAGGTGGCCGGCGAGCCCGGCGAGGGTGCGGGAGAACCAGGCCGGCAGCGCCCCGCCGTCGGTGAGCAGGTAGGCCACCCGGGCGTCCGGGGCGTCGGCGTGGACGCCGGCCAGGATCGCCGGCAGCGCGGAGTGCAGGTCGGCGGTCACCACCGGCATCCCGTCGACGGACTCGGCGGCGGCCAGCCGTGCGTGGTGCGGGGAGGCTTCCTCGTCGACGCCCAGCAGGATCGGCTGCAGCGGGGTGTAGCGGGCCTTGACCAGGTGGCCGGCGTCGCGGGTGTCGCCGGCCTGCGGCGGGTCGGCGGGGAGCCGGTCGGGCAGGGCCACGACGAGGGCGTACCCGCCGGTGCCGAGGCCCATCAGCAGGGCGCCGGCGTTGAGCAGCACCCGGTCGCCGGGCTCCGGGTCACCGACCAGGGCCGGGTAGGCCAGGGCGCGCATCCGGGCGCCGTCGGGCAGGTCGACGTCGAGTTCGGCGGCGCCGGCCCACCGCCGCCGTACCGCCGTGACCGTGCCGGACCGCCATCGCACCATGCCGGGCACAGTATCGGCCGGCGACGGGCCCGGATGCGGCCGGGTCGCCGGCACGCCGGTCAGGGCACCCCGCCCGGCTCCTGGTCCACGGCCCGCTCGTCCTCGTCCTGGGTGGTCCGGGCCCGGTGCCCGTCGCTGCCGCGCCTCGACCGGGTCGGGTCGAGGAAGACGTACCCGATCTCCGGGAACCTGTCGGTGAGCCGCCGCTCGGCCTCGTCGGCGGCGGCCTCGATGTCCGCGCCGGTGGCGTCGTTCTGGAAGTCGACCTTGGCGGCGACCAGGATGTCCTCCGGGCCGAGGAACATGGTCATGAGGGTGTCGATCCGGTCCACCGCGGGCAGCCCGGCCAGCTCGTGCTCGATCTGCCGGTGCACCCGGTCGGACACGGCCCGGCCGACCAGCAGCGAGATGTTGCTGCGGGCCAGGATGCCGGCGACCACCAGCAGCAGCACGCCGATGAGGATCGAGGCGACGCCGTCGTAGATCTCCTCGCCGGTGAGGTGCGACAGCGTGAGCCCGACGGCGGCGAGCAGCAGGCCGATCAGCGCGGCGCTGTCCTCCAGGAAGACCGCCTTGACCGTGGTGTCGGCGGTCAGCCGCAGGTAGCGGCGCGGGGTGGCCCGCCAGCGCCGGGACTCGTTGCGGACCTGCCGGACCGCCCGGGCCAGCGAGACCGACTCGATGGCGAAGGAGACCGCCAGCACGACGTACGAGGCCAGGTAGTGGCCGGTGTGCTCGTGCACGAGGATCGTGGTGACGCCGTGGGTGATGGCGAAGCCGGCGCCGACCACGAACGTGAACAGCGCGGCGAGGAAGGCCCAGACGTAGCTCTCCTTGCCGTACCCGAAGGGGTGCCGGGTGTCGGCGGGCCGCGCCCCGCGGCGCAGCGCCATGTAGAGCAGGACCTCGGTGGTGGTGTCGGCGACCGAGTGGGCGGCCTCGGAGAGCATCGCCGCGGAGCCGGAGAGCAGGCCCGCGATCAGCTTGGCGATCGCGATGGCGAGGTTCGCCGCGCCGGCCACCACGACCGTGCCGACACTCTCGCTCTTGGCCTCCGTCCCCGCCATGCGATCCACCCTATGGCCGTCATCGGGCCTCCGCGCGACGAGCGAGGCGGGCCCGGGGCGGTGTGGTGTGGATCGCCTCCGCGGCGGGACTCCCGCGCGCCGCGCCCGCGCGGGTGCGCGCCGCGGACGTGCGGGCTGCTAGCGTTTCCCACGTGTCGCGGACCCGTACCGAACGCCTGGTCAACCTGGTGATCTGCCTGCTGTCCACGCGACGGTTCCTGACCGCCGCGCAGATCGCCGCGACCGTGCCCGGCTACGAGCACGATCCGGACGACGCCAAGGACCACGAGGCGTTCCAGCGCAAGTTCGAGCGGGACAAGGCCGAGCTGCGGGAGCTCGGGGTGCCGCTGGAGACCGGCACGGCCAGCGTGTTCGACGCCGAGCCGGGCTACCGGATCGCGCCCCGCGAGTACGCGCTGCCCGACATCCCGCTCGAACCGGACGAGGCCGCCGCCGTGGGCATCGCGGCCCGGCTGTGGCAGCACGCCGGCCTGGCCGCCGCCGCCTCCTCCGGGCTGGCGAAGCTGCGCGCCGCCGGCATCGACGTGGACCCGCAGGCCACGCTGGGCCTGGAGCCGATGGTCACGGTCGACCCGGCGTTCGCGCCGCTGACCGCCGCCGCGCGCGACCGGCGCGAGGTCAACTTCGACTACCGGGTGCCCGACCGGGACGCACCGACCCGCCGCCGCGTGCAGCCGTGGGGCGTGGTCTGCTGGCGCGGCCGCTGGTACGTGGTCGGCCACGACCTGGACCGGGCGGCGACCCGCTGCTTCCGGCTCTCCCGCGTGGTGGGCGCGGTCCGGGTGACCGGGCAGCCCGGGGCGTACGAGCCGCCCGTCGGGGTGGACCTGATCAGTCACGTGGCCCGCTGGTCCGGGCCGGTGGAGCGGACCGGCCGGGCCACTGTGCTGGTCGCCGCCGGCCGCGCCGCGGGGCTGCGCCGCTGGGCGGTGGAGACCCACGCCGGGCCGGACGGCGACCGCCTCGTCCTGCCCTACGCCGACGCCGACTACCTGGCCGGCCACATCGTCGGCTACGGCCCGGACGTGCGGGTGCTGGAGCCGCCGGAGGTCCGCGAGGCGGTCATCCAGCGGCTCAAGGAGATCGCGACCCGGCACGACGACCTGGCCGTGACGGGGGGTGCCCGGTGACCCGCCCGGCGGCCCGGGGCGGCCGCGCGTCGGCGGACCGGCTGGCCCGGCTGCTCAACCTGGTGCCCTACCTGCTGGCCCGCCCCGGCATCGAGATCGCCGAGGCGGCGCACGACCTCGGGGTGACCGAGAAGCAGCTCCGCGAGGACCTGGAGCTGCTCTGGGTGTGCGGGCTGCCCGGTTACGGCCCCGGTGACCTGATCGACATGGCGTTCGACGGCGACCGGGTGACCATCACCTACGACGCCGGCATCGACCGCCCGCTGCGGCTCACCCCCGACGAGGCCCTGGCCCTGGTGGTGGCGCTGCGGATGCTGGCCGAGACGCCCGGGGTGGCCAACCGCGAGGCGGTCGAGCGGGCCCTCGCCAAGATCGAGAGCGCGGCCGGTGACCTGGCCGGCGCCCCGGTCGAGGTGCGGCTGCCCGGCGACACGGCCCGGGTCCGCGAGCTGCGCGCCGCCGTGGAGCGCGGCCGCGCGCTGCGGATCACCTACTACACGGCCGCCCGGGACGAGACGACCGAGCGCACCATCGACCCGCTGCGGATGCTGATGGTCGGCGGCCGGGCGTACGTGGAGGCGTGGTGCCGCCGGGCCGAGGCGGTCCGGCTGTTCCGGGCCGACCGGATCGACGCGGTCACCGAGCTGGCCGAGCAGGCGGTGGTCCCGCCGCAGGCCCGCCCGCACGATCTCAGCGACGGGGTGTTCCGTCCCTCGCCGGACCTGCCGCTGATCACCCTGCGGATCGGCCGGGGCGAGCGGTGGATCACCGAGTACTACCCGTGCGAGCGGGTCGAGGCCGACGGCGAGCAGTGGCTGGTGTCGCTGCGGGTCACCGACCTGGGCTGGGCCCGCCGGTTCGTGCTCGGGCTCGGGCCGGACGTGACGGTGGTCGCGCCGACCGAGCTGGCCGAGCAGGTGCGGGCCCAGGCGGCCGCCGCGCTCGACGCGTACGCCACTCCGGTCGACCGCGCCGACCCGGCGGTGGCCGGCGTCACCCAGTAGGCTGACCGCCGTGGTGACGTGGATCGTGCTCGGGGTCGTGCTGTTCGCGCTGGTGGTGCTGGCCCTGGCGGTCCGGCCGGTGCTGGCCCGGCTGCCCCGGCTGCGCCGGACGGCGGTGGCCCTGCAGCGGCGCCAGGCCGAGGCGGAGTCGCTGCGCTCCGCCGCCGAGGAGCTGCAGGCGCGGGCCGAGTCGCTCCAGGAGCGGGTGGGCGTGGCGCAGGAGCGGATCGCGTTGATCAAGGCCAGCCGCGGGAAGTGATCGACGGCGGTCGGTCCGCTGCTCGGTAGCTGCGCGTTCGCGGCCGGATCCGCGCACGATTGCGCCCCCGTGGGTGGTTGACGGGACACTCCGGGTTGGCCGAGACTTCACCGACCAGGCCCGCAACCGGGGGCCCGGCAGGGTGGCAACCGTCTTCGACGCACGTACGATGGGCTCCGACCACCCTCACCGACACAGAGCGACTGGAGCTTCCCATGGGTGCCCTCAAGCCGTGGCACATCGCCGTACTCGTGGTCGTGCTGATCCTGCTCTTCGGCGCGAAGCGGCTCCCCGACGCGGCCCGCTCGCTGGGCCGTTCGCTGCGGATCATCAAGGCCGAGACCAAGAGCCTGCACGACGACGACCGTGACCTGGCCGAGAAGGCCGACGCGCAGGCCGGCTACCAGCCGCTCGCGCCGCAGCAGCAGGTCGCGCAGCCGCAGCAGCAGCAGTTCGCCCCGCAGCCGCAGCAGCCGGTCGCCCCGCCGGTCGACCCGGTGCAGCGCGTCCGCGAGAACTGATCCGAAAGGGCCCCACCACCGTGGCCTTCGGGTTGAAGAAGCGCGGCCCGAGCACGTTCGAGCGGGCCGCCGACGGCTCGATGACGCTCATCGAGCACTTCCGGGAACTGCGTAACCGGCTGTTCCGCGCGTCGCTGGCGATCCTGGTCGGCTTCGGGGTCGGCGTCTGGCTCTCCGGCCGGGTCCTGCACGTGCTGCAGATGCCCTACTGCAACCTGCCGAAGGCGCGGCTCGCCAACGGCGACTGCAACTTCGTCCAGCTCGGCCCGGCCGACCTGTTCCTGTTGCAGATGAAGGTCGCTCTCTGGGTCGGCCTGATCATCGCGGCGCCGATCTGGCTCTACCAGCTCTGGGCGTTCATCGCCCCGGGCCTGCACCGGCACGAGCGGCGCTACGCCTACTTCTTCACCGCCCTGGCCGCGCCGCTGTTCGCGGCCGGCGCGGTGCTGGCGTTCTTCGTCACGTCCAAGGGCCTGGAGTTCCTGCTCAACGTCTCCGGTGGCGGCGACGTCACCACGACGCTGGACATCACCCGCTACATCGGCTTCGTCACGAACCTGATCCTGCTGTTCGGGGTGGCGTTCGAGTTCCCGCTCATCGTGCTGATGCTCAACTTCGTCGGGCTGGCCAGCGCCAAGCGCCTGCTGGGCTGGTGGCGGGTCGCGATCTTCGTGTTCTTCGCGTTCTCCGCGGTGGTCACGCCGACGCCCGACCCGTTCGGCATGACGGCGCTGGCGTTCTGCCTCTCCGCGCTCTACTTCGGCGCGGTGGCGGTGGCGTTCATCAACGACAAGCGGCGGGGGCGCGGCCGGGAGATCTACGCCGACGTGCCCGACGATGAGGTCTCGCCGCTGGACCTGTCCGTCGAACCGGTCGGGGCCGCCGGTGGGGTCGAGACGACCGCACCGGTCGGGCCGCCCGAGCCGGTCGCCGCCCCGGCGCCGATCGAGCGCCGCTACGACGACATGACCTGACCGGTCCACCCGAGCACCTGACGCGAACGCCGTCCCCCGCACCCGGGGGCGGCGTTCGTGCACCTGGGGCGGTCAGAGCTGGGCCAGCAGCCGGTCCAGCGGGGCGGGCGTGCGGGCCGGGTCGAGGGCGTCGGCGAGCAGGGTCGCGTACCGGCTCTTGCGGCCGGACCGGGTGCCGATGAAGCGGCGAAGCTGACCGGCGAGCGGCCGCTTCTGCTGGGCGGGCTGCCGCTGGAAGCGCCGCAGCGACCGCAGGTCCCCAGCGGCCTCCACGAGCTCCTCGACCCGCGGCGTCCCGAGCGCCCGGATCAGCTCGTCCTCCAGGTCGGCGCGGCAGGCGTGGAAGCCGAGCCGGGCGATCCCGGCGGAGGACAGGTCGGTGCCGCGGGACGCCAGGACCCGCCGCACGTACCCCTCCTCGCCCGCGTCGTAGAGGCCGGCGACCCGGCGGTCGGCGAACAGGTCGAGGAAGTGCCGGAGGTTGGTCACGCCGCCCATCGGCACCACGGCCACCCCGGCGAGGGTGTGGCCCTGCCGGCGCGCGACCGCCTCGATGGCGCACCGGTCGCTGGCCCCCTCGACCAGCACCACCGTGCCGGCGGCCAGGTCCGCCGCGTCGGCCAGGGAGCTGCGCAGGTCCACGCCGCCACCCTGCCCGGCCGCGCCGCGGGCGGCAAGCGGGTTTGCCGGACAGCGGTCGGCTCCGGTGGCTCGGCATACTGGCGGCCGTGACCGACAACGACCGGGCCGGGCGTCCCGACCTGCCCTCTGCGCTGCGCTTCCTGACCGAACTGGTTGCCTGGGTCGCCGCCCCGTGGGCTCTCGCCCGGCACTCCGTGGTGCTGGCGGTCGCCTCGGTGGTGCTGCTGATCGGCCTGCCCACCGTGTTCGCCACCCCCGGCGACAAGCGGCAGGTCATCGTGCCGGTGTCCGGGCCGGTCACCGTCGCCTTGGTGCTGCTGCAACTGGTCGCCGCCACGCTCGGGGCCTGGGCGGCCTGGCCGCGGCCGGTCGCGGTCGCGGTGACCCTGCTGGCGGCGGCCACCGTGGTGACCGAGCTGCCCCGCTGGCGCCGGCTCGCCCCGCTCGGTCGGGACGGCCAACCGGCCCGCCGCGCCGCCTGAGCCGGACCGACGTGCCGTCGGCGACGTGCGGTGGTCGGGTCCGCGGGACGCCGCCGCCCGCGCTGGGCGCCACCGGCGCCGGCGGGCTCAGGCCACCCGGCGGGCCGCGCCCTCCGGCGCGGCGGGGACGGCGTCCGGGTGCAGGATCGCCGCGATCGCCTCGGCCCCGTCGACCAGGCGCGGGCCGGCCCGCACCACCAGGCCGTCCGCGTCCAGCGCCCAGATCTCCGCGCCGGGGAAGTGCGCGGCCACCCCGGCGGCCTGCCCGGCGGCCCCGTCCAGGTCGAAGCCGCACGGCGCGACCAGCACCACCTCGGGCCGGGCGGCCCGCAGCGCGGCCCAGGTGGTCGGCGTGGACCGGGCCCCGGGGTGGGTCGCCACCGGCTCGCCGCCGGCGGCCTCGACCAGGTCGGGGATCCAGTGCCCGGCGCCGAACGGCGGGTCGACCCACTCCACCACGGCGACCCGCCGCCGGTGCCGGCCGGCCACCGCCGCGCGGACCGCCGCGAGCCGCGCCCGCAGCCCGTCCACCAGGGCCTCGGCGCGGTCCGGCACCCGGGCCGCCGCGCCCACGGCCAGGATCGTGTCCAGGACGTCCGCCAGGGTGTACGGGTCGAGCGACAGCACCTCCGCCCGGCAGCCGAGGTGCTCGACGGCGTCCGCCACCCGGCCCGACGGCAGTGCGCACACCCGGCACAGGTCCTGGGTGAGGATCAGGTCCGGGTCCAGCCCGGCCAGCGCCCCGGCGTGCAGGGTGTAGAGGTCCGCGCCGGCGGCGAGCTGACTCCTGACGTAAGCGTCGATCTCGCCGGGGCTCATGCCGCGGGTGTCCCGGCCGCCGACCACGACGGTGGTGCCGGCCCGGTACGCGGGAGGCACCGCGCACTCGAAGGTGACCCCGACCAGGTCGTCGCCGAGCCCCAGGGCGTAGACGATCTCGGTGGCCGAGGGGAGCAGGGAGACCAGGCGCATCCCGCCATCCTGCCGGCCTCCGCAGTTCCCCCGATCGCCGGGTCCCTGCCGGGGCGCGGCGATAGTCTGGGGCGGCGCCCGAGGCGGCGCGGACGCACCCGTCATCGCGGCCCGCCGGGCATCGGTGCCGGCGGCGCGGGGGCCCTCTCCCGGGAGGCGGTGCGGTGTCCGATCCGATCGAGGCGTTCTTCGCGCAGCTCGCCCGGCAGGCACCCGAGCGGCTGCTGCGCCGCACCACCGGCACGATCCGGTTCGAGCTGGAGGGGACCGACGGGCTCGACGTCTGGCACGTCACCATCCACCAGGGCCGGCTCGCGGTGGCACACCGCGCCCGGTACGCCGACACGGTGATCCGCACCCGGCGGGACTTCTTCCTCCGGATGGCCAGGGGGGAGGCCAAGCCGCTCACCGCCTGGCTGCGCAACGACATCGTCGCCGAGGGGCACTTCCGGTTCGTGGTGCTGCTGGAGCGACTTTTCCCGGCACCGCCCGGGACGCGGCACCCGCGGGTCCGCGCCGGCGAGCGCGGGGAGCCCGGATGATCCCGAACCTGATCCGGGTGCTGGACGGCAACGTCTTCGTCCTCAGCGAGGACAACGGCGACATCGACGCGACCGCGGCCAATCCCGTCGGCTTCTTCGACTTCGACACCCGGTTCCTGTCGGTCTGGCGCCTCACCCTGGACGGCGAGCGGTTGACGTCGCTCTCCATCGCCGAGCGGGACCACCTCCAGTTGCGGTTCTTCCTGGTCCCGGGCGCCCCGACGCACTACGTGGACGCCAAGTCCTCGCTCATCCGGGAGCGCGCGATCACCGGCGGCGCCCTCGAGGAGCGGCTGACGGTGTTCAACCACCACCACGCGCCGGCGGAGTTCACCCTCCGGCTCGACGTGGGCAGCGACTTCGCGCCGGTCCTGGGCGTCGTCACCGAGCGCACCCCGCCGGGGCGGCTCTACCAGCGGTGCGAGGAGCGCGGGCTGCGCCTCGGCTACCAGCGGGAGCGGTTCTGGCGGGAGACGGTGGTGACCAGCAGCGAACCGGTGCGGGTGGACGAGCGGGGTTTCACCTGGACGGTGCCGCTGGCGCCCAAGCGGGCCTGGACGATGACGCTGCGCGTGCGGGCGCTGGTGCTGCGCCCGGACGGGGTGGACGTCCGGGACCGGTTGGAGCGGCGGCCCCGGGCCGGCACCGAGGAACGGCAGCACGACCTGGCCGGGTGGCTGTCCCGGACGCCCCAGCTCAGCTGCGACTGGGAGGCACTGACCGAGATCTACCGGCGCAGCCTCGTGGACCTGGCGGCGCTGCGGTACTCGCCGCTGAGCCTGCCCGACCAGGTGATGCCTGCCGCCGGCCTGCCCTGGGCGGCCACCATCACCGGCCGGGACAGCATCCTCACCAGCTTCATGGCGCTGCCGGTCGCGCCGGAGCTGGCCTCGGCGACCGTGCGGATGCTCGGCATCGAGCAGGGCGCGGTGCTCGACGACTTCCGCGACGAGGAGCCCGGCAAGATCCTCCACGAGCTCCGCTACGGGGAGACGGTGGCGTTCGAGCAGTATCCGCATTCCCCGTACTACGGCACCGCCGACGCCACCCCGCTCTACGTGATCCTGCTCGACGAGTACGAGCGGTGGAGCGGCGACGTCGACCTGGTGCGGGAGTTCGAGGACGAGGCCCGGGCGGCTCTGCGGTGGATCGACGAGTACGGCGACCTGCTCGGCGACGGCTACATCCGGTACCTGCGGCGCAACGAGCGTTCGGGGGTGGCCAACCAGGGGTGGAAGGACTCGCCGGAGGCGATCTGTCACGCCGACGGGCGGCTGCCCGGCCCGCCGCTGGCCACCTGCGAACTCCAGGGGTACGCGTACGACGCGAAGCTGCGGGGCGCCCGGATGGCCCGGGAGTTCTGGGGTGACCCCGCGTACGCCGACCGGCTGGAGCGGGAGGCCGCGGCGCTGCGGGAACGCTTCGACCGGGACTTCTGGATCGCCGACGGGGGCTACTACGCGTTGGCCCTGGACGGTGACGGCGGTCAGGTCGACGCGCTGGCGTCCAACATGGGCCATCTGCTGTGGAGCGGCATCGTCCCGCCGGAGCGGGCCGCGGAGGTGGCCGCTCACCTGGTCGGGCCGCGGCTCTTCTCCGGCTGGGGCATCCGCAGCCTGGCCACCGGGCAGGAGCGGTACAACCCGCTCGGCTACCACGTCGGTGCGGTGTGGCCGTTCGACAACGCGCTGATCACCTGGGGCCTGCGCCGCTACGGCTTCGCCGAGGAGGCGGGGCGGATCGCCGAGGCCATCGTGGACGTCTCCCGCTATTTCCACGGCCGGCTGCCCGAGGCGTTCGCCGGCTACGACCGGGTGCTGACCGAGTATCCGGTGAGCTTTCCGACCGCGAACAGCCCGCAGGCGATGGCGACGGCGGCCCCGTTCCTGCTGCTGCGGGCCCTGCTCGGGCTGGAGGCGGCCGGCGAGCACCTGCTGATGGCGCCGCGGGTGCCGGCCCGGTTCGGCCGGGTGGAGCTGCTCGACGTGCCGGGCCGGTGGGGGCGGCGGGACGTGATCGGCAGCGGCCTGGCCCATCTCACCCGCTGACCCGCCTCGGCGGGTGGCCACGATCCAGTCAACCTGTCCCCTTGCCAGGACGGCCGGCCCGCTTACACTCTCCTGACTCCGCCGAAGTCCCCCCGGGCGGTGTGCCGGGGGTGGCTGTCGGCGTCCGTCCTGGTCAGCCCCTGACCTCCGCCCCGGAGAGCCGATGAAGAGCCGTACCGCCGCCGTCGTGGCCGCGATCTGCGCCACCGCCGCCCTCACCGCCTGCGGTGACGACGACCCCGCTCCCACCGGTTGGCAGGTCCCGGTGACCGCCACCGACACCAGTTGCGAGGTCGCCACCACCCTCTTCAACCCGGGCGCGGTCACCTTCGCGGTGACCAACCGGGGGCAGCAGGCCACCGGGGTCTTCCTGTACGGCCGTGAGGGGGCCGGCTTCACCAAGGTGGTCGCCGAGGCGGCGGACGTCGCACCGGGGAAGACCGGGGACCTGCGGGCCACCCTCGCCACCGGCCTGTACGAGGTGGCCTGCAAGCCGGGCCGGCAGGGCGACGGCGTGCGCACCCGCATCACCGTCTCCGACGACGGCGCCGTGGCCAGCGCCGCCGCCGAGACGGCGTACGACCGGGAGGTCGCCGTCGAGCTGACGGCGGCCGGGATCACCGGCGCGGAGGGGCTGATCGCCGAGCCGGGCGAGAAGATCCAGTTCCGGGTGACCAACAAGACCACGGCGGCCCGGACGCTGGACGTGCTCAACCCGGACGGCAAGCGCGCGGCCGAGGTCAAGGCCGAGCCGAACGGCACGGCGGACGCGGTCGTGACGTTCGTCGGCGCCGGCACCTGGACGCTGAAGGTCAAGGGCGACGGCGCCGCCCCGGTGACCAGGCAGCTCATCGTGCGCTGAGCGGTGAGCCCCGCCACGCGGCCGGTGAACGGGATTCGCGGCGCGTCCCGGGCGGTCTAGTGTTCGCCCGGGGCCGCCCGCCCCGCCGCCGGCCGCACCGCCCCGGCGCCCGCCCCGCTCACCGGGAGGACCTCCGCCATGCGCGCCACCGTGATCCACGGCCCGAACGACATCCGGGTCGAGGAGGTGCCGGACGCGGCCGTCCGCACCCCCACCGACGCCGTCGTCCGCACCGTGCTGGCCTGCATCTGCGGCAGTGACCTGTGGGCGTACCGGGGGGTCGCCCAGCGGCAGCCGGGGCAGCGCATCGGTCACGAGTTCCTCGGCGTGGTCGAGGCCGTCGGCGCCGAGGTCGGCTCGGTGCGGGTCGGCGACCTGGTGGTGGCGCCGTTCGTCTGGTCCGACGGCACCTGCGACTTCTGCCGCGAGGGGCTGCACACCTCCTGCCCGCACGGCGGCTTCTGGGGTTCCGTCGGCTCGGACGGCGGCCAGGGCGAGGCCGTGCGGGTCCCGTACGCCGACGGCACCCTGGTGAAGCTGCCCGCCGAGGCCGCCGGCGACCCGCGGCTGCTCACCGCGCTGCTGGCGCTGTCCGACGTGCTGGCCACCGGGCACCACGCGGCGCTCGCCGCCCGGGTCCGCCCCGGGGCCACCGTGGCCGTGGTCGGCGACGGCGCGGTCGGGCTCTGCGGGGTGCTCGCCGCGAAGCGGCTGGGCGCCGAGCAGATCATCGCGCTGGGCCGGCACACCGCGCGGACCGACATCGCCCGCTCCTTCGGGGCCACCGACGTGGTCGCCGAGCGGGGCGAGGCGGCGATCGCCGCGGTCCGGGAGCTGACCAAGGGCCAGGGCGCGCACGCCGTGCTGGAGGCGGTCGGCACCGAGGAGTCGATGCGGACCGCGATCTCGATCGCCCGCGACGGCGGCGCGGTGGGCTACGTCGGCGTGCCGCACGGCGGCAGCGCCGGGGTGGACATCCAGCAGATGTTCGACCGCAACGTGACCGTCGCCGGCGGCGTCGCGCCGGCCCGCGCGTACATCCCCGAGCTGCTGGTCGACGTGCTGGACGGCGCCATCGACCCGTCCCCGGTCTTCGACCGCTCGGTGACCCTCGACGGGGTGCCGGACGGCTACCGGGCGATGGACGAGCGGACCGCGCTGAAGGTGCGCATCACGTTCTGACCGTCAGCGCGGGTAGCGGCCGAACTGGCTGCTCAGCGCCGTGCCGGCCGTGCAGGGCAGTTCCCCGGGGGCGAGCTGGGTGTGGGAGGGCCGCCACGTCTGGGCGCCCTTCGGGCCGACCCGGGCCAGCAGGCAGTCGTACTGGGTGGCGCGCAGGGCCACGCCGACCGTGCCGCCGGCGGCGGCGACCTCCCGCCGAACGGCCGGGTCGAGCCCGAGGCCGTCGACCGCGGCGCGGACGGCCACCTCGTCCGGGCCGGCGGCCGCGAGGGCCCGCTTCAGCCGGTCGTCCACTCCGCTCAGGGAGGGGTCCGGGCGGACCGGCAGCGGGTCGCCCGACGGGCAGTCGATGCCGTCGTCGCGGCCGTCCCGCTCGGGGCCCAGCCGGAACCGGAAGCAGACCTGTACGTCCCCCTCGATGACCATGCCCTTGCCGTTGACCCCCTGCCCGTGCCCGGTGACCCGGAGCACCAGGGT
Source organism: Micromonospora halotolerans (assembly GCF_032108445.1). Lineage (NCBI taxonomy): Bacteria > Bacillati > Actinomycetota > Actinomycetes > Micromonosporales > Micromonosporaceae > Micromonospora > Micromonospora halotolerans. The sequence goes on along the minus strand of NZ_CP134876.1, from coordinate 6,657,386 downwards.
GACCCCGGTCTGCCAGTGCGTCTCGCCGTGGACCTGGAGCACGGCCACCCCGGGCTCCTGACCGGCGGTGTGCGCGTAGTCCGCAGCCTTGTAGAGGTGATCGCGTGCGAAGCGCGCCTGGATCCGGTCGGCGGTCTCGGTGGCGTCGGCGACCGCGTTGTCGTGCCAGGCCGGCTCGACCGGGCGCTGGGCCCACCAGAGGCCGCCGGCCAGCAGGAGCGGGGCGAGCGCGACCGGAGCCGCGACGGCGAGCAGGATGCGGGTGCGCATCACGGGGAGTATGCCGGGCGGTCGCTCGCCGCGCTGCCCCGTCCGTCGCGAACGAGGGTGTCGCCCCTGGTGAGGGGCGTGGCTCGTGCCGTACGGTGCTCGCCGTGACCGCGCACGATCTTGTCCCGCCCGGCCCGGTGGCCGTGCTCGCCAACCCGACCGCCGGCCGGGGACGGCACGAGGGCCTGCTGCCCCAGTTGCTGGAGCGGCTGGGCGCCGCCGGCCGGCCGGTCGAGCTGCTGCGGGCGCGTACCCCGGAGGAGGCGGAGGCAGCGTGCCACGCGGCGGTCGCGGACGGCGCCGGCGCGCTGGTCGCCGTCGGCGGGGACGGCACGGTGCACCGGGCGTTGCAGGCGGTCGCCGGCACGACGGTGCCGTTCGGCCCGGTGCCCGCCGGCACCGGCAACGACTTCGCCGTGGACACCGGCTTCCCGGCCGACCCCCTGGCGGCCGTCGAGGTGATCGCCGACGCGCTGCGCGCCGGCCGCGCCCGCCCGGTCGACCTGGCCCGGTTGACCAGCCCGGGCGGCGGCGAGCGCTGGTACGGCGCCGTGCTGGCCGCCGGTTTCGACGCGATCGTCAACGAGCGGGCCAACCGGATGCGCTGGCCGCGCGGCCCGCGCCGCTACGACCTGGCCATCCTGGTCGAGCTGGCCCGGCTCCGGCCGCGCCGCTACCGGCTGCGCCTCGACGGCGCCGAACACGAGGTCGACGCGGTGCTGGTGGCGGTGGGCAACACGGCCAGCTACGGCGGCGGCATGCGGATCTGCCCGGACGCCGACCCGCACGACGGCCTGCTGGACGTGGTGGTCGGCGGCCGGTTCGACCGGCCCACCCTCATGCGGGTCAAGCCGCGCATCTACCAGGGCACCCACGTCACGCACCCGCTGGTCCGCAGCTACCGGGCCCGCACCGTCGAGCTGGACGCCGAGGGCATCACCACGTACGCCGACGGGGAGCGGGCGTTCGACCTGCCGGTGCGGGTCAGCGCGGTGCCGGCGGCGGTGCGGCTGCTGCGCTGACCAGCGGGCTGCCCTCGGCGTCCGGCGCGGCGGGCGGCGGCGGGCGGCGGCGCGGCGGCCGGGGCGGCCGGGGTGGCCGGGGCGCCGGCGCGGACCGCGCCGATGCTCGCGGCGATCACCAGGCCGATGGCGAGCACCTCCACCGGGTGCAGCGCCTGGCCGAGCACCAGCCACCCGGCCAGCGCGGCGATGGCCGGCCCGAGGCTCATCAGCACGGCGAACGTCGCCGTGGGCAGCCGCCGCAGCGCCAGCAGCTCCAGGGTGTACGGCAGCACCGAGGCGAGCAGGGCCAGCCCGGTGCCGAGCCCGAGCACCGCCGGGTGCCAGAGCCGGCCGCCCGACCCCACCAGCCCGATGGGCAGGGTGACCAGCGCGGCCACCGCGAGCGCCAGCGCCAGGCCGTCGGCCCCCGGGAACCGCCCGCCGACCCGGGCCGAGCAGACGATGTACGCCGCCCACAGCGCGCCCGCGACCAGCGCCAGCGCGGCGCCGACCGGGTCCAGCCGGTCGAACCCGCCCTGCCCGAGCAGGGCCACCCCGGCCAGGGCCAGCCCGGCCCAGCACCAGGCGGCCAGCCGCCGGGCGGTGACCACGGACAGCGCCATCGGGCCGAGCACCTCCAGGGTCACCGCCGGTCCCAGTGGGATCCGCTCGATGGCCTGGTAGAAGATCGAGTTCATGCCGGCCAGGGCCAGCCCGAACGCGACCACGGCCGCCCAGCCGCCCCGGCCGTGCCCGCGCAGCCGGGGGCGGCACACGGCGAGCATCAGCAGCGCGCCGATGGTCAGCCGCAGGGTGACCGCCCCGGCCACCCCGGTACGCGGGAACAGCAACGCGGCCATGGCCGAGCCGAACTGCACCGACAGCGCCCCGCCGAGGACCAGCCCGACGGCGCCGAGCCGGCCACCGGAGAGCCGGGCACGGAAGGAGCGGTCGGGCGTCATGCCGTGACGCTAGCGCCGCTGGTCAGCTCCGGCGCCGGCGGGAGGCCGGCATCCGGCGCGCACCCGGGCGGTGCGGTCAGTTGCGGAGGGCGAGGTCGAGCACGGCGCCCAGCCCGTTCGGCCGGCCCGGGTCGGCACCGGGCAGCACCAGCACCTCGCAGCCCGCGGCCACGGCGCCCGCGTCGGCGGGGCTGTCGCCCACCATGAGCGTCCGCTCCGGGTCGACGCCGAGCATCCCGCAGGCCCGAAGGAAGATCCCCGGGTCCGGCTTGCAGCGCCCCACCTCGTACGACAGGGCCCAGGCGTCGACCAGCCCATCCAGCTTCCAGGCGGCGAACAGCGGCCGGACGTCGAAGCCGATGTTGCTGACCAGCGCCACCTTCACGCCGGCCTCCCGGAGCGCGGCCAGCACCGGCTCGGTGTCCGGGTACGGCACCCAGCCCTCGGGCACCAGCACCCGCTCGTAGAGGGCGTCGGCGAACCCGTCGATGCCGGCGTCGACCGTCTCGGCCAGCCCCGTGTAGGCGCCCCGGTGGGCGTGCTGGTAGAGGTCGCGGTCGGCCCAGAGCTCGGCCAGCCGGGGCGGCACCCGGGCCGGCAGCGGCCCGCCCGCCCGGCCGGCGGTGAGCAGCCGGTCGGCCAGCGCGGTGGCCCGCACCCGGTCCAGCTCGACCCCGCAGGCCGCCGCGGCCGCGATCACCCACTCGCGGGGCTCCTCCACCTGCGCGAGGGTGCCGTGGAAGTCGAAGAGCACCGCCTCGACGGGGCGACGGGACGGGCTCGGGCGGACGGCGTCGTCGGCGTCGCTCGAGAGTCGGGGCGGTTCGGCATGTTCCGGCACGTCGTGCACCCTACCGACCCGGTCCGACCCACCTGCCGGACGGCCTTGGGGGGTGGTCGTCGTCGGTACCGATTAATCTTGGGGACATGTCGAGTCCCGCCGAGCGGTACGCCGCGGCGCGCCGCCGGGCCGCGCAGGCTTCCGCCTTTCCGGCCCTGGACGAATTCGCGCTCGATCTGGGGTTCGACCTGGACGACTTCCAGCGGGAGGCGTGCGAGGCCCTGGAACGGGGAAGCGGCGTGCTGGTCTGCGCGCCCACCGGCGCCGGCAAGACCGTGGTGGGCGAGTTCGCCGTACACCTGGCGCTGCGCGGCACGCCCGGGAAGCCGGCGGCGGCCGACGGCGGCGGCGGGCCGACCACCCGGCGCAAGTGCTTCTACACCACGCCGATCAAGGCGCTGTCCAACCAGAAGTACCACGACCTGGTCGACCGCTACGGCGCCGAGCAGGTCGGCCTGCTCACCGGCGACAACGCGATCAACGGTGACGCGCCCGTGGTGGTGATGACCACCGAGGTGCTGCGCAACATGCTCTACGCCGGCTCGGCCACGCTGGAGGGCCTGGCCTACGTGGTGATGGACGAGGTGCACTACCTCGCCGACCGGTTCCGCGGCGGCGTCTGGGAAGAGGTGATCATCCACCTGCCCGCCTCGGTCACCCTGGTCTCGCTCTCGGCCACCGTCTCCAACGCCGAGGAGTTCGCCGACTGGCTGGTCACCGTGCGCGGGGAGACCGCCGTGGTGGTCAGCGAGCACCGCCCGGTGCCGCTCTGGCAGCACATGCTGGTCGGCAAGCGGATGTTCGACCTGTTCCACGACGCCGACGCGGCCCGCAAGCACGACGTCCATCCGGAGCTGCTGCGCTACACGCGGGACACCGTGCGCCGGCTGGAGCTGGGGGAGGGGCGCAGCGCCGGCCCCGGCGCGGGCCGCCGCGGGCCCCGCTGGCGCGGGCCGATGCGCCCCGACATCGTCGAGCGGCTGGACCGGGAGAACCTGCTCCCGGCGATCCTGTTCATCTTCAGCCGGGCCGGCTGCCAGGCGGCCGTCCA